>CAMYIJ010000053.1 GCA_947258375.1 uncultured Acidimicrobiaceae bacterium
CCCTCACCGGGCGAGGAGGCCATGCCTCGGCCCCGCATCAGGCGATCGACCCAATACCCGCGGCATGCGCCATGGTCACGGCTTTCCAGACGATGGTGACCCGGGAGATCGGGGCCTTCGACCCGGCAGTCGTGACGGTCGCCAAGATCAGCAGCGGCACCACAAGCAACATCATCCCGGAGACTGCCTACCTGGAAGGGACGATCCGGGCGTTCAGCGAGGCGACGAGAGCCAAGGTGCACGACAGCATCGGCCGGGTGGCGGCAGGGGTTGCCGCAGCCCACAACTGCAACTGCGAAGTCGCCATCACCGCGGGCTATCCCGTCACGGTCAACCACGCGGCTGATGTCGAATTGGTCAAGGCGGCCACCGAGGCCACCCTGGGCGAGGGCCGCTACAGGGAAGCCCCGAGCCCCAATACTGCATCTGAGGACTTCTCATATGTGCTCCAGCAGGTGCCGGGCGCCATGGCATCGCTCGGAGTGTGCCCCGACGGCATCGAAGATCCCGATACTGCCGCCTCGCTGCATTCGAACCGCGCCGTAATGAACGAAGCCGCCCTCCCCTCAGGGATCGCCCTCCACGCCGCCATGGCAATCGCCCGGCCGGAGTAGATAGCGCCCTACATGAAGCCGGCCGCCACCGCCCTTTGATCGAGTTCCTCGATGACGCCTGAGCGGACCTGCTCGAAGAACTCGACCGTGTTGAAGTGCGGCAGGTCCGAGCCGGCCATCGGCTCGTGCGCCTCCGCCGGGAGGGCGTAGTCGCCCAATTCGAAGCCTTGCGCCCGCTCGTTGGCGTAGCCCCTCAAGAATGTCCTCATCACGAGCGCCGCCAGCTCCTCGGCAGAGATGTCCAAGCCGGCTGTGATTCTCAGCGCCTCCGCCTCCATGTCCAGTGTGGCCCCGCCAAACTTACACAACCCGGTGATGTCGTCCATCATGAACAGCGGACCGCGGTTGGTGATCGCGTCGACCCAGTAGTCCACCCCCGTTTCTCGTTCCACCACATAGAGAAGGTAGGTGCGCATCGACATGTGGCCGCCGGCCAGGGCCCAGGGGAACCCGGGATTCGTGTGCGGCTGGTATGCGGGGAACTCGACGCCCTTGGACTGCATCGCATAATCGTGCTCCCCGGTTTGGTCGGCGAGCCGTTTGACGCCCTGTCCGAGCTCGGGAAGACCGCCGCCGCCGACGGCGCGGATCGCTTCTTTCGCAGCCGCCGCGTCCTCGAACTGAATGCCGCCCAACAACTCACCGCCGTTGCGCCGGTTGTAGTCCATCGCGTATCCCAGGGTTGCCCCGAGCGAGATCGAGTCCATCCCCAGTTCGTCACCAAGGTCTATCAGCGACAGCGCTTCGTCGGGATCGTAGATGCCGAGGTTCGTTGTCAGCAGCGCGATCGGTTCGTAGTCCACCTTGGCCCGGTAGTTACCCCGCTCACCATTGCCGGCTTCCTCATAAACGTTCTTGTGGCACTTGATACCGCATAGATGGCACGATTCCGCCAGCACGACGTAAGGCCCCGCCTCAACCGCCGGGCGCTGCAAGCGAACCGATGCGTCGGTGCCGGTGGGGGCGAAGTTGAATTCGGGGAGCGATTGGGCTTCCTGCATCATCTTCATCATGCGCCACGTGCCGCCGCGATCGTGCTCCAGATCGCGATAGCGGGAGCTCGGGTCACCCAGATTGATCTCCCGGTTGATGTCTCGCAGTCCCCGTTGCCGTCCCGGGTTGGGCCCATCGGCGGCGATCGCCCACAGGTTCTTCGACCCCATCACCCCGCCGTAGCCACCCCGCCCACAGAATCGGGCTTTGGCGTCGCCGCTTGCCAACTGATTGTCGGTCGACAGGGCGATTGCGGCGAAGCGCACCGACTCGTAGTTCTCCCCGGCCGGGCCGATCACCGCAAAGTGCGCCTCCGGCCACCGGCCGTGCAGATCCTGGATACGATCGTTGATCTTGCGTCCACCGAGGTCGGACGCGTCGAGGAACTCGAACTGCGCCGGCTCCCCGGGCGCCCCTTCCGTCAGGTGCAGCAACTTAGGCCGCTCCGCCCGGCCGGTGAAGATGACCTCGTCGATCCCCAGACCGCGCAACTTGGTGCCGAAGTGACCGCTCCCCGCCGACCACATCAAACCCGGCCGACCCGACACCGAGGCCTTCAACGGCGAATACCCATGGAAGAACGTCCGCAGCCCCGTCATCACACTGGTACCGCTGAGCAACCCGAGGTTCATGACAAGCGGCGACGCCGGATCGTACGCGTCGTCCACCTTCATGCCGGCCAACAGCTTCGTGGCGCGAGCAATACCCCCCAGGACGTCCTCGAAGTCCTCGCAGGCGACCTCCTCGTGACGCACCGTGAGATTGCTCAGATCAACGTGATATCGATTGATCGTGAAATCGGTTGCCGGCCTCAAAACGGTCTCCACGCCACTCCTTTTCGGTATGACGCGCATACTACGCTCGCCTTCGGCCGCGTATTCGCGATCGAGCCCTTATTCGATCGAGACCCTTTCAGCGTTCGACGCGATATACCTTGTACGGGCCCGTGAACGGCGTGGCCAGGCGGGCGTCGACTGTGTAGAGCGCCGAGCCGAACAGAGCCGACGTCGTGGGTGTCTGCGCGCCGGCGACGGGCAGAGTCGTCAATAGCCTCCCCGTGCCACTGGACGGGTCGAACCGAATCACCGCGATCCGGCCCGCCGCATTCTCCACGACGTACAGGGTTCGCCCGAGACGGGACATACCGTCCGCGCCGAGGAGCGGAGGGTCATTGGGAGGGCCGTAGAGAATCGCGGCTTCGCCCGTTGCCGGGTCGACCCGATACAGGGCGCCGACCTGGTTGTGCACGACGACAAGATCTGAAGTCCCCGGCAGCGTCTCGATCCCGTTGAGGTTGGAGAAGTAGATATCAGGAGCATCGACGAGGATCTCCTCGACCGCGCCGGGATCAGCGGGATCGGGAAGGCCGCCGCCCGGTTCGAGGACGACCTTGAAGAGGCGCGTCTGCCCAATGAAGCAGAACCCTCCCTGATCGCAGACGGATGTGCCCGAATCGGTGAACCAGGCCGCTTGCGGGGTGACGATGACATCATTGATCAACGACTGGAGCGGGTCTGTGAACTGGTAGGTGGCGAGCAACTCGCCACTGCTTCCGTCATAGACCCGACCGGTCCCGGCGGCTGCGCCGGCGGCCCAGACGCGATTGTGGGCATCGACGTCGAGGCCGACGGTGGACATGGGGAACCCGCCAACGGGATCGGTTAGAACGGCACCAACTCCGGTGCGGAGATCCCCCCTATAGATGGAACCGTCGGCAAGCGACCCAACGTAGAACATTGATCCTTGACCGACGGCGATCCCCTCCGGGAAGAACCCGTCGGGGAGGTCGATTTCGGGCGGGAACTGATCGTTTCCGCCGGCGGTGGCCGGGCCCGCTAGAGCGAACAGGCACATGAGAGACACGACGGTTACAGCGAATTTGCGCATGGTTTCCCCCTCGCGCGACGATTTTCGAACTGGTTCGAGGCGGGCGCCGCCGATGCCGATTGCACCGCGGACACGCCCGCAACCGGTACCAATCAGTTTCGACCCCGCACCGGTGGATGGCTAGGGCCGAAAGCCCTCCGGCCCACTAGAACGCGGCGTCTGGCATCTCCATGAGCCAGCCGTCTTCTTGCTCGGCCGCTTCGCGACGGGCCTTGGCCTTGGGAAGGGCGTGGCGGGCGAAGAAGCGGGCCGAGGCGATCTTGCCCTCGTAGAAGGCTGTGTCGGCGTCGGCGGCGTCTTCCCCGGCGATCAGGGCGATCTCGGCGTGCTTGAGGAGCAGCCAGCTGATGACAACTTCGGCGAGGCTCTCCAGCAGGCTGTTGGTGTGAAGCCCGGTCTTGTAGATCGCCGGCTTGTCGCCTCCCATCGAGGCCATGAGGTGGCCGACCAGCACTCCGATGTGCGCCTGGGTGTCCTCCATGGCGACGCCGAGGAGGCCCCGCTCGACTGCGAGCTCTTCCGGACCGCCCTTGACCATCTCGAGGATCTCCTCTGACAACCGGCCCAGGGTGGCGCCCTGGTCGCGGGCAATCTTGCGGAAGAAGAGGTCGAGCGCCTGGATCCCGGTGGTGCCCTCGTACAGGCTGTCGATCTTGGCGTCGCGGACGTATTGCTCTATCGGGTAGTCCTGGGTGAACCCGGAGCCGCCGAACACCTGGAGCGACTGGGCCAGCAGCTCGTAGGCCTTCTCGGACGCATAACCCTTCAGAAGCGGCAGCATCAGATCTTCGAGCTTGCTCCAGTACGGCTCATCGGGTTCCAGCTGTTGCCGGTCAATCGTCGCCGCGATGAAGTACAGCAACGAGCGCAGCCCCTCGGCATGTGACTTCTGGAGCATCAGCATGCGGCGCACGTCGGGGTGTCTGATGATCTCGACCCGAGGCGCGGTCTTGTCCATCATCTCGGCGAGGTCGGCGCTCTGCACCCGCAACCCGGCGTATTCGAGAGCGTTGAGATAGCCGGTCGAAAGTGCGGAAGCCGACTTGGCGCCGACCAGCATCCGGGCATCCTCGATGACCTTGAACATCTGCTTGATGCCCTTGTGGACACCTCCCACCAGGTACCCGACGCACGGGCCATCGGTTCCCATCGTGAGCTCGCAGGTCGTCGAGCCCTTGATGCCCATCTTCTTCTCGATGCTGGTGGCAACGACTCCGTTGCGCTCCCCCACCGAACCGTCTTCGTTCATGTGGTACTTCGGGACGATGAACATCGACAGGCCCTTGGTACCCGGCTCGCCGCCTTCGCGCCGCGCCAGGATCAGATGGATGATGTTCTCGGCATGATCGAACTCGCCCGAGGTGATGAACCGCTTCACACCTTCGAGGTGATAGGTGTCGCCTTCGACGTGGATTGCTTTGGACGTGCCGGCACCGACGTCCGATCCGGCATCGGGCTCGGTGAGCACCATCGTGCCGCCCCAGTGACGCTCCATCATCGGCATCGCCCACTGCTGGACCTGGTCCTCGGTGCCGAGCATGGCGATGACGACGGCCATGAGGCCGCCGGAGACGTAGAAGAAGAGCCCCGGGTTGGCACCAAGCAGGAGTTCCTGAACCGCCCAGCGCACCTGCATCGGCGCTCCGTAGCCACCGAACTCTGTGGGCACGGACAACATGTCCCATTCGGCACCGTAGAAGGCGTCGAGTCCGCGCTTCATGGAATCGTGGAGGACAACTGTGCCGTCCACCAGCTCGAGCGGGACTCGATCGGCCTCCTCGAAGCTTTCCGACCACTCGTTCTTGGCGAGGCGGTCAACTTCGGTGACGGCATCCATGACTGTGTCACGGTCGAATTCTGCAAAAGGTGCGCTGCCAAGTAGCGCCCCTAGTTGGTTGGCCTCAAAGAGGTTGAACTCGATATCGCGAAGGTTGCTCTTGTAGTGGCTCATCCTGAATCTCTTCTCTTCACCGGCTACTACCCGTAAACATCGGCAGCCGCCGCGCCTACCTGCACTTCCGATTTTGATTGTACACTCTAATTTGAGCAAAGATTCAAATTTGGTCCGGCAAATCGGCTAGTCTCCAACTTGGAGGAGTCGGGAGAGAGTCTGTGGCCCGCTACCAGGTAGGCATTAGAACCGAGGCGCGCATCCTCGAAGCCGCGCGCGAGTTGCTCGGAGAGTTTGGTCTCGACGCAACAACGCTGAAGGCCATCTGTGATCGGGCCGAAGTGCGCGTCGGCAGCTTCTACAACCTGTTCGACTCCAAGGAAACGGTGGTCTTGCGGGTCGTCGCCGAGGCGATTGCCGCCGTCGACCCGGACCCGGCCCACCTCGGAACGGAGACGCTCAACGACCTGGTCGAGGCATACATCGCCTTCTTCACGAATGAATCGATCGTCGCCCGCATCTATGTGCAGATAGCCGTAAGCGGAGCACTCAACAATGGCGAGTTGCACCATCGCATCGAGCGCCACCATGAACAGCGGGTCGATCGATTTCGGGCGGCGCTGCAGCGCGGTAATCCTGCACTGTCGGTGGAGAACGCCACCGAACGCACTGAGATCCTGCTCGCGACACTCAACGGCCTGGCCTTTCGTGCAGCCCTCAACGCCGACTTCGACTTCGCCAGACACGCCCGCGCTACGGCCATCGAGGCTCGCTCACCGGCTGTCCGGCGCCCGACCTGACTCAGACGATTGTCGTTAGGAATCCACTCCTCGCCGCCGGCGAGCGGACTCAGGCTCGACAGGATGCTCAGCTCGATGTCGTGGACGCCCTCATCGACCGCTGGGCGTCGCTCGCCGACACGGTCGAACGGGTGATCGACGGCAGCCGTTCCTGAGGGTGGCCGCGCTTCACTGCACGGTATCGACCAACCAGCGGTGTAGAGGTTCCATCTTCGACCACCGGGTCAGCGCCCAGGCCACAAAACGTTTGTTACCGAGCACCTTCGGCGCCACTTCGTCCTCGCCAATCCACAGCGCGTTGTGGCGCAGCATCCGAGCTCCAAATGGGTCGGCGGCGGCGAAACCGCGGGGCAACGTCTTGTAGTACTCCCCTTTCAGTTCGAACCCGGCCTTCTCGATCGCATCCACGGCCGTACGCAACGACCCGGCTGAGACGACGTCAGCGACCGCGGAGCGGTACGAGGCGAGCTGTTCCTTGTCGAAGCGATGAGCCCCTACGCCGATGCCGACACCGTCGGGGGTGATCCGTAGATAGAAACCCGACACCGCGCTGTGCCGCTCCCCCTCCCAGAACCAGAAATCGAGGTGGCGCTTGTAGGGGCTCTTGTCGGCAGAAAAGCGGACATCACGATTGACCCGAAAGATCGAACCGTTGACGCGGGGCTGCGCCTCGACAGGTGCGATCTCCTGAAGGGCCGCGCCGGCCGCCACGACAAAGGCTTTGGCGGGCTCTACCCAGTAGTCGTCGTAGTCGGCACGATGCTCGTCGAACCATGCCTTGGAGTTGTTCTCAGACAGGTGTTTCAGGAATTCAGTCGTTTCGGGCGGAAAGCCTTTGAATTCGCTCATAGCGCTGCTCCCTTTCGTTCTGGTGCCTCCGAATCCGAAAGGGCCGCACCCCCCAACTCGACTACCAGCACGCTATCAACCAGGGCGGACAGAAAAGGGCACGCTCGGTAGAGTCGGCGATGCGCGAAGAGGAGGGCCCATCGGCGACTCGCAGACAATCCTCGTGATCAACCCCAACAGCTCCGAACTGATCACCGCGCAGATTCGCGATGCGGTATCGGCAGTCGATGACGACGTCATCGTGGCCACATCATCCGGCGGGCCACCGGCGATCGAGTCGGACGATG
Organism: uncultured Acidimicrobiaceae bacterium; assembly: GCA_947258375.1. GTDB lineage: Bacteria > Actinomycetota > Acidimicrobiia > Spongiisociales > UBA5794 > JAHEJX01. The sequence goes on from CAMYIJ010000053.1 coordinate 7,322, forward strand.
ATGTCTTTGCGGCGGTGGCCCCGATGACTGAGCTGATTGAGGATCACGAGGCGGCGGCCTACGTGGTCGCTTGCTTCTCCGATCCCGGACTCGAATACGTACGCCAGGTGACCGATGTCCCGGCCTTCGGTATCAACGAGTCCGCAATCCGGGCTGCCACGGAGTTGGGCGACAGTGTCGGCGTCATATCGAGCGTCGCCGACTCCTTGCCCCGCCACGCCCGCTACTGGGAGAAGCTCGGCGTCGCCGACCGGGTGGTCGCCGATATCCCCCTGGGGTTTGGTGTGCTGGAGCTCGCCACCCCTGAGGCATACGAGGCGGCCCTCGAGGCCGGCCGCGGCCTGCTGTCCGCCGGCGCCGATGTGATCGTGCTCGGCTGCACCGGGATGACCCACATGGAGGCGCGGCTCCGTGACGAGCTGGGGGTTCCGGTGATCGACCCGTGCCGGGCCGCGGTCCAGGCTGCCCGCCGCGCCCTCCGGGGAGCGCGCTAGTGGCTGCCCCCGTGTCGCTCCCTATGCCCGAACGGGGATTCGTCGCCATCTCGGTCACTCCGCTCCAGGCCGATGGGGCGATCGACTACTCCGGAATCGGCCCCCTCATGGACTTCTACATCAGCTGCGGCGCCGTCGGGATCACCCTGCTCGGCGTGATGGGAGAGGCCCATCGGATGACCGACGGCGATGCCCGGACGGTCGTCGACGCGGCCGCCGAGGCGATCAGCGGTCGGGTCCCGGTCCTGGTCGGTGTCTCCGATGCATCGCTCCAACGGGTGGCCGCTTTGGCCGAATACGGCATGAGTCGCGGCTGCGCGGGAGTCATGCTGCAGCCGCTCGCCGGCCTCCAGGGTGACACCACCATCGCCGCCTACTTCAAGCACGTCGCCGATGAGCTGGGGCCCGACGTGCCAATCTGCGTCCAGGACTTCCCCAAAGCGTCGGGTGTCCACATCTCCGTCGATGTCTGGCGGCGGATAATCGAGGCATGCCCCTCGGTCGCGATGCTCAAGCATGAGGACGAACCCGGGCTGGGGAAACTGTCGGCGATTCGGGAAGCGGAGCAGGCCGGGCTGCGCCGGGTCCCGATCCTCACGGGCAACAACGGGATCCACCTGGTTCAGGAACTCGACCGCGGCGCCGACGGCGCGATGACGGGATTCGCCTTCCCGGATGCTCTCTCTCGCGTGATCGAGTTACACGGCTCCGGCGCCCGGGAGCGCGCCGAGGACCTCTTCGACCGCTATCTCCCGGTGAATCGCCACGAACTTCGGACCGGGATCGCGGTGCGCAAGGAGATCCTGCATCGCCGGGGCGCCATCGCCACGGGGCGGGCTCGCTTCCCGGCCAGGCCGCTCACAGCCGTCGACCACGCCGAGCTCGGCCGACTGCTCCAGCGGCTCGAGCGATCCACCGGACACCTCATCACCGAGCTGGAGAGATGACCTTCGACCTGATCATCCGCAATGGCCGCCTAGTCGACGACGCCGGCGAGCACGCAGGCGATATCGCCGTCACAGCAGGTCGGATCGCCGCCGTCGGCGCAGCAGTGAGCTCCGGCGACACGGCCGCGGCAGAGATCGCTGTCCTCGAAAGGCGATATGACGGCCGACGACTTCTGGACCGGCTCACGTTCGGCGGCGTTTGGCGGTACGACCACGGTGGTTCCTTTCGCCGCCCAACATCGCGGAATGTCGATAACGGAGGTGGTTGCCGACGCCATGGAACGGGCCGCCACCGAGATGACCGTCGACTACGGCATGCATCTGATCGTCACTGATTGGGAGGACCCCGCCCCGGGCGAGTTCGCCGCGGTTGCCGCCACCGGACTGGCCGCGGTGAAGATCTACCTCACGTACGACCGGCTCAAGGTCCCGGGAAGTCGGGCCATCGAGCTGATGCAGGCGGCCCGTGCCGCCGGCGTGCCCGTAATGGTCCATGCCGAGGATGACGCCATCGTCGGATGGGGCCGCGACGAACGAGTCGCCGCCGGCCGGCTCGGCGCCGACTCTCACGCCTACTCGCACAGCCGCGGAGCCGAGTGGTCGGGCGTCGCTCAGGCGATCGCCCTGGCGGAAGCCGCCGGGGCCTCCCTTTACCTCGCCCACATCTCAACGCCGCAGGCGGTTGACCTGGTGCTCGCCGCCCGCCGGCGCGGGGTCGACGTTGTAGCCGAAACCTGCCCCCACTATCTGCTCCTCGACGAGTCCGCGTACGACAGCCCGATCGAGACGGCGGCACCGTTCATGTGCAGCCCCCCGTTGCGTGGTCCCGCCGAAAGGGCCGGGTTGATGGCGCAACTCGCCGCCGGCGACATCGCGGTCGTTTCTTCGGACCACTCGCCCTACACGATGGACCAGAAGCTTCCCGGCGGGCCGGCAACTGCCTTTACCGAGTCTGCCAACGGACTCCCGGGCGTCGAACTGCGGCTGCCGCTGCTGTACACCGCGGCAGTAGCCGATGGGCCGCTCTCGATGGGCGACTTCGTGAGACTGGTAGCCACCAACCCGGCCAAGATCTGCGGGCTCTATCCCCGGAAGGGTTCGCTCCAGGTCGGGTCCGACGCCGACCTGGTGATCTGGGACGAAACAGCCTGGACGGTGCGCGGGGCCGACATGCATGACAACGTCGGATACACACCGTATGAGGGAATGGAACTGCAGGGCAAGGCCGCCATCGTCGTCGCCGGCGGTGAGCTGATCGTTGACGAGGCCGGCCGCGCCATCCGCCCCGGCCGGGGGGAGTTCGTGGCGCGCCATTGATGTGCGCTAATCCGCCATCGCGGTAGATTCACGAGGCGCGCCGCGAGGTGGGAGGCAGCGATGACATGGCACAGGAAGCTTCACTTGGCACGCCGCGCTGCGCCTCCGGCAATCCTGGCGCTGGTGCCGGCGCTGCTCTTGGCCGGTTGTGCCGAAGAGAGCCCGATGCCAGACCCCAGGATCACCATGACCATGGATGGAATGGTCGAAGAGGGTCACGATCACGAGCACAATGAAGGCGATGCCAGGGAGTGGCAGGGAACACCTCCTGTTCTCGAGCTGCGCATCGAAGAGGGGCCCGGCGGGTATGTGGCGGTCCTGGAGGCGGATGGCTTCGAGTTCGCCATCCCCGAGAACGAGGAGCACGTCCCGGGGATCGGCCACACCCACGTGTTCATCGACGGCAGGCTCGACCGGATGGCTTACCAGGCCGAGGTGCCGCTGGGTGATCTCGAGCCGGGATCTCACCACATCGAGGTGACGCTCGCGGCCGCCGACCATGCCGACTATCTCCTCGACGGTGAACCGCTCAGCGCCATCGCGATGGTGGAAGTCGCCGGGGAGGTCGCCACACCGGACCTGTCGATCACAGTTGGCTACGCCGCCGGAGACATCGATATCGCAGACGATCGCTTCGAGGTGGCGCGCCACGACATCGTCGAGATAACCGTCACCAGCGACGTCGCCGAGGAGGTCCACGTACACGGATACAACATCCGACATGAAGTCGTGGCCGGCAACAATGATCCCCTCCGCTTCACAGCCGATATCCCCGGGGTATTCGAAGTCGAACTCGAAGACTCGGGGCTCCCCCTGTTCGAGCTGACGGTGAAATAGAAGCCGGACCGAGCCGGGCAGCGGCCTCCTAACCTGTGCCGACATGGCCTGGGACACCGCAACATTGAGCGCGCAGCTCGCGAGCCTGCGATCCGGGCTCGAAGCCATCCCGCCCGGCCCAACCATCGACGGCTCCGCCGAGACACGCCGCCTCATCAGGCAGCTCGCGGGACAGATCGACGACTACCTGCTCCCCCGGCTGCGCAACCTCGATGCCCCCCTGCTGGCGGCCATCGGCGGCTCGACCGGCGCCGGGAAGTCGACAATCACCAACTCGCTCATCGGCGAAGACGTCACCGCGACTGGGCTGTTGCGACCGACGACACGCGTCCCGGTCCTGGTGTGCCATCCCGCATCACAGCGCTGGTTCACCGAAGGAGGTGTCCTCCCCGAGCTGCCCCGTATCACCGGCACCGGAGGCGGGTCCGGCAGCGGGCTCCGGATCGTCACCTCCGACGTGCTGGCTGAGGGACTTGCCGTGCTCGACACGCCGGACATCGACTCCGTCGAGGTCGTCAATCACGAGCTTGCCGGACAGCTGCTGGGCGCCGCCGACCTCTGGCTGTTCGTCACCACCGCGGCTCGCTACGCCGACGCAGTGCCGTGGGAGTATCTGGCGATGGCCGGGGAGAGGGCGATTGCCATCGCCGTGGCAATCAACCGGATTCCACCCGGAGGCGAATCCGAGGTTGCCGCCCACTTCGCCACGATGCTGGACACTCATGGGCTCGACGACGTCACCGTCTTCCCGATTGCCGAAACCGAGCTCCACCACGACCGCATCCCGGCCCCGCAGGTCGCCGCCATCCGCAGCTGGCTGCTGGAACGAGCCGCCCAGTCGGAAGACCGCCGCCGGCTGGTGCAGGCGACGATCGAGGGCGCGGTGGCCTCGATCCCGGCGCGGTTGGACCGGATAGCCACCGGAGTGGAGCGGGAGGCCGCCGCTCTCAGCGACCTCAACGCCATCGTCGACCACAACTATCGGCAGGCGCAGACGGCGTTTGCCGAGCGGGTCGAGGGGGGAACCATTCTCCGTGAAGAGGTCCTGGCCCGTTGGCAGGAGTACGTTGGCGGCGGCCAGATCATGAAGTCGCTGCAGGGTGGCGTCTCCCGGGTCCGGGACGCACTTCAGTCGATCTTCGTCGGGGGCCCGTCTGCTGCGGCTGAAGTCCAGGGTGAGCTCACGTCGAGCCTGGCCGCCACCATCATCGAGGCCGCCGACCGTGCCGCCGATGCCACCGTGGAACGCTGGGAGAAGAGCCCAGCCGGCCGGCAGCTTCTCAGCGATGATGCCCGAGCCTTGGCCCGTCCCGGCGACTCCTTGGGTGACCTGGCGGAATCCGAGATCAGTGCCTGGCAGGATCACGTGCTTGGCCTCGTGCGCCAGCAAGCCGAGGGCAAACGCCTCGCCGCCCGGGCGCTGTCGCTCGGGATAAACACGATCGGGGTTTCGCTGATGGTGGTGATGTTCGCCCACACCGGCGGGATCACGGGCGGCGAGGTCGCCGTCGCCGGAGGCGCCGCCACGGTGAGCCAGGCGCTCCTCACTGCGATGTTCGGAGAGAACGCGGTGCGGGATCTCGCCCGCCAGGCGCGCGCCAACCTGATTGAGCGCGTCGCCGGCCTGCTCGACGACGACGCCGCCCGATTCCGCCGCCGCCTCGATGACGGCCCCACTGTCGATGACGCCGCAACCATCCGGGCTCTGGGGGAGTCGATCGGAGGGAGGCCTTCGTGACTGGAGCCCCATCCTCGCTGGCAGAGCGTATCGACTCGCTACGCCGGGTTCTCGACCTCGGCACCGGGATCGTCTCCGACGACGTCGTCGATCTGGCGGACGCCACTATCGACCATGCCACCGACCGTCTCCGGCACGGCACCGACTTCACTGTGGTTGCCCTCGCCGGCGCCACCGGCAGCGGCAAGTCCTCGCTGTTCAACGCGATAGTCGGTGAAGCCATCGCCCCGGCCGGGATCACCAGGCCGACAACGTCGGAGGCCCGTGCGGCCGTCTTCGGGCCGGATGACGCCGGTCCACTCCTCGAGTGGCTCGGGGTGCGGCACCGCCACGGGGTCGACGGGAGATCCTCCCTCCGTGGGCTGGTGCTGATCGATCTCCCCGACCACGACTCTGTTGAGGTTTCCCATCGAATGCAGGTCGACCACTTCGTGGCCCACGTTGATCTGCTCATCTGGGTGTTGGATCCCCAGAAGTACGCCGACCAGGCCCTCCACGAGCGGTACCTGGCGCAACTGTCCGCCCACGGCGACGTTATGGCATTCCTCCTGCACCAGGCGGACCTGATCGACGAGAGCGGCCACGATGCTTGGCGGGACGACGCAGTCCGCCTGCTCACCGCGGACGGCCTGGACGCACCAACGGTGATACTCACGTCGACAGTCACCGGCCGCGGTCTCGACGAGTTCGCGGCTCTGCTGGCGGCACGGATCGCGGCACGCAGTGGCGCACTGGCCCGCATCGACGCCGATCTCAAGAACGTGGCGGCCGGGCTCGCCGACCTGAGAACACCACCATCAGAGAAGGACTCCCGAGCGGGCCGCAAAGACCTGGCGGCCGGTCTCGGAGACGCCGCGGGGTCCGCCGCGGTGAGTTCTGCCGTCGCCGCCGCCTTTCGCCATGATGCGGCTCTCGCCACCGGCTGGCCTTTCACCCGCTGGCTGCGCCGGTTTCGTCGGCATCCGCTGCGCAAGTTGCGCCCGCCGACGGCGGCGCGCCCCGGGCCGCAAACCGCGATCCCGATCGATGAGCCGCGGCTGCAGCTGGCACTCAAGACGTATGCGGACCGCCGCGCCGGCGATGCCCCGCCCGTTTGGGCCCGCAAGCTGCGGGCCGCAGCCGCATCTCACCGGACCGACCTCGTCGGCGAGCTGGGCAACCGCATCACGACCGTCGCCGGGGCCACGACGGCGCCTCCGCGCTGGTGGGCCGGGGTTGGGTGGTTGCAGCGCCTCCTGGCGCTGGCCGCTGCTGCAGGGGGGATCTGGCTGCTGGTTCTTCTCATCCTCGACTGGCTGCGCATCCCCACCGATCGGCTGACACCCGAAGTCGGTGGCTGGCCGATCCCGACGCTGCTGCTGCTCGGCGGGGCGGCCCTGGGGCTGTTGCTGGCTGCCGCCGCCGGGCTCTTCGCCGGCCTGGGAGCCAGGCGCCGCAGCCGCCGCGCCGGCAAGCAGATCATCGCTGCGATCGAGGACGTTGCCGCCAACCTGGTGGTGGCCCCGGTCGACGCCGAGCTCGAACGCTGGGCGACCATGGCAGCCGCCGTGGCGTCGGTGGAGGGCGTTTAGGAGTCCTGGAGCGCGTACACTCCGCTCATGAGCCACCGGGCCCGCCGATATCGCGAAGCGACCGAAGCCATGGATTTTGCGACACTCGCAGAGCTGCGGCATCCCGATTACGTCTGCACTTACCCCCAATCCGGAGAGCGCTTTGTCGGCCACGACAATTGGGCTGCCGCCAACGCCGACTACGAAGGCCACTTCGATGGAGAGAATCGTCTCGACGTCGAACTCAAGGGTGGGGAGCAGCGGGCGTCCGTTTCCAGGACGCTGTCGACGATGCCGTTTGCCTCCACGCCGATCATCAGCGTCTCCGATACGGGTGACCTCTGCGTGCTCGAGGGGGTCGGCGATTGGCCCAACGGCAAGACGTACCACTGGGTGCTCATCCTCGAATACCGCGACGGCCTGGTGTGGCGGGAGACCGATTACTTCGCCGAGCCGTTCGCGGCCCCTGCCTCGCGGGCCCCGTTCTCCGAGCCTGAGGACGCATAGCCGGCTAGCTAGGTGGACTGGATCGGATCAGACGACGCGTGCTCGCGGCGCGCCAGGCGATAGAAGGGCAGTGCCACCGCAGTGACGGCGGCGCTGATGACGTAGGCCGTCGAGAAGCTCCACACGTCGGCAGCGCGCCCCAGCGCCGGCTGGGCGACGACGCCGCCGGTCGAGCTCATGAGCGCGTCGAATGACAGCACGGTGGCGCGTTGCTCAGATGGAATGAGGCCGTTGACGTATGCCTGGCGGATCGGCCCGGTCGCCGCAAACGTCAGCGCCCAGACCGAAATGAGAGCCAGCGCCGCCCAGAAGCTCGACGTGACGCCGAGCAACGCGAGAACGACAACGCTAACGGCGACCGCACCGGCGAGGGCATCGGTGCGCCGCTTCAGGACCTTGCGAATCTGAGGCACGAGGAGCCCGCCCACCACCTGAGCCCCGGCAACGATGGCCGCCGCCAGACCCGCTATCCCAAAGGCCTTGTCATCGCCGTACAACTCGAGAAGGTAAGGCTGCATCGCGTAGAACGCAAAGATCCCGGCTCCCGCGGTGAACGGCGCGGCCAGCATGACCCAGCGGATCGGTGGATTGCGCCAGCCGTTGTCGAGCGATGCAGCCAGCACGGTCTTGAGTTCATCGATCGGGCCCCGGCCGCGATGGGGCGTGAACCCCTCGTCGCGCATCGTGAAGAAGGCGACGCCGAAGACCGCCGCCAGCAGCACGGCCCGCAGGAGGTACGGGACGCCCAGGTTGGTGAGCTGGGCAACAAAACCGCCCACCACCGACCCGACGAGCATGGCGATGCCGGCGACCACTTGGCCGCGCGCAAAGATCGACTCCAACCCGCCGTCGTAGTCGTTGTCATCGAGAGCATCGACCAGCCAGGCTTCGACGGCGCCCGAGAAGAATGTGAATCCGAGCCCGATGAGAATCGAGGCCAGAGCCCATCCGAACAAGCCGGCCTCGGCCTGCCACATCCACACGTAGAGAAGAGTCGACACAAATAGGGTGGCAGCCCCGAGAAGGTACGAGGCCCGCCGTCCCCGGGTGTCGGCGACAACGCCCGTCGGTATTTCGAAGACGACTTGGCCGGCCGTGAAGAAGGCATTCACGGTGAAAGCCCCGGCCGCGCTCAGCCCGGCGTCGAGCAGAAACAGCGTGTTGACGCCCCAGATGAATGAGGCGGCGAGCGTTGAAAGCAGCGTCAACGTGAGGTACACCCTCGTGACTCGCCGAACTCCTGGTGTCGTCGCCATCGCCGGACCCTACCGGGCAGGATCATCCCAGTAGAGAATCCTGGTCACGCTCCGCGAGTTCTTTCACGAGTCGGCTGCATCGCGCGCCAGCGCCTCTCCATAGTCCTCGGGGGTGTCGACATCGACGGGCATCGGCTCGTCGACCACCAGGGACTCCGCGGCCGGCATCTGAGTCAGTGCCCACAGCGGCTTGGGGCCTTCCAGCTCGGACAGGCCGGCAACGAGGTCGGGCGCAAGCAGGAAGGGATGCCCTCGACCGTCGTGGTACTCCGTGACCCGCATCCATGCCGGCGATTCGTCCCAGGCGGCGATGTGGGCGTCGATCACCGCCGGCGCGATGCCGGGCATGTCGCCCATGAGGAGAACGATCGGGGCGTCGCCTGCCTCGGCGCCGGCGATCAAGAGCGAGCTGAGGTTGCCCCGCTCCGGCTCGGGGTTGTGCACCACCGCAACGCCCACGGTGTCAACGGCCGCCTCCACCTCATCTCGGTAGGCCCCCAGCACCAGGATCACCCGCTCCAACCGCGACGCCCGGGCGGCGGCGATCACCGAGCCGAGCACCGTCGTGTCCCGATATGGCAGCAGCTGCTTGGGCCGGCCCATCCGCGTTGCCAGGCCGGCAGCGAGGATCACGCCGACCGGGTGGCTCACTTGGGCGCCATACGGATGCCGCCATCCATCCGGATGCTCTCGCCGTTCATGTAGTCGTGTGTGATCAGGAAGTACGCCAGATCGGCGTACTCGTCCGGAGTCCCCAGGCGCTTCGGGTTGAGAACCTGCTCGCCGAGCGACTCGCGGGCGGCTTCCGGCAGCCCCGCCAGCATCGGGGTATCGATGATGCCCGGGGCGATAGTGTTGACGCGGATCCCCGCAGACGCAAGGTCGCGTGCGACGGGAAGGGTCATCCCGACGACGCCGCCCTTCGACGCGGAGTAGGCCGCCTGCCCGATCTGACCGTCGTACGCCGCCACCGAAGCGGTGTTGACGATGGCGCCGCGGCTGCCGCCGTCGGTGGGCTCGGTCTGGGCCATTGCCACCGCAGCCATACGGATGCAGTTGAACGTCCCGATCAAGTTGATGGCGATGACTCTCTGAAACGACTGCAGATCGTGTGGTGTGCCGTCCCTGTTGATCGTCCGGGCCGGCGTGCCGATCCCGGCACAGTTGACGAGCACCCGCAGCGGTCCCATCTCGGACGCGGCATCCACCGCGACCGACACCTCCGGCTCGATCGTGACGTCGGCCTGCACCGAAGCGCCACCGAGTTCGCTCGCCAGTTCTGCGCCATCCTGCACGTCGAGAATCACGACGTGCGCCCCCGCAGCCGTCAGGCGCCGCGCCGTCGCCGCTCCCAAACCCGAGGCCCCGCCGGTGACTATCGCTGAGCTACCAGCAACGTCCATGACATCTCCTTCTCGATTCCTACTCGATCGATACCTTTGAACCAATCCTTCAATACTGAGGTTACGCTGCTTGCCTTATGGAGCGGACATCGCAGATCGTCGACATCAAGGGCCCGGTGCATTACATCGATCACGGGGGCACGGGCCCGGCAATCGTCATGGTCCACGGGCTCGGAGGCTCCCACCTCAACTGGGAGCTGATCGGACCGGATCTGGCAACCGACTACCACCCATACGCCGTCGACCTCCGAGGATTCGGTCTCACACCGCTCGACGGCCATACGGCCTCCCTGAAATCTCAGGCGGCGCTACTGGTCCGTTTCATCAGAGACGTAGCAGGGGGCAGCGCTCTCCTCTTGGGCAACTCGATGGGCGGCCTCATATCCATGATGCTGGCCGCCTCCCATCCAGCCGCCGTCGCTGGGCTTGTCCTCCTCGATCCGGCGCTACCGATGCGCTCGGCTCGCAACGTCAACCGCGCCACGATCACGCGGCTCGGCGTGCCTGTGCTGCCCTGGATCGGTGAGGAAGCGGTCCGCCGTTTCGCCACCAGCGGCACCCCGGAGGAGCGAACCGACGCCACGTGGGCCATCGTGACGGCGCGCCCCAACCGGATCGACGCCGCCACCCGAGCCAACGCCGTGGAGATGACACGACTGCGCGACACCATGGAGTGGGCCCCCGAGGCCTACTGCGAGGCGATCCGCTCGATCACCGCCACCCTGGGCCGCCGCCGCCGGTTTCGTGACATGATCCACCGCATTGCGGCACCAACACTGCTGGTTCACGGGATGCTCGACGAGATCGTGCACTTCGAAAGTGCCGAATGGCTGGCCGGCGAACGCCCCGACTGGCGGTTCGCTCCGATCCCCGACGCCGGCCACGTGCCGCAGCTCGAATTGCCGCAGCGAACCCTCAGCATCTTCCGTGACTGGGCAGGCCGATCCGTTTCGGCCGTGTGATGCTCAGCTCCCCTTATCCTTCTTGACATGAAGTATTCGCTGCGCGATGCCCGGGCGTCGGACAAAGAGTTGTTGGCGCCGTGGACAACCCACACGTTCGCGTGGGGTGACTACGTGGTGGATTCCTTCGATCGGTGGCTGGCCCACCCAAACTCGCGGGTCCTCGTCGCAGCCGATGACACCGACGAACCGGTGGCGGTGGCCCGCGGGGTCCTGCTGTCTCCCGATGAGCTATGGCTCCAGGGGATCCGGGTACACCCGGATTGGCGGCGCCGCGGGATTGCCTCCAAGCTCGGCGAGAGTTTGCAGCAGTGGGGCGCCCAACAAAGCGCCAAGGTGGCGCTGCTGATGGTCGAGGATTGGAACGAGGCCGCGTGCGACCAGGTCACGCACCTCGGGTTTCGTGAGACGACCACCTGGCTGCGCGCCTTCCAGACCACCAAACACTCCGGCCGGGCGATCGCGCGTGCGGCATCCGGCGCTCCGGACGAGCCGCTGCGGCGATCAACGGTCGCCGAGGTCGGCCCCGCCTACCTGGCGTGGTCCGGCAGCGAACTGAATCGGGCGGCCCGCGGCATGATGACCGTGTCGTGGCAGTGCCGCCGCCTCCACGTCGAGGATCTGGAACGAGCCGCCGAGCACGGGGCACTCCTCGCCGGCCCGACGGGGTGGGCCGTCGGGGCGCCACGTGACAATCGCCTCGAGGTCGGCTGGCTCCAGACGACGCCCGACCGGGCTGTCGGCCACTTCGAGTCGCTGCTCGCGCTGGCGGTCTCCGATCGGGCGGCCACGCTGGAGATCATGATTCCGGCGGTGCCCTGGCTGGAGGAAGCGGCCCTGTCCGCGGATTTCGAGATCGAGCGTCTCCTCCTGTTCGAGAAAGCTCTCTAGTCGGACCTAGGACGCTGCGCTGTGCTCCCGCAAGGCGGTGGCGTAGATCTCGATCGGGTGTCGAATCTCGTAGCGCCGCGCCAGGTTCGAACGCAGCTGCATCTCACACCCGGGATTCGCCGACGCCACGAGGGTTGCGTCAACGGCGCGCACCTGGTCGGCCTTGCGGCGCCCCAGCTCATCGGAGGTCTCCGGCTGGGCCAGCATGTACACGCCGGCGGCGCCGCAGCACATGCCGATGTCGTCGATCTCGACGGGTTCGTAGCCGGCGGCGGCGACGATCTGGCGAGTTTCGGCAATCACCCGCTGGGCGTGGCGCAGATGACAGGGATCCTGCATCGCCACATTCGTGTCGCGGGAGGGCAACTCCGGGAGCCGGCCGTCGGCAATCGCTTCGGCAATCACGACGGTGATGTCGGACACACGCGAGGCCAGCTCATCGCCACCCGGACCCCACTCGGCGTATCCGGCGAGGTGGGCGCTACATCCGGCGGCAGTGGCGACGACCATGTCGTATCCGGCGAACGCGGCGACATTGGCGGAAGCCAGTCGCTCGGTGGCCGCCACGGCCCCGTCGTGGGCGGCGAGGGCCCCGCAACAGGTCTGGGAAGCCGGCACCGTCACGTCGTAACCCGCCGCCGTCAGCAATTCCAGCGCCGCTTCATTGACCGCACCAAACCAGGCATCCTGAACGCAGCCCGCCAGCAGCCCGACGCTCCCCACGCGAGCGGTCGCCGCCGGGCGGGCCTCACCGATGTGCGAGCCTCCCGCAAACGGTATCCGCCGCAGGCCCTTGATCCGCGCCAGCAGCCGCACCGGCAGCCTCTCGAATTGCAGGCGCTGGCTGAGAGCGGCAAAGAACGTCGCCACCCGGATGGCCGGCCGCGAGCCCAGGCCGCGGCCGAGCACGAGTGCCCGTACCTTGCGGCCGCGGTTGGGCTGCTGCTCCGCAATCTCCGCGCGGGCGCCCTCCATGGCCCGGCCGAACGGCAGCACGGACGGGCAGACCGGTTCACAAGCCCGGCACTGCAGGCAGAAGCCCATGATCTCCTCGAACCGATCATCGACCTCGGCAATGCCGGATGCGACGGCTGCCATGGCCGCCAATCGGCCGCGGGGAGAAGCCGACTCGTTGCCCGTCAGCCGGAACGTTGGGCAATGCGGCAGGCACAGGCCACAGGTGACACAACTATCGAGTTCGAGCTGGCGAGGAGCGTGACTGGTTTTCCAGGCCATCAAACGCCTCCCGGAAGCCGGCCGGGGACCATCACCCGCAGTGGGTCGAAGGCCTGCTTGACCCGGCGTTGCAGATCCAGCGACCCGGGCGGCGCTCCCCAACGATCAACGGACTCCGATTCGGCGGCAACCACGACCGCGGCCCCTCCGTTGCCTTCGGCCCAGCCGCGCAGCTCGTCGAGACGGGAGGCCGCCCACTCGCCGAATCCGGCAGTGACTATGCCGACCCGGTGTTGTGCCCGAAATGCGGCGGCCCCGGAGTCGCGGACCTTGGATACGGCGGCCTCGACCAGCACCGGCGGCACCCGCAGCTCGATCTGATTGGCCTCCTCGAGCGGTCCCGGCCAATCAAGCCCGGGCCGCGGAGTAGCGCCGACAGCCTCTGCTTGGGCGGCGACCTCCTCCGGAGTGCCGGCGATGTAGGCCGTAATAACCAACTCCGTTTCGAGCAGAGCCAGCGGGCGGTAGAGCCCGGCAAAGCCAGCGACATCATCGAGCGTCAGGCTGGCCGCGCTCTCCGGCACCGGCCACAGCTTCAGACACATCCGGCCGATCACCCCGAGCGATCCTTCGGAACCGCAGGAGAGACGGGGAATGTCGTATCCGGTGACGTTCTTGACCACCCGGCCTCCGGCGGTGATGACGCGCCCGTCACCGGTGGCCATTGTCACCTCGAGCATCCTGTCCCGGGAGGGACCGTATCGCAGGCGCCGGTAGCCGCTGACTCCGGCGGCGATCATCCCGCCGACAGTGGAGCCGGCCGTGTGCTCGGCGAGCACCGCACTCTGGCGGCGCTCAGCGAGAGCTGACTCGATCTCGGATACGAGTGCTCCACCTTCGACGACGAGCGTGAGGTCTTCGGGCTGCCAATCGACAACCTGGTTCAATGCGCTGGTCATCACGACAACGTCCGGGGGTTCGCCGCCGGCCGGACCCATATGGGTGCCACCACCGCGGGGCAGCACGCGATGGCCCTCGGCACTCGCCCATCCCAGGACCTCGGCGATCGCTTCGATACTGGGCGGCGCAACCGTGAGCGTTTCGGCCGCTACCCCCGGCGGCGGTTCGACCCGCCACTCGTCGGCGGGAGAAGCCGTCATGGCGTCGCCCCGGATTCGAGGTTGGCGACGAGACCGAAGTCGTAGCAGCGCGAGCCCTCCGGAAGGATCTTGCCCGGGTTGAGAATGCCCTGAGGATCGAACGCCTCACGGAGGCGGGCCTGGGCGTCGAGATCGATCGGGGCATAGACCTTGGTCATCAGGTCGCGTTTCTCCAGCCCAACCCCGTGCTCCCCGCTCAGCGCGCCACCCATCTCTATCGAGAGAATGACCATCTCATGCGCGGCCGCCTTGACCTTTTCGAGCATTCCCGGTTCTTTGGAGTCGAAGGCCACCAGCGGGTGCAGATTGCCGTCCCCGGCGTGAAAGACGTTCAACATGTTGATGCCGTGACGGGCGCCGATCTCATAGATACCGGTCATGGTCTCCACCAATCGGGTGCGAGGCACAACGGTGTCATGGAGGTAGTAGTCGGGCGCTGCGTAGGCCACAGCCCCGAAGGCCGACTTGCGACCGAGCCAGATGAGCTCACGCTCCAGTTCGTCGGCGGCGATCCGCACCTCGGTGGCGCCGGCCTCTGCACCGGCGCGGGCAACCACCTGAGCCTCGGCCTCGACAGCCGCAGGATGGCCGGCGACCTCGGCGATGAGGACGGCGGCGGCTTCGAGCGGAAAGCCACAGGTCCGGAAATTCTCAACGGCTTCGATCATCGGACGGTCCATCAGCTCCAGTGCCGCCGGCACCACTCCGGCCGCAATGACTGCAGAGACCGTGCGGGCCGAGGCCTCGATCGAGTCGAATGCCAGCAGCAGAGTGCGCACTTCAGGCGGGTTCTCGATGAGCCGCACCAGGATCTTGGTCACGAGGCCCATGGTGCCTTCCGAGCCGACCACTACCCCGCGCAGGTCGAGACCGAGCGGATCGGGAGCGGCGCTGCCGAGCGTTACGACCTCACCTTCGGCGGTGACCATCTCTACGGCAAGCACGTGCGACACCGTCGTCCCCTCGGCAAGACAGTGGGGCCCGCCGGCGTTCGTGCCGATGTTGCCGCCGATCGTGGAGACCGATTGCGACGATGGATCCGGGGCGTAGTGCAAGCCGAGTGGCTTGGTGTGCTTGGAGAGATCGAGGTTGATCACTCCCGGGCCGACCCAGGCCGTCTGGGCGGCTTCATCTACATCCCAGATCTCGTTGAGGCGGGTGAGCACGACGATGAGCCCCGGCTTGGTCGGAACGGCCCCACCGGACAAGCCGGTGCCGGCACCGCGGGCCACGATGGGCACTCCGTGCCGCACCGAGATCCGCACCGCGGCGGCAACCTCTTGAGTGGTCGCGGGCAGGGCAACAGCCGCCACCTCGCCGGGGGTGACGCCGGCATCTTTGGCGTAGATGTGCATATCGAGCGGGTGGTCGAGCACCTGATCGGTCCCCAACACCTGGCGAAGATCCGCGGCCAAGGTCATCGCGTTACTCTACCGCCGTTCCGGGTGCCTCTCCCCAGCCACCGCCGCCCGGCGTTCGCACCAGCAGCCGGTCGCCGGGGGCGACCTCGAAGGTCACCTTGCCCTCGAGACGCTCGGTGACTCCATCCCGGCGGATCAACCAGTCCTCACCGACGGCGCCGGGTTCACCTCCGTTGAGACCCCAGGGAGGGTGGCGGCGCCGCTCCCCCATGAGCGAGACCGTTGCCGCCTCGTGGAACTCGATTTCCCGCTCGATGCCCTCACCCCCCCGATAGAGGCCGCGCCCGCCTGAGCCGGTCCGAAGGCCGTAGCGAAGTACGGAGAACGGGTAGTGCGCCTCGAGCGACTCGATCGGCGTGTTCTTGGTGTTGGTCATTCCCGTATGAATCCCCGATTGGCCGGCTCTCCCCGGACGACCCCCCTGACCTCCGGCGATCGTCTCGTAGTAGGCGAAACGATCGTTGCCGATGAGCACGTTGTTCATCGTGCCCTGGCTCGCCGCCGGTACCCGCTCGGGAGCTGCTTTCGCCAGTGCCCCGAGGACCACGTCGGCAATCCGCTGACTGGTCTCGACATTCCCGGCGGCAACCGCGGCCGGCGGCGAGGCGTTGACGATGCTGGCGTCGGGCACCCGCAACGAAATCGGGCGGTAGCTGCCGCCATTGGCCGGCACGGTCGGATCGGCCGCCACCCGCACCGCGTAGTAGAGACATGACCGTGTCACGGCCTCGACGGCGTTGATGTTGCCGGCGACCTGGGGCGCACTCCCGGCGAAGTCGGCATGGAGCCGGGCACCATCGATCGTGATGGTCACGGTTATCGGGACGTCGGCGGAGCGCCACTCCATGAAGTCGGAGAACTCGAACCGGCCGTCCGGAAGATCTGCCAACGCCGCCTCCATTCGCCGCTCGCCGTAGTCGAGGAGGGCCGCCGCGGTCGCGAGGTAGTCGTCCAGAGATCTCGATCCGGTTTCGATCACTCGTAGGGCCCCGGCTTCGTTGGCGCCGAGCTGCGCGGACAGGTCCCCGAGCCGTTCCTGGGGCGTCCTGGTGGCTTCCAGAAAGGGCTCGAGGAACTCGGGAAGCCACTCCCCGTCGCGCACAGCCGCCTGCGGCGACACGATGTGCCCCTCCTGGTCGACCCTCGTGGCATGGGCGGGCATCGACCCTGGGGCCTCTCCTCCGACGTCTGCGTGGTGCGCCCGGTTGGCGACAAAGCCGGCCAGGCGCCCGGCGATGAACACTCCGCGAACCAGCGTGAGGTCGTTGAGGTGGGTGCCGCCGGCGAACGGATCGTTCACTGCGTACTGCACGCCCGGTTCCACAGCACCGCCGACAACATCGAGGACCGCCCGAACCGACGCAGGCATCGAGCCGAGATGCACCGGGATGTGCTCTGCCTGGGCGAGCATGTCGCCGTCGGGCATGAAGACCGCGGCCGAGCAGTCGGCGCGCTCCTTGATGTTGGGCGAGTAGGCGGTGCGCCGCAGCACGACACCCATTTCATCGGCAATCGCCGCCAACCGATTGCGGGCTACCTCGAGAGCAACCGGATCCACGTTCACCATTCGATCACCAGCGCCCCCTTGGCCGCGACGGTCGCCCGATCGTCCGGACCCAGGTAAGTGGTGGCCTCGGCGTCCTCGATGACCGCCGGGCCCTCGATGCGGTCTCCGGGGCCGAGGGCGTCGCTTCGATAGACGGCGGCGGGGTGGGTCGTGCCGTCGGCTGCAGTTATCTCCCGACTCACCGGCACGGCCCCGGTCGCGGAACCGAGCGGCGGCAAGTCGTCCCAGTTGAGGGTCGGCCGCCCCTGGGCAACGGCACGAACCGTGACGATCTCCACGGGGTCGGTAGGTCGGGCGAAGCCATTGCGTTCCCGATGGAGGCGATGGAACTCGGCAGCGATCGACGCCACGGGAGCGGCCGGGTCGTACGGGATCGACAGCTCATGTGATTGGCCGAGGTAGCGAACGTCGACCTGGGTAGCGATCGTGCCCCTCGTGCCGGCGGCTGCTTGCAGATTGGAGCCGGCCGCGTCCACCACGGCGTGAAGGGCACCCGCCAGCTCATCTGCACCGGATATTGAGAGGGCAACGTCGACCCGGGGCGGGCTCAGCAGCAGACCGAGCGCCGAGAAGACCCCGGCGTATCGGGGCACCACGGCCGCCGCCATGTTGAGGCGCTTGGCCAGGGCGGCCGCGTGCAGTCCCCCGGCTCCACCGAATGCCACCAGTACCGCCCCCCTGGGGTCCACTCCTTCTTCCACCGAAACCCGGCGGATGGCTCCGGCCATCGTCTCCTCGACAACGGTCACGATGCCGCCCGCCGTCTCGGCCGGGGCCATGCCGAGCTCCGCGGCGAGAGCACCAATGGCGCGGCGCCCGGCGGCAATGTCGAGAGTGAGCGAACTACCGAGAGCGCCGATCCGCCCCAGGAACACGTTGGCGTCGGTGACGGTGGCGGCGGTGCCACCGATTCCGTACGAGGCGGGGCCCGGGACCGCCCCGGCACTGTGGGGTCCCACTCGCAGCGAGCCTCCGGGATCGCGCCACCCGATCGATCCCCCGCCGGCGCCGACGGTGTGGATGTCCACACTCGCCATGCGGCACGGGTAGCCGGCAACGGGGCGCTCATAGGTGAGCTGCGGTACACCGTTTTCGATGCGGGACACGTCCGTCGAGGTGCCCCCCATGTCGAACGAGATCGCCCGGTCGTATCCCATGTCGAGGCTGAGCCGGGCGGCGGCAACGACCCCGCCGGCCGGGCCCGACAGCAGCGCAGCCGCAGGGAGCCGGGCCGCGTCGCCGAGTGACATCAGACCGCCTGAAGACCGCATCACGCCGACCTCGGCAACCCCGATTCGCTCGAGCTCGTCGGCCAGGCGGCGCAAGTAGCGGCTCATCTCGGGTCTGAGGTAGGCGTTGAGGACGGTGGTCGATGTCCTCTCGAACTCGCGGAACTCGGCGACGACCTCGCTCGACAGCGAGATGGGGACATCCGGGTGGCGCTCTCCAAGGCGATCGGCGATGGACGCTTCCCGTTCACCCGCGCGGTATCCGTACAGAAGGGACACCGCGATCGACTCCGGTTCACCGAGATCGGGAACCTCTTCGGCACGGTTTGTGTCCCGGGGCACGCCGACGCGGGTAGACGCCAGGGGCTCGGGCCGATCGGCCATCGAGTCATACAGCGCGGGTCGGTCCTGCCGCCCGATCGCCAGGACGTCTTCGAAGCCCTCTGTCGTGACGAGGGCGGTCGTGGCACCGCGGCCCTCGAGCAAAGCGTTGGTGGCGACAGTGGTGCCGTGAATCACGGCGTGGGGTGTGCTCTCCAGCGGCTGCACCGCGTTGATCACTCCGCCGCTCTGGTCCTCCGGGGTGCTCGGCACCTTCCCCGTGGCGAGACGGCGGCCATCCCAGTCCACCAGGTCGGTGAACGTGCCCCCGACGTCGATTCCGGCCGTCGAGCCAACGGCATCAGGCGGCGTCACTGCGTGTCACCGCTACGATTTAGGGCATCACAGCCGAGAGGTCTCATGCCGGTAGCAATCAGCAACACGCCCAACCCCAACGCCCTCAAGTTCACCGTGGGTGCCGACGTCGGAGGGCCGCTCACATTCGCCGCGGGCAGCCAACCCGACGACCCTATGGCGGCCGAGCTGATCGCCATCGAAGGCGTCACCAGCATGTTCGCCACCGCCGACTTCATCACGCTCTCGAAGCGCCCGGATTTCCCCTGGGAACCAATTGCCGCTGCCGCCCAAACCATCCTGGAACGCTACTTCGACTGAAGCGGCGACGCGGGGTGGTGTCTTCTCGCACCGGTGGGCTCATCCAAGCCGTGTGAGCGTCCCGTCTTCGAGGTGCCACGTTGTGGTGGTTGTGGCTGTGGCGAAGTCGTCGTCGTGCGTCACCAGGACAATCGCTCCCGGATAGCCGGCGACCGCTTCCTCGAGGCGCTCGATGGAGGGCAGGTCGAGATGGTTGGTGGGTTCGTCGAGAAGGAGGCACCAAGCTCCGTGCGCCATTCCGGTCGCCATGACCAGCTTGCGAGCCTCGCCCGGCGAGGGAAGTGCGCTCATGAGCAACCGGTCCGGTTCGACACCGAGTGCCGCAACCAGGTTGAACAGTCGGGCTTTCTCTGCGGAGGGCATCGCCGCGACCTCGGCGAGCACGCGTACCGCATCATCGCGGGTTAGTTCCTGGGGAAGGTACAGCAGGCGATCCGCGGGAAGGGTGCT
Organism: uncultured Acidimicrobiaceae bacterium; assembly: GCA_947258375.1. GTDB lineage: Bacteria > Actinomycetota > Acidimicrobiia > Spongiisociales > UBA5794 > JAHEJX01. Next base: position 27,223 of record CAMYIJ010000053.1, read on the forward strand.
GTTGGTGCGCAAGGCATCCAGAAGCGTGGTCTTGCCGGCCCCATTCGGTCCCCGCAGCCATATCCGATCCTCGCGGCCAACGTCCACCGCGATGTCGGCGGCAATCAATCGCGAGCCGGCCCGGAGCGGCCCGCTGTAGGAAAGCAAGCGCCGCCGCCCGGCAGGCTCGTAGTCGAAGAAGAAAGCTCGTCCGACCTCGCGGCGCATCTCGAAACTCCCGACCTTCTGGGCGGCGCGCTCGGCGGCGGACAGGGTCGTTTGCAGCCGGCGAGCCGCCGTCGCCTCGCCGGCCTGGTGGCGGCCCTTGGCTTCCATCGATCGGGCGTCATGGTCCTTGGGACCCGCCCGGCGCAGCGTGCGCTTGTGCTTGGCCCGCTTGGTCGCGGCGGCTCGTCGCTGGTCGGCAGCCCGGCGCTGGAGCTTGCGCTGCTCGGACTTCGCAGACTCATACGATTCCAGGAGATCCTGGGCGCGGGCCTCCCATGCCTCTCGTGCCGTCTCGTAGTCTCCGTTCCACAGCTCGACCGCGCCGTGATCGACCCGGATGGTCTTTGTGGTGAGCACGTTCAGGAACGTCCGGTCGTGGGAGACGACCATCCCCACTCCCCGGTAACGCTGCAGCGCGTTGGTGAGAATCGCCCGGGCATCGGCATCGAGATGGTTGGTGGGCTCATCGAGCAGCAGGACAGCGGGTTCCGCCGCCAATGCCGCTCCGATCTGCCACCGCTTGCGCTCCCCCGGCGACAGCGTCGGCCAGCGTTCCAGCTCCCCCGGCTCGAGTTGGAGTTCACCGAGAATCCGCCGGCCAGCGCCATCGAGAGATCGTGCGAGCGAGCGAATCGGGTCGTCGACGGCACCAACTTCCTGCGGACAGAGGACCGCGCCCGGGGCAGTCGGCTCGACCCGGATCGAGCCACTGTCGGCGGTCAGCTCGCCGCTCACGAGGCGCAGCAGGGTCGACTTGCCGCCTCCGTTGGCCCCGACCACACCGGCCCAGCCCGGGCCCAGATCGAACGAAGCGTCAACAATGACGGGAACGGCAGAGGAGTATTGGAACGAAACGTTGTTGAAATGAACAGATGGCATACACAGCTCCGGAGAAGGGCCCACGCGAGGCGAGGCGGACGGATCGGGCTGTGTCTAGCGCATGTCTCTCTTCTGTTCGGCGCGGCCATGGTAGGCGGGAGAAACGCGGGTGGCCGCCACCGCGTCGGAGAGCGAACTCGGCCAACGTCACTTCGTCCACCGCGACGCTCGCCATCCAGAAGCTGCCGTAGGAATGAAGGGGCGAGACCTGCTCCGGGCGGACACTGGTCTCGCCCCTCTTCCTCTAGCCCTCCTGCTTCGGCCCATCCTTCGGATGCGAGCCGGCGAGGAGGTCGTCGACCGTTCTGCATGATCGGCGCGCCTCGTCAAGAGCCAGCTCCAACGTCCTAGAAGCGCCGGCGGTCGCGATCTCCGCCACCTGATCCTCAGAAACCTCCAAGGCCTCTCCGGCTGCGTCCGAATACTTCTCGCGAATGGCCACGATGGCACCGCCGAGTGCGGCGTCGAGCAGAGGCTCCAGGTTGAACCAGGGGACCGGATCCGGGCCTGGTTCGGGAGTCGGCCACCAAGGGTTCAACGTTCGCAGCAGCTCAAAGTCCAATCGAGGCTTCAGCCAATCGATTATCAACTCGTATGACTGGCATCTGCCGGCGTAGCGGTCGAGCACATCTCGAGCATGTCGGCCGAGGTCGTAGAAGAAGGGGAGGTCGACGTCGGCGAACCTGAGGTTGTCCCGTGTTGCGACCGCCTCGAGCACTCGGTCACCCCAGATGATGTGCCACAGAATGTGATTGCGCATACACCGAATCTGGTGGTCGCGCGATATCCACACCGCGATGTTGCGATAGTACGTGCGGATCTCCGCGAGATGGTCGCGACCGGCAGAGCTTGCGAGAAAGCCGATCCTTTTGGCTCCACCGGCGAACGTGTCTCCAACCAGGTTGATGTTCACAAAGTGGTGCCATGTGGCATCCGTTACGACTCGGCCGATTTCCGCACGGTGGCCGTCGTAGGCACATATGCCGCCAAAGGTGTGTGGCTCTGTCGCCTGCTTCGTCCCGTCGGAGTTATTGCCAGCCGGCACTGAGGATGTACTGATGACATCCGGCAGCGGCCGCGGCGATCCATCCGTCGAGTCCGGGTACTCCTGGGGTGTGGGAGCGGCTGGCTCGACACACTCACCCTCGTGGGGGTGGTCAGGCATGACGCGAATGACGCCGTTGGGCCCGCAGAGCAGAGGATGGGGAAAGACCGTGCGCATCCATGCGAACGGTCCAAAGCGCTTGTACAGCTTCGGTTGGATGGTCTGGGGGATGTCGTCCGACTGGTCATTGAACTGGGTTCCTGCGTCGTGACCGATACGGTTCGTGTCGTTGCGGCGGGAGCCTCCCATGCTCACCTCGTCGGGTGGAGCCGTGCTGTCCCAAAGGCGCATCGACCCGGCTCTTGGCACAGCACTTGATAGTGCTCTACCGAGGGATGCGTGATCTCCAGTTGCAAACACGCCGCCGCCCTGGTTCATGAACGTCGTGATTGCGTCTATCTCCGCTGGAGCCAGCGTCGTTACAGACGCGTCGTTCGGGTCGCGATTCGGGTACGCGGACCTGATGCCGAAAAGCCAGACCTGGTCATACATGTCCGGCTGGAAGTGGTCAGAGTTGTCAAACCTGAAGTTGGTGATGCGATTGTTGATCCGGTCATCTGGGTCCATCATGGCGTCGCCGGAACGCGCATCAATGTGCGCCAGAGTGATGTCGAATCGGGCGTAGAAGCCCGCCCCGCCAAGAAGCGTTTCAACGAAAGTCCGTAATCCGAAGTTCGAGCTGCCGAAGTCGAGACCACCGTCGGTGACCATCAAGACTCGTACTCGGCACGGGCGGAACAGGATTGGGATCAAGCTTCGAGGGTCGCTCTCAAGAATCAGGTCTCTTTGCTCAACGAACTCGAAGAGTTTGGCCTCTTCTATGTTGAGTCTTGGTCGATGGGACATGTGCATCTCCTCCCAGTTACCCAGGCGAAAGCGGCTCGCCTGACGTGCAGGAGACGGATCTACTTGCTAGGTGATACACAACCGGAGGAATCCGCGGCGTCCTGGCCGGGCTAGCTGCCTTCTGCGACAGGCGACGGCTGGACGCCATCCATCACACGACTGACCGGACTGGAGACATGGCTTGCGCTTCTTGTTCGAGCCGTTTGGGAGGAGGCAAGTGGAATCCTTGCCGCCGAGGCAAAGCAGTCGCTTGAGTGATCTCCAACGCGGAGAGGCCGGCTATCGGCCCTCTTGCTGAGCAGGGCGCACCACAATCGGGAAGCGAAGGCCGGAAGCGTCGCCGACGGAGAAGAGCAGGCGCCAGCCGTCCTCGTCCTGTCCGGCCGATCGCAGTTCCGGATCGGAGCCGAAGAGTGACGCCGCGTCCGCGGCTGTCGCGACGAGCTCGGGAGTTGCCGTGGCAACCACGGGCCAGGCTGGGGCAACTCCCAGCGGCTCGACCGCGACGGCCATGGGGACATCGGCAATCGCCAGACGGCCGAGCTCGTCGGTGACGAGCCGCACCTCAACGGCGCGCACCCCCGTCCGGTCGAACCCACCATCGGCGGTGCCGGCCAGCGTGCGGAACCAGACGGTCACCTCGTAGCTGCCGTCGAGGTTGTCCGCGACCGCCACGGCCCGAGCCCACTCGACGTACGAAATCGCCGATCCGTCGCTGATCGGCAATGCGACGGCATCGGGCAGAGCTGCCACCACTGCGGCAGACAGCGCCTGATCACCGTCGATGGTGAAGTAGTCCGTGACGAACCACTCGGCACGAGCGATCGCCTCGAGTTCGGGCCGGGGCGGCAGCACCGCCATCAGATCGGCCTCGGAGTAGATCTGTGGCTGCGGCACCGCGGTCTCGGCTGCAATCGGCTCGGGCAGGGTCGGCGACGCCGCCGTCGGCTGCTCGGGGGTCACGACAGCCGACGAAGGCGTCGGAGGCGCCACAACCGGGGTTGCGCTCGGCGACCGCCGCATGACGAACACGATCGCGAGCAGCGCGGCAACTATCACGACCACAAGCAGTGCCAGTTGCATCGAACGATCCTTCTGCACGGGCACCAGGTGGGACCATGGGATCTGCTCATATTCCTGCGGGAGCTCTTCGTCCAAATCGTTCACACCATGAACGTATAAGTAAACCGAGGTGAGATCAATAGGGTCGATTCGAGAGGGCGGTCAGCGCTCGACGGGGAATCCGACAATCGAGCCCCACTCGGTCCACGAGCCGTCGTAGACCCGCACTCGATCAGTGCCGAGGAGACGGGTGAGTACGAACCACGCCAGTGAGGCACGGTGCGACAGTCGGCAAGTCGTGACCAGCTCCACATCGGTGGTGGCGCCCACTGCGTCGAACTCGGCCCGGATCGCCGGCAACGGCTTGAAGGTGCCATCGGGCTCCAGCAGCCGATCGTGCGGCAGGTGACGGGCTCCCGGGATGTGGCCGGGGCGCTCCGCACCGTGATCGAACGGCGCGGTGAGGGGCGCCACCCTCTCTCCCCGGAATTCCTCGCCGGAGCGAAGATCGACCAACACCCGGCCCGGGTCATCGAGGCCGGCACGCACGTCGTCGCGCCCAATACGGGAAGAAGCATCGGGCACGCCGGCGCCGAGCATGCGGGCATCGACATCCGGTACGTCGTCGGTGAGCGGGCGGCCTTCGTCCGCCCAAGTGCGATGCCCGCCGTCGAGCACCGTGACCCTCTCTTCGAGCCCGTTCATCGTGATGATCCAGTAGGCATAGGCGGCGAACTGAATCGGGTCACCCACCAGCACGGCCGTGGTGTCCTCGCCGACTCCGAGGGCCCCGAGCCGGGCGGCCATGACCTCGGGCGTAGCGAACTCACGGTCGGTGTCGTGCCACAACAGGTCCTTCCAATAGACGTAACGGGCACCGGGAATGTGGCCCTGGAAGTAGGCCGCCTGCGCGGGCGCATAGAACGACACCTCGATCACTACCACCGCGGGGTCGTCCAGGTGCTCGGCAAGCCAGTCGTTACTCACCAGAGGGCCGGCCATCAGAGCACCACGAAGTCGAAATCGACCTGCGGGTCGCCCGCCAGGGTGCTGTGGATCTTGCAGCGTGCTGCCACCCGACGCAGCGAAGCCGTCTGGCTCTCGCTGATGGCACCACTCACCTGCATCTCAACGCGGATCCGGCCGATGCGTTCGGGGTGTTCGGCCACCTCATCGCTGAGGAACACCTGAACCGACTCGATCGGGATGTCCTGATTCTCGGCGAAACCCAGCATGGTGCCCATCATGCACGCCCCGAGAGCGCCCAGCAGGAGCTCGGTCGGCCGGAAACCGTCCCCGGGGCCACCCTGTTCCTCGAGCCGATCGATGACGAGTGACAGGCCGCGGGCCTCCACCTCGAACCGCCGGCCCTGCACTTGTCTGACGGCCACATCCATCACGGATCCCCTTCTGACGAGTCTTGGACCATCTTCGCAGGAATCCCGGAGGTGCATCCATCCCGGAATGGAACGGCGTGGTTTTCCGTCCTCCCGCGGAATATCCGCGGAACCGGAGAGACGGCCGTCTCGTCGATGAGGAGCAGCCGGCGCCGGTCCAGTACACGATCTTGACCATGGCGCGCCACGCACAGTGGCAGCCCAATATATGAGATCACCGGCGTAATGCCGGATCTGCTCGGACTGGAGTGCTCGCTATTGCTCGCGGTGGGGGGTGATCTGGGCGGGTCCGGCGTTTTGGGAAAGACCTCGCTGGTCCTGCCGCAGTCGGTCCATCGCCGCTAACAGCATCTAGTGCTCGTTCTTGCGGACGACCGAGGCTCTCTGGTTCCTCCGGCGGATCGCTGGGCAGGTGGCGATAGCGCTCCCAGAATCGCCAGCAGCACCTCCTCGCCCGGCGTCGGTTCAGCGGCAGGTTACGCGCCACACCGAACAACCATGGCCTGGCAACGTCTCCTGGAGGGACGTCGGCGATGCGCGTCCAATCACGCACGGAAGAAGCCTCGTCATGGATTGTGCTGACCCTCGCGTCGCGTTGTTCAGGACGCCGTCGCCGCCATTGTCGGTTGGGGTCGGCGCATTAGCCATAGGAATCCGGCCTCCACCGAGTAGCACGCGGTCTCCCACGACAGCCGTTTCCTGCGGGACGGCCAGCTACCTCACGAGCGAAGACCCCCGCCTCCTGCGGGGGTCTTCGTGTGTGTTTTGGGTTGGTTTGGTTGGTGGTGGGTCATTCCCAGCTGAGTCCGAATGCTGGGGTGTTGACGGTTCTTTGTGTCATGGCGCTCACTCCCAGCTGAGGCCGGACCAGCTGCTGCCGCTCCAGGAAGCACCGGACCAGGAA
>CAMYIJ010000054.1 GCA_947258375.1 uncultured Acidimicrobiaceae bacterium
CGCCGACGCGGCGGCTTCGGCACCCTTGTTACCTTCGCCCGGCGCGGATCGCTCGAGGGCGTGGGCCGCCGATCGCGCAGTCAGAATGCCGAACGTCACTGGTATTCCCGTGTCGAGCGACACTCGCATCAAACCTTCAGAAGCCCTGTGCGCAACGTGCTCGTAGTGGTCGGTATCCCCCTCGATAACCGCTCCGAGAGCAACCACCGCGTCAACCGTGCCGCCGGCGGCCAGCTTCTGCGCCGTCAGCGGAATCTCAAACGCTCCGGGCACCTCAACGACCCGGACGACCTCGGCGCCGACCTCGTGCAGGAAGAGCAATGCGCCGGTCAACAGGCCGCCGGTGACCTCGGCGTTGAATGACGCGACGACCACTCCGATTCGCAGCCCTGATCCGTCAAAGTCAGAGCTGCCCGGCTCAACTCCCATCGGCCGGAGAGCTGATCAGGTGCCCGAGGCGAGCGGCCTTCGTCGCCAGGTAGTCACCGTTGCGGTCGGTCGGCACCATCTCCAACGGCGCGCGGTCCGAAACATCGACCCCGAGCTGCTGTAGCCCCGAGACCTTCGCAGGGTTGTTCGTCAAGAGGACGACCGAAGCGATCTTGAGGTCGTTGATGATCTGCGCCGCCGGGCCGTAGTGGCGGGCGTCGACGGCAAAGCCGAGTTGCAGGTTGGCGTCAACTGTGTCGACCCCTTCATCCTGAAGCCGGTACGCGTGCAGCTTCGAGAGCAGCCCGATGCCACGGCCCTCGTGGCCACGCACATAAATGACCACGCCTTCTCCGGCCGCGGCCACCGCCGCCATGGAGTCCATGAGCTGGTGGCGGCAATCGCAGCGTTGGCTGCCGAGGACGTCCCCGGTCAGGCACTCGGAATGGACCCTCACCAATACGTCGCTCTTGCCGGCAACGTCACCCATCACCAGCGCCACTTGCTCGGGCTCACCAACTTTCGCCTGGTAACCATAGGCCCGGAAATCGCCGAACTCCGTAGGCAGATCCGTTTCCACCTCGCGGCTCACAAGCGCCTCGGTCGCCCACCGATAGGCAATCAAATCCTCGATTGTCAGCACCGGGATATCGTGCTCGGCCGCAAAAGCGCGCAGCGACTCGCCGCGGGCCATCGACCCGTCGTCGTTGACGATCTCACAGAGAGCCCCGGCCGCATGCAGCCCGGCCATCCGGGCGAGGTCGACGGCCGCCTCGGTGTGGCCGGGGCGCACCAGGACGCCGCCTTCCCGATACCGGAGCGGAAAGATGTGACCGGGCCGGGCGAGTTCTGTCGGGCGGGTCGCCGGATTGGCCAACGCCCGGACGGTCTCAGCGCGATCGGCCGCCGAGATCCCTGTGGTTGTCCCCGGGACGTAGTCGACGGAGACGGTGAAAGCCGTCTTGTGGGAATCGGTGTTCTCGAGCACCATCAGCGGCAAGCCGAGTTCGTCGAGTCGGGAGCCCTCGACCGGGGCGCAGATCAACCCGCTGGTATACCGCACCATGAAGGCGATCTTCTCCTCGGTGGCCTTCTCCGCGGCGATGATCAGGTCGCCTTCGTTCTCCCGGTCCTCGTCGTCAATGACGAGGACAAAGTCGCCCCGAGCGATCGCGGCTATGGCCGCCTCTACGTTCTTGGTATTCACGAATGGGCCTCCAACAGCCGCTCGACATATTTGGCAATAACATCAACTTCGAGATTCACGTGTTCTCCGATCCCCCGTTTACCTAGCGTCGTCACATCGAGCGTGTGAGGTATCAGCACAAACTCGAACCAGTCTTCTCCGATCGCAGTGACGGTGAGGCTGACGCCGTCGACGGTGATCGACCCCTTCTCTACGACGTAACGGGCCAGATCGGACGACAGTTCCACGCGCAGCCGATCCGCGTCGCCCTCGCTCGTACGACTGACAACCGTCCCCCGCCCATCGACGTGGCCCTGGACCACATGACCGTCAAACCGACCGGCGGCCGCCATGGGACGTTCGAGATTGACCTGGCTGCCCGCTTCGAGCGCTCCGAGATTGCTCCGGTCGAGCGACTCCGTCACTACGTCGAAGGCGATACACCGATCGGCGGCATCGACGACTGTGAGGCAGACGCCGTTGACCGCGATCGAGTCGCCGATGGCGGGCGTTGTCTCGAAACCGGAGGCGACCACCAGCCGACGGCCCGCAGCCGTCGGTTCAATGGCGACCACATTCTCGAGCCGCTCGACGATTCCGGTGAACATCAGGCAGCACCTCCCTGTGCGGATGAATCGATACGGGGCTTGGCATCGATGCGGATATCGGTGCCGAGCTTGGCAACTTCGACGATCTCAACGGCAGCGGCGTCCGCGAGCGTGGCAAACGGTCCGGTCAGCATCGGCAGTCCGCTGCCGACTGCGAGCTTGGCTCCGAAGTACAGGGTGATCTCGTCGGCCAGGCCGCCGTTGATGAAAGAAGTGGCGAGCGTGGGGCCCCCGTCCACCAGGACTTCGAGCATCCCGCGGTCGGCCAGGTCCTTGGCCACCGCCGCCAGGTCGACACCGCCCGGCCCCGCCGCGACGACAATCTCGCACCCAGGCTTGCCGGCCATGGGTCGGGGTGCGTAGATGATGGGATCACGGTCGTAGAGGCGTCGGTCCTCAGGCAATGGCCGGTCACCGACAATGACCACCGGCTGTGGCTGGCGGCCGCTGAACGAATCGAGCCGCACGTCGAGAAGCGGATCGTCGGCGCGCAATGTTCCCGCACCAACGACGACGGCGTCGGCTGCGGCCCTTAGCTGATGGGCGTCTTCTCGGGCAGCTTCGGATGTGATCCACTGTGACGTACCGTCGCTCGCTGCGATCTGTCCGTCGAGCGTCGCTGCCAGCTTGATCCGGAACCGGGGGCGCCCTGTACGGCGGTGGTGGAAGTAGCCGGGATCGGCCGCGATGACTTCGCCTTCAATGACCTCGGAGATGACTTCGATACCGGCTGCCCGCAGTTTGGCGATACCGGACCCGGAGACCTTCTCATCGGGGTCGGTGGCACCGACGATGACCCGCGCTACGCCGGCGGCGATCAAGGCCTCGGTACAGGGTGGAGTGCGCCCATGATGGGAACAAGGCTCCAGGGTGGTGACGACGGTGGATCCGGTAGCGGCGTCTCCCGCAGCACGCAGCGCCAACACCTCAGCATGGGGGTTACCAGGGCCCTCGTGGAATGCCGCGCTCACCTCATCCCCTTCCGGGTTGAGTACAACGGCGCCCACGCGTGGGTTCGGGTGCGGGTGACTCGCCGCAGCCATGGCGACGGCTCGCCGCATCCACCCGTCCACGCGCGGATCAACCTCTCGGTTGTCCGACGGTGCGCGTCGCGACACACGCCCTCCTTCTCTCATCCGGACTTTTACCGTCGGCTCCGGAATTCCACCGGAATCAACCTCTAACGAGGGTCGCGGGCTTTCACCGCCGGTCGGGAGTTGCACCCTGCCCTGAAGGGGGCCTCTTGGTAACTGTCAGTGTAGACGGCGCGAACACACTCCAGGCCGAATTGGGACCAGAAGTACTCAGTACTCAGTATCCAGTACTCAGTACCGCGGCAAACGTGAGTGACTACTGGCAAGTGAGGATTGAACCACCGAGTACCGGTCCATCGACGTACTGGAATACTGAGTACTGACTACTGAGTACTGGATACTGAGTCTTACGTCCGGCGGTCGATCTGGTAGCTCGAGCCGGGTTCCCGCTTGGCGTATTCCTTCATCTCGGAGGCGACAGCGGAAGCTTCCCATTCGCTGGTGATCCGGCGCCGCATGTTCGTGGCGACACCGAGCGATATCGATGAGATCGGGAAGGCGTGCCGCTCGCCACGGCGGTCGATGACCTCGATGTACCCCTGGAGGGCGTCGGCGGTGTCATAGAAGTCGAGAATGCCGTCGTCGTAGGCGGTGACGGTGTTCTTGCAGAACTCCTCGGCATTGTTGGGATTGACCACTGCGACGAAGTCATCGCCGCCGACGTGGCCGACGAACGCATCCGGATCGCCGCAGGCCTCGGCGGCGTTGAGCAGAACGCTGGCGCTGAACTTGATCACCGAGTCGCCCCGCATGAAACCGTAGTGGTCGTTGAAGGACTTGAAGTTGTCGAGGTCGGCATGCACGACGGCAAACGCATTGCCTGAGCGCACTCGATCCTCGAGTTCGCGGGCGATCCGGAAGTTGCCGGGCAGGCCGGTCAGTGGGGAGAGATCCCGCATCTGCTGGGCACGCCGCAGCACCGTCTTGACCCGCGCCATCAGCTCATCGAGGTCGAAGGGCTTGGTTACGTAGTCGTCGGCGCCGAGGTCGAGACCCTTCACCCGATCTTCCGCAAGGGCCTTGGCCGTGAGAATGATGACGGGCACATGGGCGGTGGCCGGGCTCTTGCGCATGTGGCGCAGCACCGTGAGGCCGTCCATCTCGGGCATCATCACGTCGAGCAGGACGAGGTCCGGCGGCCGTAACTTTGCCATCTCGAGGGCGATCTTGCCGTTCTCAGCCGTCTCGGCATCGAATCCCTCGAGCTCGAGGTTCATCCGCACGAACTGGACGATGTCCGGATCGTCGTCGACGACGAGAATTCGTTCTTTCATCGGGCTGTCAGCCCTCCACTGCTTTTCGCATAGCGGCTACGGCAGCGACCGGATCGTCGGCGCTGAACACTGAGCTTCCAGCAACGAAGACGTTCGCTCCGGCGTCCCGTGCCCGGCGAATATTCTCCGGGCCGATTCCACCGTCCACCTCTATATCGGTCGCCAGTCCGAGTGAGTCAACCCTCTTTCTCGCCATTTCCACCTTGGCGAGGACCTCCTCGATGAACGCCTGCCCCCCAAAACCTGGATTGACCGACATAACCAGCAGTAGGTCACACAGCTCGACGAAGGGGTCGAGTGCCGCGTAAGGAGTCGGCGGGTTGATGGCGAGGCCGAATTCCAGACCGGCGGCGCCAGCCTGCCGGGCGACCGGCTCTGGATTAGGAAACACTTCCATATGTACTGTCGCCAGGTCGGCCCCCGCTGCCTTGAGTGGCTCGAAGTAGGCGTCGGGGTTGGACATCATGAGGTGGCAGTCGAACTTGAGCTCGGTCACGGGGCGCAGCGAGGCGATGACGGGGATCCCGAGAGATACGTTGGGGACGAAATGGCCGTCCATCACGTCGATGTGGAGCAGATCGACCTCGGCTTCAACGCGTCGCACCTCTTCGCCGAGACGCGAGAAGTCGGCGGCGAGGATCGATGGCGCAATCTGGTTCCGGGTCACGGGGCGAGGATAGATGCCCGGCGAGCCGGCGTCGTGGATCCTGCCGCCACGCCGCGCCCCCTGTGTGGTTTCGTAGTATTGGCGGCCAACGAGGAAGGACACATGGACCAATATCGCGTGGCGCCCGGAGACGAAGTTGAACTGGGCCGGTGGGACCCTGATGAGCTGAGCGCCTTCTCGGGCGGCAAGAAGCAGGCGCGGAAGCTGTTCGCGGACATGGTCGAGCGGATCGCGGAGCTGCAGCATGTGATGTGGGCCGAGGACAAGCACAAGCTGCTGGTCGTGATCCAGGCGATGGACACCGGAGGCAAGGACAGCACCATCCGCTCCGTGTTCTCCGGGGTCAACCCCCAGGGAGTTCGTGTCGCCAACTTCAAGGCCCCGACCTCCGTCGAACTCGAGCATGACTACCTGTGGCGGGTCCACCCTCACACGCCGGGCAAGGGCGAGATCGCGGTCTTCAATCGCAGCCATTACGAGGATGTGCTCATCGTCAGGGTGCTCGGACTGGCTCCCGAGGAGCGCTGGCGGAAACGCTACGGGCACATCAGGGAGTTCGAGAAGCTGCTGACAGACGAGGGGACCACGATCGTCAAGCTCTATCTCCATATCTCAAAGGAGGAGCAGGCCAAGCGGCTTCAAGAGCGGTTGGACACGCCTCACAAGCTGTGGAAGTTCAACAAGTCCGACCTGGACCACCGGGCGCTATGGGACGACTACATGGAGGCCTTCGAGGTGATGCTGGCCGAAACCAGCACCGATTACGCCCCATGGTATGTCCTGAGGAGGGCCTCGAAGACGTTGTCATCGAGTAGCGCGCCTGGCTGACGCGGCCTAGCTCGGGCAGCCGAACGCGACCCGGACTGCCGCCTTCATCTCGGTGGGAATCCACGGCATATCGCCGAATGCATCGCGGCGCTCGGTTTGATCGAACTGTCCCTGAGCGACATGACAAATCGTGGACACCTCCTCGTCGACCGCGGCCGCCGCCCTTCCCTCGGGTGTGTCCCACCAAGCGGCAGCGCCGATTCCCGGTGCCATGGTCGCAACATGCTCCGCCAGAGCCGCTTCGGAGTCGTTCAGGCGGCTGAACAGAACAACTACGACCTCATGCAGTTCGGCCGCCTCCTCGGGAGGGTCGAGCGCCTCGAGGCCTTCCAAGAACTCGACTCGGGCGTCCAAGCGGTTGTCCCAGTAACCGGCGGTGCCGTCGGCAGTCTGCGCGTACGATTCGAGATCGGCGTCCAAGTCGTCGATGCGTACAGTTACCGCTGTCACGAGGTCCTGCGCCCGAGCGCCATACTCCTCGAGCGTTAGTGGTCCACCTCCACAGGCGACGAGGAACAAGACGAGACAGACAACGCTTGATGTTCTACGCATTCGGCGTGCTCCAGATCACAGGCGTGGTCCAACACTACAGCTCGTCGACTTGGCGATATCGGAGTCAGCGGCGATCGTCACGGACGGAACCAGCCGCGCCCTACGGCGATTCGACCGAGCCCGGCGCTTGCCGGCGCCCATTGCCCCACGCGATTCCCGACATCAGCTTGTGGCCCGCCGGCTGCACCGTGACCAGCTCGAGCGAGCCTCCCTGGAAGCCGGCGACGGGCCGATCGTCGCGGAACACGAGGGCGCCGGGGCCGACTAGAACAGAGCTCTCGGCCGCCTCAAAGACCTTGATCCGCTCGCCGTCGACGATCATCCAGGCGCCCGGCCGCGGATTGAAGCCGCGGACCATCAGCGCCGCCTCGTCGGAAGGTGTGGCGGCGTGAAGACGGGCTTCAGCCGTGGTGAGCCGTGGTGCCAGCGTCGCCAGTCCTGACATCTGCGGTGCCGGTACCCGCCTTCCGGATATGTAGTCCTCCAGCGAGTCGATGAGCAGATCGGCGCCGATGTGGGCCAGGCGAGCCGTGAGGCTGCCGCCGGTGTCCTCGGGGTAGATGTCGACTTCCCGCCCGGCGATCAGCGGGCCGGTGTCGAGCCCCTCATCGAGATGCATGACGGTTGCGCCTGTCGTCTCGTCCCCGGCAATAATCGATCGTTCGACGGGCGCCGCCCCTCTCCATCGGGGCAACAGCGAGAAGTGGACGTTGAGAAACCCGAACGGGCTCATCGCGAGTACCTCGCCTCGCAGCAGCCTCCCGTAGGCGACAACCACCCCGATGTCGAAGTCGGCGGCGGCTACGACCTCGCTGAGCTCGGCCGCACTCTCGGGCTGCAGGACGGACATCCCCCACTCCCCCGCTGCTTCTTTCACCGGCGGCGCCGCTTTGTGCTTCGTGCGGCCTTTGGCGGCATCCGGCTTGGTGATGACTGCGACGATATCCGCGACGCCGCTCAGGGCAGACAGCGCGGGGACTGCCGCAGCCGGAGTACCCAGAAATAGTGCCTTTGTCATGAGGGAACTGTCATGAGGGAACTGTCATGAGGGGACTGTCATGAGGGAACTGTCATGAGGGAACGTCATGGGGAGGTCGGCATGCCGAGCGCCTCCTGGCGGAGGTCCCGCAATGCTTGTTTCTTCGCCCGGCGGCCCAGATGCTCGAGCAGCAGCATCCCGTTGAGGTGATCGATCTCGTGCTGGAGAACCCGCCCCATGAGCTCATCGCCGCTCTGTTCGACCTCGGCTCCGCTCAGATCGATGCCGCGGGCCCGGGCGAAGGCGGGACGGGTGATCGGCCAGAAACGTTCCGGCACCGACAGGCACCCTTCGTCCCACACCCACTCACCGCTCAGCTCGACAATCTCGGGATTGATCATGGCGAAGGGCCCGTCTCCGATGTCGGCGACAAAGATCGCTTTGGAAACTCCGATCTGAGGCGCGGCCAGGCCGACTCCGGGAGCGTCGTACATCGTCTCGAGCATGTCATCGACCAGGCGCTCTACGGCGCTCGTGACTTCATCGATGCGCTCGGCAACGGTGCGCAACACCGGGTCGCCGAATGTTCTGATAGGAAAGAGCGCCATCGCTCAACGCCATCCTTGACTAGCTGCGTTGCGGGGAGGATACCCACCCCAGCACGACCGCTCCTCACACATCCAGCGGGTCGGCGTCAACGCGGACCTTCATCCCCTTGTCGCGCCAGCTCTGGACCTGCGTTCGGAGGCGAATCTTGAAAGGACGCAGGTCCGGTGCCTGCACCAGCCAGCGGGTCCTGTCGCGTAGCTCGCCGGGCCCGAACACCGCAACCTCCGGGCCGGCCAGCTCACGGATGGCAACATCGGCTTCGGGCGGGGCGTCGGTCAGCTCCAACGCGAGCAGCTCGCCGTACGGTGGCAGCTGCTCGTCATCACGTTCTGCCAACCATGCCGCGACGACATCGGACCCGGTGCCGTGTCGCATCGCCTGGAGCACCCTGTGATCCGCCATCCGTGTCTGGATAACACACCGATGTCCCCGACCCCGGCGGACGGTGGAGGCAACTCGCGCCAGGATCCGGAGAGTGTCTTCCTCGGCTCGGTAGTGCGGTCGTAGGAGCATCGAATCCGCATCAACCACCACCGCCAGGCCAACGGATCCCGGTGGCGGGATGTCGCGTTCGGTGCCCACTTGAATCAGGCCGGTACCGCCGGCGGCCACCACCGATTCGCCGAACGAAGCCGCGAGAGTCTCGAGGACTCGCCCCGCCCCCGAACCTACCGGCGTAAAAGCTGCCCCGCCACAGTTCGTGCACGCCCCGTTGACCACGCCGCAGCGATCGCAAGTCGCGCCCTGACCGGGGCTCGACCCGCACTCAGGACACCGGCGCAACTCACCACAGGATGTGCAACGGGCTGCCGGCGCGTAGCCGCGGCGAGACACGAACACGAAGACGGGTTCCTCACGCCGGAGCGCCCCGCCGACGGCCGTCCGGGTGGCATCCGCGAGCGGGCTACTGCTCGGAGGCTCTGCATTGCGATCGACAACCTCCACGAGGGGCCACACGCGGCCGGCAGGCGTCGTGATGGAGACGGTGGCCGCGGCGGTTTCGAGCGTCGGCGCCTGGCCCAGGAGCATGAGGCCGAACTTCTCGACACTGGTTCGGCGGCGGAGCAGCTCGCGCACATGCACCGTCGGCGTCTGGCGGGCCTTCATGGCCCGTCTCCCGGCGTCCACCACGATGGCGATGCCCGGCGACGCAATCGGCCACAACGCCACTTCGGGCGTCCCGACGACGATCGTGCCCGGGCTGCCTTTCGCTTGACTCCAGGCGGCGGTCCGTTGTCCGGCCGGCGCTGCGGAGTTCGTGGAAACGACACGATTGCCGAATACCGTTCGCATCTCGCCGGCGGTCGCAGCGCATTCGGCGGCGGTGGACACAACGATCAAGCTGCTGCGGCCTGAAGTGGCGCTGGCTCTGGCGGCCTCTGAGATGACATCCAGCCAGGGCCCGGATCCCGCGATAAACGACACCGGCGGCCGGCCTCCTGCCTCGAGTTGGGCGGCAATGGCGGCCACCGTTTGCGGGGCGGTCCCGAGCTTTGGAACGTCCTCCAGGCCGACAACACCTCGCTTGGCGAGGTTGGGCGGCGCCGCCTTGGGTATCAATGCCGCCAGCGGAGAGACGTAGTGCACAGCAGCCCAACGCAGGGTTTGCAGGAGCTCCACCGTAAAGACGGGGTGAGCCCCGCTCACGCCGATGATTTCCTTGAGCCCGGAGCGAGCCTCGCGGCGGACGGCGGTCACCCAACCCCGAACCCGCCGACCCCCAAGAGGTACCCGGACGACCGACCCGACCTGCACTTCCATTGTCTCGGGAATGGCGTAGGCGAATCCGTCGTCCACGGCGAAGGTCGGGACGTCGGGGACTACCTGGGCGATCGAGTTCAGCTGCTACCTGCCGCCCCGCGGCGGCGCACTATCTCGGCCACCAGCTTCTCAGCGACGGCCGGCTTCGAGAGCATCTCCCAAGGCAGCGTCGCCCCATCCGGGGTTATCAGCGTGACTTCGTTCGTTTCGGTACCGAACCCCGAGCCCGGCTTGGCGATGTCGTTGGCCACAAGGAGGTCGACGCCCTTGCGCTGGGCCTTGTCGATAGCGCCTTCGAGCGAACCGACCTCGGCCGCGAATCCGACCAGATAGGGCCGGTTCTCCATGGCGGCAACACCGGCCAGTATGTCGGGAGTCGGTTCCAGGTTGATCTCCGGCGGGCCCTGGGCACGGCGGAGCTTGCCGGTCACCGGATCGGCGGGCCGGAAGTCGGCGACGGCAGCCGCCAGGACGGCGACGTCGGATCCGGTGGCGGCGGCCCATACGGCTTCGGCCATCTCCTGAGCGGATTCGACCGGCACAACGTCGATTCGCGAATGGGATGGCGCGGCGACGGTCGTGACCAGCGTGACTGCCGCCCCGGCGTCGGCCGCGGCCACAGCGACCGCGTTACCCATCTTGCCTGAGCTGCGGTTGCCCACATACCGGACCGGGTCGATCGCCTCGCGGGTACCGCCGGCGGACACCACCACTCTCCAGCCCTCCATGGGGCCCGGAGTGAACACGCCGGCGAGGATCTCGAGAATCTGTTCGGGCTCGAGCATTCGCCCGGGACCCTCGTCGCCTCCGGCGAGGGCACCGCTCACCGGCCCGGCGATGACGCAACCATCGGACCGAAGAGTCGCCATGTTGCGAGTGGTAGCCGGGTGTTCCCACATCTCGGTGTGCATTGCCGGAGCGACAACGACGGGGCACTTCGCCGCCAGGACGGTCGCGGCCAGCGCGCCGTCGGACAGACCATTGGCGAGCCGGGAGATCGTGGCTGCCGTGGCCGGCGCCACCACGATCGCATCTGCCCACCGAGCCAGGGAGGTGTGGGGGCTGACGTCTTCCTGATCGAAGAGATCGAGCACGGGCGGGGTGCCTGTGAGTGCCGCCATCGTCTGGGGGCCGAGGAACCGACAGGCAGAGTCCGTCATCACGGTGCGTACGTCGGCACCTGCCTCGATAATCCGCCGCGCCAAGAAGGCGGCCTTGAATGCGGCAACGCCTCCGGACACCGCCAGCACAACACGGCGCCCGGCGAGCATTTGGCTAGTCCTCGGTGTCGAGGTCGACTACGACCTTGTCGGCGTCGATCTCTTCGAGGGCGATCGACAGTGGTTTGCGGGACAGCGAATGAACCTGCGGCGGCACGTAGCTGCCGAGGCCCTCACCGAGCTGGTTGAAGTAGGCGTTGATCTGTCGGGCGCGACGCGACGCCAGAACCACCAGCCCAAAGCGGCTGTTGGTCTTTGCGAGTACGCGTCCGATGGGTGGCTCAATCATTTTGGAAAGGTCTCTCCTGCTGGCTGGAGCGAGAATCAGAGCTTGAGTATACCGGTGACCTCCGTCACCGCTGCCGCAATCTCGTCGTTTACGACCAGGTGGTCAAAATTCGACTCAGCGTCGGCGGTCTGGCTCTCCGCCACAGCCAGGCGGCGGCTTACCTCCGCGTCGGTTGTATCGCCCCTGTCGCGCAACCGGCGCTCGAGTTCGGCCAGCGATGGCGGAACCAGGAAAACGAGAACTGCCTCCGGATACGAACGTTTGACCTGGCCGGCGCCATCGTTCTCGATGTCGAGCAGGACATTCTCTCCCGCCTCGAGATGGGCAATGACGGGGTCACGAGGCGTGCCGTAGAGGTTTCCGCCGTACTCGGCCCACTCGAGCAGCTTGCCGGCGGCGACGGCTGCCTCGAATTCATCCCGGGTCACGAAGTGATAGGCGGCCCCGGCGACCTCCGACGGCCGCGGCGGACGCGTCGTCATCGACACCGAGAAGTGAAAGTCGGCCTGCTCGGCCAACGCGTTCACAACGCTTGTCTTCCCTACCCCCGACGGCCCCGAAACGACGAGGAGCTTTCCTCGCCGGGGCCCGTCAAGAAAAAATCTCGAGCAACTTCGCCCGTTGTCGTTCGCCCAAGCCGCGAACCCGACGATTCTCCGCGATGCTCAGGTCTTCCATGAGCCGCTTCGCCTTGATCTTGCCGAAGCCCGGCAATGAGGTCAGAACCGCGAAGACCTTCGTGCTGGCTACGACCTGATCGTCCTCGGCTCTCTCGAACACGTCTGTCAACGAGAGACTCCCGGTTCGGAGCAGCTCCTTCAACTCTGCTCGCGCCCTGCGAGCCTCCGCCGCCTTGGCCAGCGCCGCTTGGCGCTGCGCATCCGTCAACTGTGGTGGGGCCATGCCATCTCCTCTTCGTTGCAAACTCTATCAAGCCGCAGGCCGGTGACTACGTATTGATCTGTGCAGCGATTTCTGCGGCAGCCGTCGCCGGATCGGCCGCCGCCGTTATCGGCCGTCCAATCACCAGCCAGCTGGCGCCGGCCGCCAGCGCATCCTGCGGCGTCGCGGTCCGGCGCTGATCCCCGGCTTCACTGCCCGCCGGGCGAATGCCCGGCGTCACCACCGCCACCCGCGGGGCTGCCGTTCGGACGATCGTTATCTCTCGGGGGGAGCACACGACTCCTTCGGCACCGCTCGCTTCTGCGACCCGGGCCATGTGGGACACCAGGTCCTCCGGCGATTCGTCGATTCCGACTTCCGCCAGGGCTGCAGCATCGAGACTGGTCAAAACCGACACTCCGAGGACTCCGGCGGTACCGTCGGATCCGTCGGCCAGGCCGGCCACTGCCGCCGCCAGCATGGCTGAGCCGCCCGCGACGTGCGCGGTGAGCCATCGGGCCCCGGCCCGGCCCAGGGCGCGGGCGGCCCGTTCCACCTGGGTGGGAATGTCGTGCAGCTTGGCGTCTGCGAACACCGGGCGCCCGAGGTCGCGCAGGTCACCGACGAGACCGGGGCCCGGGCCGTGGAGCAGTCCCAGACCTACCTTGAACGCTCCTACGGACTCGGCCACGGCCCCGGCAAGTTCCAGCGCGGTCTCTCGATCCGCCGTGTCGATCGCCACCATTATTGGATTGGTCACCAGGGAATTCCTCCTCCAGAAAGCTCTGTCACTGTCGTCCGATGCCGGCGCATATACCGCTCGAGGTCTCTACGGATTGTTGCCCCGACCCGCGGCGTCGCGAAGTGTGCAGTGCCGATGGCGACGGCAGACGCACCGGCCAGCAGGTACTCGACCACATCGTCAGCGGTCGCCACTCCCCCGCAGCCGACGATCGGCACGTCCGGCATCGCCTGGTGAACTTGCCACACGCAACGCATGGCCAGGGCCTTGAGGGGCGGCCCGGAATAGCCCCCGACCCCCCGGGTCAATGTCGGCCGGCGGGTGCTGATGTCGATGCCGAACCCCCAGGCCGTGTTGGTCAGCACCACCCAGTCGGCGCCCGCCTCGCTCACGGCCGCGGCAACTCGCACGATGTCCTCGGCGTTGGGTGACAGCTTGGCGCTCACAGGAACATCGACAGCCTCCCGGACCGCGGCCACCGCTGCGGCCGCGGCTGCCGGATCGAGAGCGAACATCGTGCCACCTTCGATATTCGGACAGGACAGGTTGACCTCGACGGCGGCAACGCCGGCCTGTTCCAACCCCTGAGCGACAAGAGCGAATTCGGCGGGAGTGCCGCCAACTGCCGAGCCCCATACGGGCACTCCGACGCTCGCCAGCCGGGGACCGACCGCGTCGGCCCAGGCGGTGATGCCGGGGTTCTGGATTCCGATGGCGTTGAGCATCCCGATCCCCGACGAACCGATCCGGGGCGCCGGGTTGCCCTCCCAGGGGACCGGCGACACCGACTTGGCGACGGCGGCTCCGTAGTTCTCGAGGGCGCCGACAGCGGCAAAATCGACGACCGACCCAACCGTTCCGGCGGCGGCGATCAGGGGGCTGCGCAGCCGCACCGTGCCGAGGGCGGCAGTGAGCGGTCCGCTGATCGTGCTCACGGGTCCATCGCCGGTGGCAGATGGTGATCCTGCAGAGAGATGACGTCCTCGATGACGGAGCTCTCCTCGGCGAGGCTCTCGGCGACGGCGAGGCCCCCCTGAATCGTCGTGACGCATGGCACTCGGTGGCGGGTCGCCGCCTTACGTATCAGGCCACCGTCGCCGCGCGCCCGGCGCCCGCGCGGGGTGTTGATCACCAGGTTGATCTGGCCATCCTCAATGAGGCGCACCGGGTCGTAAGGCCCCTCGCCGACCTTGTCGACCCCTGTGGCCCGAATGCCCGCTCGCACTAGAGCCCCGGCAGTGCCGTGCGTGGCGAAGATCCGAAAGCCGAGTTCGGAGAACAGCCGGCCGGCCTCCATCCCGAGGGGCTTGTCACGATCGGCCAGCGACAGGAAGAGAGACCCGCTGCGAGGAACGTGGTGGCCGGCCGCGAGCAGCGCCTTGGCGTACGCGGTTCCTACGTTGCGTCCCATGCCCATGACCTCACCGGTCGCCTTCATCTCGGGACCGAGCAACGTATCTTCGCCGGGGAACCGCTTCCAGGGAAGGACAGCCTCCTTCACCGCAATGTGGCCCAACGCGCCCGGCTCCTGGAGCACTCCGCTCTCCCGTAGACCCGCAAGGGTTGCCCCCATCATCACCCTGGTCGCGATCTTGGCGAGCGGCACGCCGGTGGCCTTCGAGATGAACGGCACCGTTCGTGAGGCCCGCGGGTTGGCCTCGAGCACGTAGACCTTGTCGCCCTTGACGGCGAACTGGATATTGATCAGGCCGCGCACCTCGAGGGCGCGGGCCAGTGCTTCGGTATGGTGCTCGATCTGTGCCATTGCCGACGGAGTCAACGTCCGCGGCGGGACCACACACGCCGAGTCGCCCGAGTGCACACCAGCCTGCTCGACGTGCTCCATGATGCCGCCGAAGAAGATCTCGTCACCATCGAAGACGGCGTCGACATCAACCTCGGTGGCCCCCTCGAGGAATCGGTCGATCAGCAGCGGAGCCTCATGGAGATCAACCTCGCCGCCGGGTACCGACCCGTACAGGTCGCGCAGATAGGAGGAGAGTTCGTCGACGGAGAAGACGATCCGCATGGCCCGGCCTCCGAGGACGTACGACGGCCGCACCAGCGCCGGGAAACCGACGTCATCTGCGACCTCCTGGGCTTCTTGCAGCGACTCCGCAGTGCCGTGGGGCGGTTGCGGGACTCCGGCCTCCCGGCAGATTGATGAGAATCGCTCTCGATCCTCGGCGGCATCGATTGCGTCGGGCCGGGTCCCCGCGATCCTTATCCCTTCGGCCTGCAGGGCGGCGGCCAGGCTGAGCGGGGTCTGCCCCCCGAGTTGCACAATCACCGCCACCGGCCGCTCCTCGGCAATAACGGCGAGAACGTCTTCGGCGGTGAGCGGCTCGAAGTAGAGCCGATCGCTCGTGTCGTAATCGGTTGAGACCGTTTCCGGGTTGCAGTTGACCATCACCGGCTCGTATCCGGCGTCGCGCAGGGCGAAGGAGGCGTGCACGCAGCAATAGTCGAATTCGATTCCCTGGCCGATCCGATTGGGCCCGGACCCGAGGACCACAACCGTACGATCGCCCGGTGGCGGGGTCTCGCTCTCTTCTTCGTATGTGCTGTAGAAGTAGGGCGTCTCCGCTTCGAACTCGGCGGCGCAGGTGTCCACGGTGCTGTAGGTCACGCGGACGCCGTGGGTCTCCCGATGTTCCCTCACCTGCGACTCGTGGATCTGCCACAGGTGGGCAAGCTGGGCGTCCGAGTAGCCGAACCGTTTGCCGGCCAGCAGCATGTCGTGGTCCGGCTTGCCGGCCGCCAATTCGTGCCGCAGCTCCACGATCTGGAGCATCTGATCGATGAACCAGGGGTCGATTCCGGTGATCTCGTTCAGCAACCCCGGGTCGACGCCGCGGCGCAACGCCTCGGCCAGCACGAAGATTCGGCCGGGCGCGGGAGTCGCGGCCCGGCTCAGCACGTCTGCCGTGTCCAACGCGAGCAGGTGGCCCTCGCCCTGGTCGGCGTTCAGCCCGTGGCGTCCGGTCTCGAGCGATCTGAGGGCCTTCTGAAGTGCCTCAGGGAAGGTCCGCCCGATCGCCATAGCCTCGCCGACACTCTGCATGGAAGTACCGAGCACCGGAGGCACCGATGGGAACTTGGCAAAGTCGAAACGTGGCGCCTTGACCACCACGTAGTCGAGGGCCGGCTCGAAAGACGCCGGGGTCGCTCCGGTTATGTCGTTCGCCACCTCGTCGAGCGTGTACCCCACGGCAAGCCGGGCCGCGATCTTGGCGATAGGGAATCCGGTTGCCTTGGAGGCAAGCGCCGAACTGCGCGACACCCGCGGATTCATTTCGATGATGATGCGTCGCCCGGATGCCGGATCGACGGCGAACTGCACATTCGACCCCCCGGTCTCGACCCCTACGGCGCGCAGGCACGCGATAGCCTCGTCACGCATCTCCTGGTATTCGCGATCAGAAAGGGTCATCGCCGGGGCCACTGTGATCGAGTCGCCCGTGTGCACCCCCATCGGGTCGAGGTTCTCGATGGAGCACACGATGACGGCGTTGTCCTTGCCGTCCCGCATGACCTCGAGCTCGAACTCCTTCCACCCGAGAACCGACTCCTCGATCAACACCTCACGGGTCGGCGATGCATCGAGACCCGCAGCCACGATCTCGCGGAACTGGGTTTCGTCGTGAGCCATCCCGGTACCGCCGCCACCGAGTATGTAGGACGGGCGCACCATCGCCGGATAGCCGATATCGGCGACGGCGTGGAGCGCCTCATCGAGACTCGTGACATAGTGGGCCCGGGCGGTCGCGATCCCGATGGCCTCCATCGCGGCCTTGAAACGACCTCGATCCTCCGCCGTCTCGATGGCATCGAGCCCCGCTCCTATCAGCTCCACGTCGTAGCGCTCGAGGGTGCCCCGTTCGGCGAGTTCCATAGTGACGTTGAGTGCGGTTTGCCCGCCGAGCGTCGCCAGCAGCGCGTCCGGCCGCTCCTTGTCGATGACGGCCTCGATGACGCCGGCCGTGATCGGCTCGATATAGGTGGCGTCGGCGAACTCGGGGTCGGTCATGATCGTCGCCGGATTGGAGTTGACGAGGACTACCCGGTAGCCGTCTTCTCGAAGAACCTTCACGGCTTGCGTGCCCGAGTAGTCGAACTCGCAACCCTGCCCGATGACAATGGGACCGGAGCCGATGACAAGGATCGTGGAGATGTCATTGCGTCGCGGCATCAATCCACCTCTATCACGCGAGCGAATCGGTCGAACAGGCGTGCCGCGTCATTGGGTCCCGGGGCCGCCTCCGGGTGGTACTGGACCGAGAAGGCCGCGACATCGCGACACTCGAACCCTTCGAGAGTGCCGTCGTTCAGGTTCTGGTGCGTTGGCACGATGACCCCGTATTCGGATTCGACCGCAGCCGGCAGCAACTCGGGCCCGGGAATCCCCGGCTGTCGCGGCGGCGGCGCGCCCTCCGCCAGGGCCCAGAGATCGACCGTGAATCCGTGATTCTGCGACGTGATCTCAACTGCGCCGTCTGCAAGATTGCGCACCGGATGGTTGCCGCCGTGGTGGCCGAATGGCAGCTTGGTGGTGGTAGCGCCCAGGGCCAGGCCGAGGATCTGTTGGCCGAGGCAGATCCCGAATATCGGAACCCTCCCAAGTAAGCCCCTGACGGCCGCCACGGCTGCCGAAACCGGCTCCGGATCGCCCGGTCCGTTGGAGAGGAACACACCTGACGGATCGAGCGCCAGCACATCGTCGGCCGGCGTTGCCGCCGGGACCACATGCACCTCCATGCCGCGGCTGGTGAGTTGGGTGATGATGTCCCGCTTGATGCCGAAATCGAATGCAACCACCCGCGCGGCTGCCGGCGCCTCCGGAGCGACCACGTATGGTGCCTCCGTCGTGACCGACCGCGTCAGATCCCGGCCCTGCATCGGCGGGGTCGCTGCGGCCACCGCCACACGGTCGGAGTCGGCGACACCGGCTCCCAACGCGGCTGGCATCGCGCCGTTGTCTCGGATGTGTCGCGTCAGGCGGCGGGTGTCGATGTCCGTAAGGGCAACCACACCGCGCTCGCGCAGCCATTCCGAGAACGACCCCTCGCTACGCCAGCTCGAATCGAGTCGCGACATCGACCGGACGACAAACCCGGCACAGTGAGCCCCGGCGGCCTGGTCGTCAACCGGATTGGTGCCGTAGTTGCCGATATGGGGAGCCGTCATGACAACCACCTGCCCGGCATACGAGGGATCGGTCGCGATCTCCTGGTAGCCGGTCATGGCAGTGTTGAAGACCACCTCGCCGGACGCCAGTCCCGAGGCGCCGACGGCCGAGCCGCGAAAGACCGTGCCGTCGGCGAGCGCAAGCGCGCCGCGCTGTCGGCTGGAACTCAGACGAGAACCCCGCTCTCCTCGTACGTCATCGCTCCCGCGTACATCGTGTACCTGACCGCGCCGGTGTAGCTCCGCCCGAAATACGGCGCATTGCGCGACTTCGAACGTGTGTCGCGGACGTCGGTGATGCCTTGCGGATCGAAGACGGTGATATTGGCAGGCTCGGCGACGCCCAACCACCGGCCCTGGCCCGCGATGCGGGCGATCGCGGCCGGCTTGACCGACATTGCCTCGAAGAACCGCACCGGATCCAGACCGACCCGGTCGTTGACGACCGCAGCCGCCCATTCGAGCCCGATCACTCCGTTGGGAGCGTGCTCGAACGGGACATCCTTCTCGTGATCGGCGTGCGGCGCGTGATCGGTGGCGACCACGTCGATAACGCCGGACTGCAATCCGGCAACCAGAGCCGCCCGATCCGCTTCGGTCCGCAAGGGGGGCATCATCTTGAAAGCCGGATCGGTGGCCCGGACATCCCCGTCGGTGAAGGCAAGGTGGTGCGGCGTCACTTCAGCCGTCACCGGCAGGCCCTCACGCTTGGCGGCTGCAACCAGCTCGACGGTGGGTGCCGCCGAGATGTGTTGCACGTGGTAGTTGCAGCCTGTGAGCCTCACCAGTTCGATATCGCGAGCGACGACCACGGTCTCGGCGGCCGAGGGAATGGCATACATCCCCAAGCCTGAGGCGACCGCGCCCTCGTGCATGTGGCCCGCTCGGGCCAGGCCGGGGTCGATGGCATGTTGAGCCACGACCCCGCCGAGCTGAGCGAGATAGTCCATGGCTCGGCGCAACAGTCCGGCGTCGGCTACGACGTCCCCATCGTCGGTGAACATCCGGACACCGGCGGCCCAGAGATCATCGAGGTGGGCAAGCTTCTCGCCGGCCCGCCCTGCGGTGACACACCCGGCCGAGGCAACCTCGACTAGACCGACCTCACGCCCCCGCTCGATCGTGTAGCGAACCAGGTGGCCGCTATCGATCACGGGATCGGTATTCGGC
Source organism: uncultured Acidimicrobiaceae bacterium (assembly GCA_947258375.1). Taxonomy (GTDB): domain Bacteria; phylum Actinomycetota; class Acidimicrobiia; order Spongiisociales; family UBA5794; genus JAHEJX01. Next base: position 19,478 of record CAMYIJ010000054.1, read on the forward strand.
ATGGCGACCACGGAGGTGTAACCGCCGGCGGCGGCCACTCGCGAGGCGCTCTCGGTGTCCTCTTTGTACTCGTGGCCCGGCTCACGCAGGTGAGTGTGGATGTCGACGAACCCCGGCCCGACCCACAGGCCCTCGCAGTCGACCTCGCGGACGTCATCGCCACCCGACCCGATCGCCTCACCGATGGCGACGATCACACCTTCGGCGACCTCGACATCGGCGGTCACCGGGCCATTGGCCGTCACGACCGTCCCGTTGCGGAAAACCGTCTTAGACATCTGCTTCTCCTCCCAGGAGGTGATAGAGGACCGCCATCCGGGCGGCCACCCCGTTCGTAACCTGCTCAAGCACCAGTGAACGTGGATCGTCCGCAACCACTGCGTCGATCTCCACGCCGCGGATCATGGGGCCGGGGTGCAGCACCACGGCATCGGGCTTGAGCCGCTTGAAGCGTTCGGCCGTCAGCCCGAATCGAGCTCGGTATTCGCCGAGCGACGGGAAGACGCTGGCGCCGCCCCGTTCGCTTTGCACCCGCAGCAGGTACACCGCGTCGAGCCCGGTCAGCGCATCGTCGAGCTCGCTCGTTGTGTGCACCGGCCACTCGCTGTTGGCGACGGGAAGCAGTGTGGGCGGTGCAATCAAGGTGACGTCGGCCCCCAGCGTCGCGAAGGCAAAGACGTTCGATCGAGCGACCCGGCTGTGGCGAATGTCGCCGACGATTCCGATCTTGACGCCGTCGAGCGTGCCGAAGTGCTGCCGCAGCGTGAGAGAGTCGAGCAGCGCCTGGGTGGGGTGCTGATGGGCACCGTCTCCGGCGTTGACGACCGGGACGTCCACCCACTCTGCCACCCGCCACGGGGCTCCGGTGGCTCCGTGGCGCACGACCATGAGGTCGACGCCGAGCGCTTGGACTGTGAGCACCGTGTCTTTCAGGCTCTCGCCCTTGGTCAGTGAGGAACTGGACGCAGTGAATGACATGACGTCCGCCGAGAGCGCCTTGGCCGCCTTGTCAAAAGACAGCTTGGTCCTGGTCGACGGCTCGAAGAACATCGTCGCGACGGTCTTTCCCCGCAGGGTCGGTGCCTTGGCGATATCCCGCTCGAGGAGCGAGACCATGCCGTCGGCCGTGTCGAGCAGCATCGTGAGGTGATCACGATCGAGGTCCTGGGTAGTGAGGAGATGGTTCACAGTGTCGCCTCGATCCAGACGCCCTCTTCGCCATCTATCTCCTGCAAATGCACTGTTACGCGCTCCTTTTCTGAGGTGGGTAGGTTCTTGCCGACATAGTCCGCCCTTATGGGAAGCTCCCGATGACCGCGATCGACGAGCACGGCGAGCTGAATCCGTGCCGGCCGGCCCATGTCGGTCAGCGCATCGAGGGCCGCGCGGATCGTGCGACCGGTGTACAGGACGTCGTCCACGAGAACGACGGTGCGGCCTTCGATGGTGTCGGGGATGTCCGTCCGCCCGATCACGGGAGCCGGCCGTGACGCGAAGTCGTCGCGGTACAGCCCGATGTCGAGTGTCCCCAATGGGATTTCTGTGTCCTCGATTGCTGCGAGCTCGCGGCCGATGCGATCAGCGAGTGGAATCCCTCTGGTGTGGATTCCCACCAGGATCACATCACCGGCGCCCCTGTTGCGCTCTGAGATCTCGTGTGCGATACGGCGGATCGCTCGAGCAACGTCCTTCTCGTCCAGGACGCGCTTCATACGAGCCGCCAGTGGGAGCTGGAAGGGTGGTGAACAGAAAGCAGATGGTCGGGGCGTTTTCGCGCCGACCGCTCGCGTGGAGCCAGCATGACTCGTTCCTTTCCGGCCTCTCGGGACCGCGATTAAAGGGAAGTTCGGATGCGACTGTAGCAGAGGTCCGTCAGACTCCAGTCACACCGGATGCTCGGATTGCTGACTCGAGGTCAGCTTCGTCCTGCCGGGGCTCGCGACGCTTCAGTCTGCTTCCTCCACCAACGCCGCCAGCACCCCATTGACAAACGATCCCGACCGGGACGTCGAATACTGCTTGGCCAATTCCACCGCCTCCGATATCACCACGCCGACGGGCGTTTCGGTGTGGCGCAGCTCGTAGAGAGCCAGCCGCAACACGGCACGATCGACGGCAGGCATCCGTTCGAGGCGCCAGCCGGTGGCTGCCCCGGCGATCTCCTTGTCCAGCGCCCGACGACTCTCCCAGACGCCGCCGACGAGCTTGCGCGCCCTGGCCGACAGCCCGGCCTCCTGCGGCGGCTCATCGCGGGCTTCCGCCGCATAGAGCGCGCCGAGAGCCTCTACGCGGCTGTCGCGGCTCACGTCACCCTGGTGATGTAGGTCCCGGTGCGCGTGTCGACCTTGACGATGTCGCCCTGGTCGATGAACAGTGGTGCCTGAATCACGAGTCCCGTCGACAGCGTTGCCGGCTTGGTTGCGCCCGAAACCCTGTCACCCTTGACTCCGGGTTCGGCATAGGTCACTTCGAGCTCGACTGATGCCGGTAGCTCGATGCCGATCGGGTTTCCCTGGTAGGTGTGCACTTGAACCGTCATCGATTCGACGAGGTAGTCGGCTACATCCGCCGCCAGCTCCTTGGAGATGGTCATTTGCTCGAATGTCTCCAGGTTCATGCACACATAGCCGAGCTCATCCGAGTACAGATACTGGTAGTCGGCTCGATCGATGATTGCCCGAGGGAGGTTCTCGCCGGCTCGAAAGGTGCGGTCAACGACGGCACCGCTGTTCAGGTTGCGCAGCTGGGTGCGGACGAAGGCCTTCCCTTTGCCCGGCTTGACGTGCTGGTACTCGAGAACCTGGAACAAGCCCTCGGGTAGATCGAGAGCCATTCCTGGCTTGAGGTCGTTTGTGGAAATCATGAGCGGCGGTGTCTCCTCGCAAATCGTCAGCAGACGCCAACGGCGTACAAAGCGGCGCGTACGGTAGTCATGTCGACGCTCATCACAGTCGGTTTGCCAAATGCTTCGAGGAGCACCATACGGACGCCCGTGGCATCGCGCTTCTTGTCGAGAAGCAGAGCAGCCTCCACCGCGGCCCGATCGACGCGGGGCGCCTCGACGGGCAGACCGAGATCTACCAGCAGATCCCGCTGGGCGCCGGCAGAGTCGAAGCCGGTCGTCTCCTCCGCCGCGGCTCCTGCCGCGACCATCCCGATGGAGACTGCGTGGCCGTGCGGAATGGCACTCACATGTTCGATCGCGTGGCCCACGGTGTGGCCGTAGTTCAGGATTTCGCGAACGCCCTGCTCCGTGAAGTCGGCGCTCACGACGTCGGCCTTCACCCGGACGGCCCGCAGCACGACGTCGGCGAGCGGCGCGGCGAGGCCATGAGTCTGATACAGGGCGAGCAGGTCCGGATCTGCGATGAAGCCGGCCTTGACCGCTTCGGCGGTGCCCTCGATGAGTAGCTCCTCAGGCAGGGCGGCCAAAACGCCTGTGTCGATGACTACGCGTGCCGGATGGCTGAAGACTCCGGCCAGGTTCTTGCCGCCGACGTTGACCGCGGTCTTACCGCCGATCGCGGCGTCAACCGCCCCGAGCAGGGTGGTTGGCACCAGAACGGTTTCGATACCGCGCAAGTAGGTGGCTCCGACGAAGCCCCCTACGTCGGTCGCCGCACCGCCGCCTACGGCAACCACCGCATCGTGGCGGGTGATTCCGAGCGAGTTGAGCCACAGGTAGGTTTCCTCGACAACCGGGAGCGTCTTCGCCGCTTCGCGGTCCGGCAGGGTCCGTAAAGCCACTTCGTAGCCGGCGGATCGCAGGCTCTCCGCGAGTGCTTCTGCCGGCTCCAGAGGTCCCGGCTGCGTGAGGATCGCAACCCGGCGACGACCCTGGCGTGGCGGCATCGCCGGCTCGGCCGATGTGGCGATGCCCGCGTCGATGAATACGTCGCTGGCGACCTCGGTGCCCTGCGTTACGCGAATTCGTTCCATAGTTCCTCGATACGGTCCACAATGGTGCCGACGGGCACGTCGTCCGTCATGACACTCACGTGGGCGGCGCCGTCATATGCCGACCGCCGGGCCCCGAGGATGCTGGTAAGGGTCGCCAGGCGTTCTCCCTCCTGGAGAAGCGGTCGATCCGCACCCGCCCCGATGCGCCGTACTAAAACCTTGGGACTCGCCTGCAGCCAGACTACGAGACCCGACGACCGCATCATTGCGACGTTGTCATCGCGCACGACGACTCCGCCACCGGTGGCGACGACCCGGCTCGCGCCGCTCGCCACCTCGCGCAGTGCTGCGATTTCGATGTCGCGAAACTCATCCTCACCCAGATCCGCCCAGAAGCCTGTGATCGAGGTTCCAACTTGCTTCGAGATCATCTCGTCCAGATCGAGCCACTCCCATTCGAGCCTCTCACCCAAATGGCGCGCCACGGTCGACTTGCCCGATCCCATCATCCCGATAAGCCAGATGTGCTGCGCCACGACCTTCAGAACCCTGCTAGTCGTTCCCGATACGCGGCGACTGCTTGCTGCAGGTCGCCCAACGTATCCCCACCGAACTTGCGCTGCACCTCCTGGGCGACCGTTATTCCCACCATCTCTTCGGCGACCACGCCGGCCGCCGGTACGGCGCACACGTCGCTGCGCTCACGGAATGCCTTGGTGGCCTCCTTGGTGCCGACGTCGACGGTGTCGAGAGGACGCATGACGGTTGAGATCGGTTTCATGGCGGCGCGCACCCTCACCGGCCCCCCGCTGGTCATGCCGCCTTCGATGCCCCCGGCGCGGTTCGTCTGCCGGTTGAATTCAGCGCCGTCGTGGTAGATCTCGTCGTGGGCGGCCGAGCCTGGCCGGGCCGCCGTCTTGAATCCGTCCCCGACCTCCACACCCTTTATCGCCTGAATCGACATCAAGGCACCGGCCAAGCGCGCATCGAGTTTGCGGTCGAAGTGAACGTGGCTCCCGACGCCTGGCGGGAGGCCGTAAACCAGCACTTCGACGACGCCGCCGAGCGTGTCGCGATCCTTCTTGGCAGCGTCGATCGCCGCCATCATTGCGGCCTCCGCCGACCGATCGAAGGCGCGCACGGGTGAGGAATCGATGGCCTCACGATCGTCCGGCAGCGGCAGGTCGGCACCGTCCGCGCTCACATCTCCGATGGCGACGACGTGGCTAATGACCTCGACTCCAACCCCCCGCAGCAGTTGTTTGGCGAGGTATCCGGCTACCGACCGGGCCGCCGTTTCGCGGGCGGACGCCCGCTCCAGGATGTCCCGCGCGTCCCGAGTGTCGTACTTCATCATGCCGGCAAGATCGGCGTGGCCCGGGCGCGGCGTGGTTAGCGGCTTCTCCGACCGCCCGGGTCCGGGAGACATCTCCTTCTCCCACTTGGGCCATTCCGTGTTGCGAATGATCACCGCCACCGGGCTCCCCAGTGTCAACCCGAAACGCACTCCACCCATGATCTCGAGTTCGTCGCGTTCGAGCTTCATCCGGGCGCCCCGTCCGTATCCGGCGCGCCTCCGCATCAGCTCGTCACCGATCCCGGCCGCGTTCACCTCGATACCGGCCGGCATACCCTCGACAATCGTGACGAGCCCTGGCCCATGCGACTCACCAGCAGTAAGAATCCTCAACATAGGACTGGAGGGTAGAGCACGGAACGGCCTGTCTGGCAAAGCGGCGCCCGACTCGACTGCACCTGATGGCTCCCCCCGGAGGGGGGAGGGGTACCGCCCGCAGGGCGGGAAGGGGGGCGCGAGTTGGAGGTCCCTCCCGGTTAAGGGTTCTCGGCTCGCGCCCGGCGCCAGATCCCTTGTACCGGGTGCCACGTCTCGCCCCGACCCGAAACGCGAAGAGGGAGCGGCTGAGCCGCTCCCTCTTCTCGGGGCTCCGCCAGAAGCGGAGTTCTCAGGAGCTGATCATTTCAGGATCTGTTGGCCGATCGAGAGCTCAAACGCGCTGTCACCAAACATGAAGACGCCCTTCGTCGAGGTGAGGCTGATCACCTTGTATGACCCGGCGAATGTCTCACCAACGCCGACGTCGTAGCTGATGCCGTTGACGATCACGGTTGCCCTGATGACGCCTGCGACGTCCCGGATCTCCTGGAGCGTGATGGTGGTACCCGATGGGTCGAATCCGTCCCCGCTGCCCGTTCCGCCGTTGCCACCGGTGCCGGGCTGTCCTGCTACGGGAGAGTCCTCAGTGATGAGTGGGCGGAAGGGGTCACGGGGCTGCGACACCTGAAAACCGCCGGAGACGACCGCCGCCGGTTCCACGTCGGGCGAAACCTCGACGCCCACGGGCGTCGCCGGGCTCGTCGGGCCGGCCGCCACCGATGACGGCGACAGGATGCCCGAGGTGAGAACCATCCATACCAGAGCAAGGGCTGCAGCCAACATGAGCACTGCCACCGCGGTCGCGGCTAGAGGTCGTAGTGATCGGTACATCAGGTGTCCCCTCCTCCCGTGTCGTCCACAGTTGTATCGGCACCTGCCTCGCCGCTGCCGGCGGCCGGCGAGCGGGTAAAGATCCGCATCGTGATGTCGACGCCCAGCAGATCGGCGTTGGGGCGGACCCGGGGTTCGGTCGCTTCATCCGCGTCGTCCCCTTCAGCAGGTTCCTCGATCGGTACCTCCACCGCGGGCAGCGGGTCGAGCCCGATCGAATCGACCCGGACCAACCTGTCGAGAGCTTCGACCCCGTACAGGAAGCCGAGCACCTCGAAGTACTCGCCCTCGATGGTCAGAGACACCGGCACCTCGAACCCGCCGGTCGCAGGATCAGCCACCGGAGGGGTGAGGGAGATCGAACCGAGCTCCACGCCTGTGGTCTCGGCGAGGAAGGTGATGTCCTCGATGAACGCGTCGGCCTGGGGTGTTGCCGGAATGCTCGATTCCATCTGGCCGATGGCGAACAGATACGAGAGCTCGTTGTCCTTGATTTCGCGGAGCTGCCTGAGTCGAGTTTCGAGGGTTGACTCCCGGAGCGCCGCGGTCTCTTGCTCCGCCTTGGCTGCATCGATGGCGTCACGCTTCGGCGAGAAGAAGATGAACCACCAGATCACCGTGATCAGCAGGAGCAACAATACGCCCACAAGAACCTTGCCCACGGTGCCGCTCAGTCTCACAGGCCCGTCCTCGGGATACGCGTCGCCAGGCGGTCGCTTCGGGCGGCCTCAGTGAGGGAGGTCTGGGAGATGAAGTTGACAACATTGGCTTCCCCGATTTGGCCTTCACTCACGCTGGTTACCCACGTCGCGGTAGCTGCCGGGAACCGATCCGAGTCGAGAGACCGCAACCAGGCCGATACGTCCGGGAAGTCGAAACCGACTCCGGTCACCTGGACCACTCCAACCTGGGGGGTGGCCGGATCCTCATCCACGGACCCGCGAAAGCTCTCGAGCCACACCGAATCGGGGAGGATTCTGCCCAGGTCATTGAGTATCCGACCCCAGGAAAGGTCGTCTGCCAGAGCAACCTGCATCAGCGCGACGTTGGCGTCGTACTCAGCCACGAGCCCCTCGACACTCTGGAACTCGATGACCTGCGCCTCGAGGTCGCGATTCCGCTGCTGCGCGGCCGCGGCATCCTGCTCTGCCTCGCTGACCCGCGCCTGCCAGACAAGGGTCAGCACCACCAGCAGAGCCAGATACGCCACAGCGATCAGGGCCAGCCGGGCGACTCGCGCTCTTGCCTGTTCTTTGACATGCGCTTCGGGCGGGAGCAGGTTGATGGACCTCATTCGACCTCGCCCCATAGGCCGAGGCCGACCGATGTCGGGATGACCGGCTGCGCGTCGAGTACCTCATCGTCGGTCAGGTCGATGTTCCCGATCTCCACGAGGTCGAGGATCCGAGCCGGCTCCACGTCGACACTCAAGGAGCGACCGAACCGGTTGGCGAGATGCGGCAATCGGGCGGCATTGCCGGCCACCACCAAGCGCTCGACGCGCTCGTCGCCCGAAGACGTCTCGAAGTAGTTGACCGAACCCCGCACTTCGTCGATCAGCGAGTCGGCCTGTTCAGTCAGAACGCGCCGTGCCTGGGAGACTTCATCGTCGCCCTCGGGCACACCGATCGGCTCAACGCCAACGGTCCGTTTCAGCTCATCCGCGCTTTCGGCGTCCAGGTCGAGGCCGTCGCGCAAAGCCGCGGTGAAGTCGTCACCGCCCCTGGGCAGCAGGCGCACGAAGTGGGCGGTCCCGGCTCGCGCTATCACCACCTGTGTTATCGACGCTCCGATGTCGACTATTGCCTGCAGCGGGTTCCCAACGCCGGCTTCGATTCCGAAGATGGACCGCACCAGGGCGAAGGCCTGCAGATCGACCGCGGAGGGAGCAACCTTCGCCGTTTCCATCACTCGCATGATCGAATCGATGATGTCGCGGTGAACGGCGACCGCCAGGATCGACTCCATCGGCTCGCCTTCCGGCGTCACGAACTGTTCGAGCGGCACGAAGTCGAGGACCGCATCCTCGATTGAAATCGGGATGGAGTCCTGAACCTGGAACGGCAGAGCTTCCGAGAGCTCGTCCGGCCCCATCTGGGGGACATCGACCTGGCGCACTGCGAGGCGCTGATTCGCAGTACCGACGATGACCCGCTTCCGGGGCAGTTTGTGCCGTTTCCACAATGCCGCGACTGCCTCGGCGACGGCACCTTCGTCGACGATCTCACCGCCACTGACGGCTTCGGCCGGCAGCGGCATCTCGGAATATCGGCGGACGACGCGACTCGATTTGCCGGTATCAACAACAGCAACACGCACCGCGTTGCCACCGATGTCCAGACCTACGGTCACAGCCATACGGTCAACTCCGCCTCATTTACTCCGCTGGGCCCCGATGGCAAATGACGTAAATCACACGCTTGTCATTCACCGTTCGGCAGGCTACCTATTGTCAGGAATATTCCCAACTACTGCAACTCGGTTCGCGAGGAGGTTTGCTAGTTGAGATACCAGTCCGCGATTTGCTGCCCCAGGGCGATCGCCAGGTAGGCCCCAGTCACCATGTATGGGCCGAACGGGATGGCGTCCTTGCGCCCTTTGATGCCGGTGATGAGCAGGAGAATCGATACCACTCCCCCGACCGCAAAGGGCAGGAAGATCGCCACGATCAGCTCGCTCCAACCGAGGTATGCGGCGAAGAGACCGAGAAGCCCGGCAAGCTTCACGTCGCCGAAGCCAAACCCTCCTTTGGCGATGAGCGCCACGACGAGCAGACCCGTGAAGTAGGCCGCGGCACCGAGCAGCGCTCGGCCGAAGCTCGGGACCTCACCATCAATGACGGCTCCAATCCCGAGCAGCACCGCTCCGATGGCTGAGCTCGGAAACAGGATGCGGTTCGGAATCAGCTTGTGGTCGAGGTCGGTGAGCGTAAGGGCAACAGTCACGCCAACGAACCACAGGTAGGCCGGCAGCACCCAGAGGGCGCCGATGACCAGGGTCGCGGCGACGAACAGAGCCGCCGTCGCCGCTTCGACAAGCGGATAGCGGATCGAGATGCGCGCACTGCAGTGGCGGCAGCGACCTCGCAGGATCAGCCAGCTCAGCAGAGGGATGTTGTCACGCCAGGCCAGCGGATGATCACAACTTGGGCATGCCGACCCCGGGCTCACTACGGAGCGATCCAGCGGCACCCGATAGGCGACGACGTTGGCAAAAGACCCGACGGCGAACCCGAGCAGAACGGCAGGAATCCAGAGGATGTCTTCAATCACTCGAGCGGCTCATGCATCGGTATGGCTCATTGATGGGCGGCGTTTGTCTTGCGGCGGGACCAGTCAGGCTAGGAGGCCCTGCCTGGTGCTTGGATGATTTGCCGGCGCAGGTTGGCGCCGACGCAAAACGGGGACGGGCCGAAGCCCATCCCCGTAAATGCTTACTTGGCCTACGACTTAGGGAACAGCCGGGAATCCGGTGTTGCTCCAGGCAACTGTCGCCGTCGATGTCGGTGCTCCGGCCGCCGAGGGGCACGTTATGGCCGCAGCGCTGGCACCGTAGAAGGTGCCACCGGTGGCCGATGAGTCCTCGAAGATCGCGAAGTGGTTGCCCGAAACGCTCGCCTGCAGGAGGCAGACGACGTTGTCGTTGGTGGCGACCGACTTGTCGACGAACACGCCGGCGTCGGTCGCCGCCGATGTGTTGATGACCAGGGTTGGCTCGTACGACTTCAGATCCGCCTCAGTCTCGGTAAAAGCGCCGGCGTCCGTCCACACGGCCTTCTCGCCGAGAAGGGTGTTGCGAAGATCCGCTTGCGCTGAACGATCCTGAGCCCGGTTCCGGAAGCCGAGGAAAGAGGGAATGGCGATGGCAACCAAAACTGCAATGATCAGTACCACAACCATGAGCTCAATGAGCGTGAAACCCTCTTCCGTGTTGAGACGCTCTCGCATCCGTCGCATGGGATTTCCTCCGTCACTTGGCTTTCAAGAGAAACGAGTCTTTCGTCTCCCATCCCCCCTATCGGCATGTGCCATAGGGGCTATTGAGGCATTTGTGGTTTCGACCGGACTGTCGAGCGGCCGGGAGCCCCGGCGTACCGTCCCGCGAGGTGGGGTTGGTGTTGGTGGGCTCTCGGTGAGGTTCGGCCGCCGCTTGCCTGACGGGCTCGTGTTGTTGGCGAAGGATGGAAGGGATTCGTGTCGGCCGGCTGTCGGGACGATCCGGTCGCCGTGCGCTGGGCGGGCTCGAGATTGCCGGCGAAGGTCGGGGGCGATCATGTGTCTCCCCGCAGGGGGAGCCGGGCCCCGCCGGCGACGCAGTCGCCGCAGCGGGTAGAGGAGACCATCGTCGGACACGACACGGTCGCCGCTTGTCGGGCGGGCTCGAGATTGCTGGCGAAGGGAGCGGAGGCGAGGGCGGTTCATCTTATGTGTCTCCCCCGGAGGGGAGAAGGGACCCGCCGGCGACGCAGTCGCCGTAGCGGGTAGAGGGGCGAACCCTCGGACAAGATTCAGTCGCCACTTGCCGGGCGGGCTCGAATCTGCTGGCGAAGGGAGCCGGGCTCCAGGTGTGGTCGGGTGTTTGGGGTGTCCCGGATCCGGGGTTCGCGTGGCTGGCGGGAGTGTCGGATCACGACTCGACAAGATTCCTGTGGATAACCCGAGATTTCTTTCTGTATCAGCCGTTTTCGGCCGGTTCTTGTCACAGGTGGTTGGCATTATGGGAACCATGTTGACCCTATCAACAGAAGCACAAGAGGTACTCGAGGAATACTCGTCGGTGGACTCTATGGAACAAGAACTAGTCCGC
>CAMYIJ010000055.1:0-24405 GCA_947258375.1 uncultured Acidimicrobiaceae bacterium
TTCTGGTTGATCGGCAGCAACTGCCCGTCACAGAGGGCCCATCCCCGCGGGGCGAAGTTGAAGCCGACCATCATGATCTGGCCGAGAAATGGGTCGCTCATGGTGATCTCCTCAGCTTCGACTCGGGAAGGTGCCGGTGATGGCGATGATGAACGACAACCCCAGCGACGGCTGGAGGTTGTTGTGCGCCGCTCCCCCACCCTGGACGGCAAGCGCCGTCGCCGCCATCGTGGTGTCGCTCGTACTGCGGTAGAGCGGGTCGTCGTCGGCGAAGCCGGGCACGTTGCCTATCGGGGTGGAGCTGTCGTTGTCGGCGCCGGATCCACCGAGGCGGTGGCTGTGAGCGGGTATCTGATTCGGGTTGAGGGTGACGGTCGCCGTCCCTCCGGTCTCACCGAGCCGCCGCTGCGCCAGGCCCGGACCGCTACCGGGGTGCATCGGGGCCCGCTCCGTGAGGTTGGGGAGCCCGAACGTGGTGCGGCCGTCGCCGCCGTAGGTGGTGCCGAGGATGGAGAACAACGCCGTGTTCTGGGCAATGGGCAGCAGCGTCCCGTTGCAGAACGCCCAGCCGCGCGGGGCGAAGTTGCCTCCCCAGATCTGGATCTGACCGATGAATGGTTCACTCATGGCGTCTCCTCAATTCCGGCTCGGGAAGAGGCCGGTGAGCGCGATGATGAAATTGACGCACTGGAACGGCTGGACGTTGGTGTGCGCCTGACCCCCACCCGCCGCACCGATCGCGGCGGCATTCATCTCGTTCCCCGGTGAGGCGCCGGCAGTGCTGTACTGCGCCGTCAGCCCGACGGCGGCGGGCACGGCGGCCGCCGGACCGGCCGAGGTGCCGGCCTGGCTCGAGGCGCCCATCGCATGCGTATGCGACGGGAGTTCGGCGGTTGAGAGCGTCACCGTTTCAGCTCCCGCGCGCTGGCCGATGCGACGATTGGTCATACCGGGGCCCTGGCCCATGTGGACCGGAACCCGGCCCCGCAGATCGGGCAGCCCGAAGGTCGTGCGGCCGTCGCCGCCGTAGATCGTGCCGAGCAGCGAAAACAGGGCACTGTTGTCGGCGATCCGCAGCAGCTGACCGTCGCACAACGCCCAACCCCTGGGAGCGAAGTTGCCGCCGAACATGCGGATCTCGCCGATGAAGGGTTCACTCATGGCGTGCCTCCGGAGGGGACGAACCGGTTGATGATCGCGTCGTAGGAGGCGACTGCGGCGCCGGGTTCGCTCATCGGGGTGATGAACAGCGCGACCCTGCCGAACGACTCGGTGGCGAATTCGTAGGTGTCCTGCGCGAGTTCTGGTCCGGCGACGCCGGCCAGCCGCAGGAGGAACTGGTTCTCCACGTCGGCGACGGCACCGAACGGCAGCTCGAGGATCTCAGAAATCCGGACGACTGCGCCCTCGGCCGGGCCGGCGGCGACCCGAAATGTCTCGCCGATTCGATCGAGGATGGCCGTTCTGGTGAACGGTTCCGCCGCGGTGAAGGCACCCCGGCCCAGGACCGCCAGTCCGAGAGCGGCGACGCCGGCTCCGGCTATGAATTCGCGTCGCCCCATGAGCCGGGGCTCGGGCGCGTACACGGTCATCTTGCTGCTCTCTTCCCGGCCGCCGGGCGGCGCATGTGGTGATGGAGATCGGTGCTCGCTTGGATCCGAAAACCGTGTCGTTCGTAGAGACTTCGAGCGGGACTGCCCTTGGAGACCGTCAACGCAACAGGCACAGCTGCGTCATCGGCGACTTCGATCACACCGCCGAGCAGCCTCGTTCCGAGCCCTCTCCCCCGGCTGGGGGGCAGGACGGAGATATCGACGAGGGTGTACAAATCGGGTTGCCGGTCGACGGCGACCTGGCCGACGACGGAATCGGCGACGTCGACAACGACCCGCCGTTCCAGGTTGGGGAAGGTGCGGCCGTAGTGCGCCTGCTGCATGTCGTATTGCAGGTCGCAGAATGCGTCGATCATGCCTGCCTCCCAGCCGACGGCCTCGAGCTCGTCGGCGCGAGTGCTGCGATAGAGGGCCCGGAGGCCCGGATCATCATGCGGGGCGGCGAGCCGGATCGAGGTTTGTGCCACCGCAGTCATGGCGTGGCCGTTTCTCGGGATATTCGTAGGTACGAAAACACCGCCTCGTATTCGAACCCGTCGCCGCCGGGCCCGAGGGGAACGAGGAAGAGCGACTGGGACCCGAGCGTTTCGTGCGCCAAGTCTTGCATGCCCTGGCCCACGAGGTGATCGGGCGAACCGGTGAATCGAAGCGAGTAGCTGAGGTAGTCACCCTGCTCCGTCAGCTCTGATACTTCGCGCAGCTGCAGCCGGGTTCCGTCGCCGAGGAGGAACTCGTCACCGAGCGTTGCCAGGAAGTCGGCGTGCCCGGTCACTCGAGCTCACCTTGATTTGGGGAACGACCTTGTCGTCCCGCAGGCGGCCCATCAAAGCGCGTACAGCCCGCAGTCCTGCTGGATAGCGGCACCACACTCAGTAGCCGAACGCATCCCCTTCGCGGTCTCATGAACCCCCAGTAGCGCTGAATCTCCCGCGAAAACGTGCCACCCATGGCCGTTTGTGTCAATGACCATTCGATTCGTAGTCCCCCGGTTCTGCGCCGATGTGCCGGAAGAATGAGTCGTCCGACCTAGGGGCGGCCGACTCCGGTTGGTTGCATCGTCTGCCATCATTTCGGAGGGCGCGCCCGACTGACTGGAGCCGCTCATGTCCGACCTCGCCGACCGATTCGCCGCTGCCGCCGAAGCGTCGAAACAGCTACCCGAGAAGCCCGCCAATGAAGATCTCCTCAAGCTGTACGCCCTGTACAAACGGGGAACCGTAGGTGACGCCACCGGCGACCGCCCCGGCATGATGGACTTCGTCGGCCGGGCCGTCGATGAGGCCAGATCCCATCTCACAACGGCGCCGGAGGACGCTTCCGAGATTCTCCGCGTGGCGCTGTGATGGTGGAGGGGCCGGCCCTTCGCCAACGTTGCAGACTCCCCCCGGCCGACACCCCGCTGCTCGCGGGTGCCGGGCCCTCAAGGGTCCGGCACCACCAGGGAGCACCCCGGCTCCAGAGGCGGAGGCGGCGGTGGAGTCCAGCCCGCCGAGCGTTACACCGCTGCCGGGATTGCCTCCATCACGGCCGGCACACCTGCGGTCGCGAGGGCGGCCGGGAACACTCCGGCGGATTCCATGGCCAGGCGGCACCAGGTCGCCGTTGTCCGGGTCGGCGTCGACGGGCACCGCCCCCGCTCGCGCCGGCCCTCACGCGCCCCGTTCGAGGGATATGCTGGAGGTAGGTCAAATAGCTCTATCACGCCGGCGTGACTCGCTGCGGCGTACTCAGGCCGGCCTTGGAGGTGGGTCATGAGTCATTATCGGAGCAACGTACGGGACATCGAATTCAACCTCTTCGAACTGCTGCGTGTCCAAGAGCACATGGGCACCGGCCCCTTCAGTCAGATGGATGAGGCATCCGCACGAACCCTCCTGCGCGAGGCCAACCGGATGGCCGTCGACGTCTTCGCCGAGAGCTTCAGCGAGGGCGATAGCACCCCTCTCGTCCTAAAGGACGGCGAGGTACACCTCCCGGCCGGGACGAAACGAAGTATCGACGCCTACTTCGACGGTGAGTGGCACCGGCTCGTGCTGCCGGACCGTCTGGGCGGGATGGGTATTCCCCCAAGCCTCGTCTGGGCGGTGAGCACGCTGTTTCTCGGCGCCAACCCTGCCGCCCTGTGTTACACCAGCGCGCCAACGTGGGCGGCACTGCTGGATCCGGTCGTCACCGAGGAGCAACGCACGCGGTTCCTGGTACCCATGGTGGAGCGGCGCTGGGGCGCCACCATGGTCCTCACCGAAGCCGATGCCGGCAGCGACGTGGGTGCCGGCCGCACCAAAGCCGTGGAGGCCGGCGACGGGACCTGGCACATCAGCGGAGCGAAACGGTTCATCACGAGCGGAGAGTTCGACTGGCCGGAGAACATCATGCACATGGTTCTGGCTCGACCGGAGGGGGCCGTCCCCGGCACCAGGGGGTTGAGCATGTTCTTCGTCCCGAAGTTCTGGGTGGAGGGAGACGGGTCGCTCGGAGCGCGCAACGGTGTGGTGGCCACCAAACTCGAGGACAAGATGGGTGTACGTGGGTCGGCTACCTGTGAGCTCGCCTTCGGTGAGCACACGCCGGCGCGCGGCGTGCTGGTCGGTGAGGTGCACGAGGGGATGCGCCAGATGTTCCGCATCATGGATTACGCCCGAACGTTCTTCGGAGCCAAGGCGTTCGAAACGCTCTCGTCGGCCTATCTGCATGCGCTGGAGTACGCCAAGGAACGGGTACAGGGACCGGATCTGGCGAAGGCTCTCGATCCGGCGGCGCCGTCGGTGCCGATCATCCGTCATCCCGATGTGCGGCGCATGCTGCTCGACCAGAAGGCGCACGCCGAGGGACTGCGTGCCATGTACCTCTACTCGGCCACCCTCGAGGATCGGATGGAGCTCGAACCCGGGAACGAGGATCTCGCCAAGCGGCGCGACCTGTTGGTTCCTTTGATCAAGGGTTATGGGCCGGAGAAGTCCTACGAGCTGCTGGCACATTCGATGCAGGTATTCGGAGGTTCCGGCTACATGCGCGACTACCCCATCGAGCAGTACCTCCGTGACGTCAAGATCGACACGATCTGGGAGGGAACCACCGGCATTCAGGCGCTCGACCTGGTCTTTCGGAAGGTCGCCAAGGATCAGGCGGTGACTATCGGACGGCTGTTCGAGGACGTGCGCATCACCGTCAAGGGCAACGGGCAACTCGAGGACGGCCGACTGCGCCTCGGGCAGGCGCTGGAGGACGTCGAGGGCATGCTCGGGACGATGGTCGGCTTCCTCGGTGAATCCGTGTACCTGATCGGGTTGAATGCCACACCCTTCATGGCGGCGCTCGCCGAGCTGGTCGTAGGGTGGCTGCTACTGCGGCAAGCCGAGGTAGCCGTCGCGGCGCTGGAGCTGCCCACAACCAGCGAAACGGACCGCGCGTTCTACGAGGGCAAGGTGGTGGCGAACGACTGGTACAACCGGACCGTCCTGCCCCGGCTGGCCGCAAGTCGCAGGGTCCTGACGAACACGACGCTGGCGCCGATGACGATGTCGGAGGACGCCTTCTAGAGGAGACACGCACCGGACCCTGCCCGACCGGGTGCGGCAGGGTCCGTGCTGCTGAGGTGCCTCTAGGCGACCCTGCGGAAGATGGCCGCCGCGCCCATACCGCCGCCGATGCACATCGAGACGATCCCGTATTCGAGCTCACGCCGGCGCATCTCGTGCAGCAGAGTGGCGGTCAATTTCGCCCCGGTGCAGCCAAGCGGATGACCGAGCGCGATGGCACCGCCGTTCACGTTCACCTTGTCGGGATCGATGCCCAGAGTCCGCACGCAATAGAGCGCCTGACTGGCGAAGGCTTCATTGAGTTCGATCACATCGATGTCGTCGATCTTCAGGTCGGCCGCCTCGAGCGCTTTGGGAATGGCCACCGACGGCCCGATCCCCATCTCCTCGGGATGAACCCCGGCCACCTGGTACGTCACCAATTCGGCCAGCGGCCGGAACCCCAACTGCTCAGCCCTGGCGGCGCTCATGAGCAACTCGATGGCGGCACCGTCGGACATCTGCGACGAGTTGCCGGCCGTCGACCGCCCGTTGACGCTGAATGCCGGCCGGAGTTTGGCCAGCCCTTTCAGCGTGCTCTCACGCGGCCCCTCATCGGTGTCGAACACGATCTCCCGGCCGTCGACCTCCACGGGCACCGGGATGATCTCGTCGACGAACTTGCCGGCGCGGATCGCTGCCAGCGCCCGGTTGTTCGATCCGAGGGCAAAACGGTCTTGATCCTCCCGGCTGATCTCGTAGCGTTGCGCCACGATCTCGGACGTCATCCCCATCGCCTCGTAGGCGGAGGGGAAGTTGTCGGCCAGCCAGGGGTTCAGGCTGGGCTTGTTGCCTCCCATCGGCACCATCGACATCGATTCGACCCCGCCGGTCAGCACCATGTCCGACCATCCGGCGGCGATCTGAGCGGCTCCCGTGGCGAGAGTCTGCAGTCCCGAGCTGCAGAATCGGTTCAGCGTCATGCCCGGGACCTCGATCGGGAGACCGGCCCGCAGGAGCGCGACCCGGGCGATGTTCATGCCCTGTTCGCCCTCAGGCATGGCACAGCCGATGATGACATCGTCGATCGCCGTCGGGTCGAGTTGCGGCGTCCGCTCGAGGAACCCCTCGATCAGCAAGCCGAGTAGCTCGTCGGGGCGGGTGTGGCGGAGACTGCCGCGATTCGCTTTGCCCACGGCAGTGCGGTAGGCGTGGGTGACGACGACTCCTGTGCCCATGGGTTCCTCCTTTGCTAGTTCCGCAGCGCCTTGCCGGTCTGCAGCATGTGTTGGATTCTCTCCTGTGTCTTTGCCTCGTGGCACAGCTCGACGAACACCTCGCGCTCCAGGTCGAGGAAGTCCTGTTCGGTCAGCTCGGTTCCGGCCGGCACGTCTCCGCCGCAGATCACGTAGGCCAGCCGGTTGGCCAGGTGCTGGTCGTATTCGGAGATGTAGCCGCCGCCCCGCATACCGTGGGCCGCCACCTTCAACGAGGCGATTCCGTCTCTTCCGGGAACGGGCACCGTGGTGGGTGTCGGGGGCTTGTAGCCCATCTGCAGCAGCGCCAGCACGTCGGATTTGGCATCCGCCAGCAGCGCGTCGGGGTTGATCGTCACGTGGTCGTGGGGACGGAGCAATCCGAGATCGCGGGCCTCCTCGGCACTGGTGCTGGTCTTGCCCAGGCCGATCGTCGTGAAGATCGTCTCAATGAAGGCGAACGGATTCGGCTTCGCCCCGGGCGGGGTGCTGCCGTAGTAGCGGAAGGCGAGTTCCTTGCATCCACCGGCGGCCGGAATGAGACCGACGCCCACTTCGACCTGCCCGAAGTAGGTTTCGGCCGCAGCCCGAACGACGTCGCTGTGCAACGTCACCTCACAGCCGCCGCCCAGAGCCAGGCCGCGGGGCGCGGCCACGACCGGACCGCGGCAGTACTTCATCTTCATGTTGGCGTTCTGCCCGGCCGCTACCGCCCGATCGACCTCGTCCCACATTCCGGCGATGGCAAGCATGCCCACCAGCCCGATGTTGGCACCGACCGAGAAGTTGGGAGCCTCGTTGCCGACCACCAGGCCGGCGAGTTTCCCCTCGTTCACGAGGTAGCACGCCCGGTCGATCATCTCGACGATCTGGTTGTCGATGGAGTTCATCTTGGTGTGGAACTCGACGAGACCGACGCCGTCGCCCATGTTGTAGATCGTCGCCCCGTTGTTGCCGTCGAGCTGCTTGCCGCGATCGCCGAGAACCTGAATCGAGATGTGTCCGTCCGGCACCGGCACGGGCAGGTAGTCCTCTTTCTCGACGTCCCAGTAGTAGACCAGGCCATCACGCTTCGTGTACCAGCGCCCTTCGCCCTTGGCGAGCATCGTGTCGACCGCCACAGGGATCTCCATTCCCTCATCGCGCATGCGCGCCACCGAGCGCTCCACGCCGATGGCGTCCCAGGTCTCGAACGGGCCCATCTCGAAGTTGAATCCCCAGCGCAGGGCCCGGTCGATGTTGACGACGTCGTCGGCGATCTCACCCAGTAGCTCTGCCGCATACGCACAGATCTCGGCCGTTACCTTCCAGGCCATCCGGGCGGCGGCGTCTTCGTGCCAGACCATCGCCTCGACCTTTTCGCCTGCGGTCCCGAGGGCGCGGGCGGCTCCGACGGAGTCGAAACGGACGCTCGGCTGCTCTTCGTAGTCCAGAGAGTCGAGATTGAGGGCGAGGATCTTGCGTCCTCCGGCTTCATCACGCGTCTTCTTGTAGAACCCGGCGCCGCTCTTCTCGCCGAGCGCGCCGCGGGTGATGAGCTCTTGCATCGGTTGCGGTATGGCGAACCGGCTTCTCCATGGATCGTCGGGGCAGGACTCGGCCACGGTGGTCAACACGTGCGCCATGGTGTCGAGACCAACGACGTCGGCCGTCCGGAACACGGCCGACTTGGGCCGGCCCATGGCCGGACCGAAGATCTTGTCTACTTCGGTCACCCCGAGTCCTAGTTCCGTCATCCAGTGGAAGACCGAGGTCATTCCGAAGGTCCCGATCCGGTTGCCGACGAAGTTGGGGGTGTCCTTGGCGTAGACGATGCCCTTGCCGAGTACCTGCTCACCGAAGTCCGCCAGGGCCCGGAACACGATGCGGTCCGTATCGTCGCCCGGCACCATCTCCAGCAAGCGCATGTAGCGGACCGGGTTGAAGAAGTGGGTGACCATAAAATGCCGGCGGAAGTCTTCGCTGCGGCCTTGGGCCATCGCTTCCACCGACAACCCGGACGTGTTGGAGGAGACGACGCTTCCCGGCCGGCGGTGCTCGTCGACCATGGCGAAGAGCTTCTGCTTGATGTCGAGCCGTTCGACCACCGCCTCGACGATCCAGTCGCATTCCGCCAGCTTGGAGAGGTCGTCGCTGAAGTTGCAGGGGGTCACCAGTCCGGCCAGCTCCTTGCGGTAGAGGAGCGCGGGCCTGGCTTTGGCCATCGATGTCAGGCCGGCGAGTGACAGCCGGTTCCTCACTGCCGGGTCGTCGAGGGTCAGGCCTTTGCCTGCTTCCTCGGGCGATGGCTCACCGGGAACGATGTCGAAGAGGTAGGAGGGGATGCCGACGTTGGCCAGGTGGGCGGCGATGCCCTGGCCCATCACTCCCGCCCCCAGAACGGCCACCCGGTTGATTTGGATGCTCATGGTCCTCCTCCGGAGTTCTAATGGTCCCGAGCGTCACCCTCGACGGGGCGCCCGGGCAGGTGCCGGCGAGGCGCAGCGCCCACGCGCAGGGCGTCGGCTTCGTTCAGCTTGGTGAGGGAATCGTCGTACATGGCTTTTGAGGCTGGAACAGCCTTTCCTACGTTGCGCGATTCAGCTTCATCATCGCGCAGAATCCGATGCTGAACCAGAGCAAGACGGCCCTTTGGGATGTGGCGGGTTCGCTCTGCGGAGGCCGCTGTGTTGCTATCCCGGAGACACCGGCGGAGCCCGGCTGCATGCGATGCTCAGCCGCGTCGGTGGCACCGTGCGTCTGGGTGGGCTAAACCAACTCGACGGCGCAGGTCAGGCCGGGCGCCGCCGCCAGCCTGGTGTCGGTGGTGACGAGCGGCGCGTCGAGTGCTGTGGCCAGCGCCACATATGCCGCGTCGTATGAGCTCAGATTGCGGCCCAGCTCCCATATCGGACAAAGCAGCTCGCGGTAGCTGTGTCGATGCAGGTCGGCATCCGCAAGAACCGCCATCAACCTGCGACCAGCGGAATGGTCAATCCTCCCGGTAGTCGCCAAACGCCGCAGCGCGCTGGCAACCTCGAGATCGATCAGATGTGGGGCGTGCAGTTCTTCCCCGCTGATTCGTGTCGCCGTCGCAACATCGCCAATGAACGCGTCCACCAGGACAGATGCGTCGATAACGATCAATCGGGCCGACCCGCCCGCACCGCCTCTGCCGCTTCACCCGGCTGCAAAATTCGCTCGAAGTCGAGCTCAGCAATCAGCTCCCCGAGGGGCCGCCGTGCCGCCAGCCGAGCCAGCTCGGCGTTGAGGAAGTCGGACAGGCTCATCCCCGCCCGGGCCGCCCTCACTTTGAGCTCACGATGGATGTCATCGGGAACATTGCGTATCTGGATCATCTTGCTCACCCTTCAACTGTAGTGCATGTGCTGCACATGCATGCATGTCTCACACATGTGACCAGTGTGTCGGGTGGGTTGGTTGCATCGTCTGCCATCATTCGGAGGGCGCGCCCGACTGACTGGAGCCGCTCATGTCCGACCTCGCCGACCGATTCGCCGCTGCCGCCGAAGCGTCGAAACAGCTGCCCGAGAAGCCCGACAATGCCGACCTCCTCAAGCTCTACGCCCTGTACAAACAGGGAACCGTAGGTGACGCCACCGGCGACCGCCCCGGCATGATGGACTTCGTCGGCCGGGCCAAGTACGACGCCTGGGCCGAGGTCTCGGGCATGGGCCAGGACGACGCCCAGCAGGCTTACATCGATCTCGTCGAGTCGCTCTCCGCCGGGTCATGACCGACCTGATGTAGACGCACCGGGTGTCTGGGAGTCGACAGTCCCCGCCCCCGTCGCAGAAGGACCACGGCCTGCTGTCGCCCGAGCTGGGGACAACTCCATGCCCTGGACGCGTTCAGCATGACTTCTTGACCTCCGCGGTGCAGGTGTCGGCCCCGGAACCGCCGCGAGCCGTGTCGAACCCTGCTCCACCGCGGAGAACATCTGGGCCAGCCCTGCCCGACATGCGGTCGTCTCCCCCCTTGCCTCGCACCAGGTCCGCTCCAGCACCGGCAACAATACGATTCTTGCGCCCGTTGCCGATCAGCGTGTCGGCGAACCGCGAGCCGACGATGTTCTCGACATTGACCAACGTGTCGCGACCCTGACCCGTGGCAACACCGGCCCGCAGCGACACCACCACGCCACGTTTGGCAGTCCTATACATGACCCAGTCGCTCGAGCCGCGACCCCCGTCGACCGTGTCAATTCCGGTACCCGGGTAGATCCGGTCCGATCCGCCCCCGCCGGTCAACTCATCGTTACCGGTATGGCCAAAGATCTTGTCGTTTCCATCGCCACCGAGTATCCGATCGGCCCCGGGGCCACCACGTAACTCGTCGTCACCGCCCCTGCCATAGATGACGTCGTCGCCGCCCAGCCCGCAGATCACGTCGCGGCCGGGCGTGCCGTACAGCACGTCATCGCCGTTGGAACCGATCGCCGTGCAACGTGGCACTCCAGTCGGGGTTGGCAGATCAAACACGTACGCGGATCCGTCGAATGGTGAACCGACCACCACCGTGCCGTCGGTCAGTGCGACCGACGTCCCGAACTGGTCTTCGGCAGAGCCGTCAGAAGCAACCAGCTTGACTGTCTCAATCCAGCCGCCACCCGACCGCGAGAACCCGTAGACCGACCCCATGCCGGGGCCGTCGTAGTAGTCGCCGACAACCACCGTGTCGCCCTCGACAGCCACCGAGTTGCCGAACGTGTTTCCACTACTTTCAGAGGCCTCCAACTTGGCTCGGGACCACATCTTGCCTGCGCGATCAAATACGTATGCGGCGCCGCTGGCACCGACCACCACCGTTTCGCCGGACATGGCGACCGCCTGGCCAAAGCCGCACCTGGAGTCTGTTTCCGACGGGACCAGCTTGGCCACTTGCTCCCAATCGTCTCCGGAACGGCTGAACACATACGCGGCATCAACGCATCTGGCCTGGTCGTCGGAGCGCCTAGCGCCGACCACGACCGTGTCACCGGACACGGCCACCGCCCGTCCAAACATATCGCCAGAGATGCCGTCAGATGGCGTCAGCTTGGCGGTCTCCAACCAACTGTCGCCGACGCGCGTGAAGACATACGCCGCGCCGGACCACGGGGCGGCTCCATCGGCCGCCGATGCGCCGACCACGATCGTGTCACCCGAAACCGCGACCGCCCGACCAAAGCCGTCCGCGTAGGGGAGGGTGGCCGGGTGGTCTGTCGCCGAAATCCTGTCCGTCTCTGTCCACATGCCTGCCGATCTGGTAAACACATAGACCGAGCCCCATTGGTGACCCCGGACGCTGCCGCCCATGGTGCCTACAACCAGCGTCTCGGCCGAGAGCGCCACCGCCCTGCCGAACTCCTGGCCGAGACCCCTATCGGATGCCATCAACTTGGCTGCCCCGCGCCAATCCGCGCGGGATCGCTCATATATGTAGACCGCGCCCACGCCGAGGTCGTCGATGGCGCCGACCGCTGCGGTCTCTCCTTCTACCGCCACAGACCACCCGAAAAGGTGGCTATCAGAACCGCCTATCGGGGCCAGCTTCGTATGCTCTGTCACTGCACCCGCGCTTGCCGCGGCCGTGACACCGCTGACGAGCAACACAACTGCAACGAAGATCATTAGCCTCCGCGAGCCGATCCGTCGGCGTCGATATCCATTGGTCAACTGCGTCCCCCTCGGTCACGTCGGCAGCGAACCCAACAACCGATGGCTTCCTGATTCGAACCACACCCACTCGCTCATGTGCCAATGGGTAGAAGATGAATCGGCATCCTGGGCCGAGATCTGCCGCCACTGGTCGAGCCAGGACCCATTGTCGGCAGGGCTCCCATCCTGCGCCTTCCGTCCCCGATGCGTGTACTCGTGGTACCAGCTCTCCTCGTCGAGCACATCGTCGGAAGCCGACGAATCCGCGGAGCGTGCCGTCTCGCAGCTCACATACGTCTCTCCGTTTTCGCACCAGTCGACACCCGAGCCGCCGTCGAGGGAATCAGCGCCCGACCCTCCGCTGAGGTAGTCATCTCCCGCTTCTCCAAAGAGAGAATCGCTCCCGGAATTGCCGAACAGGTTGTCACCGGCCCCGCCCCCACGAATCACGTCCGCGCCACCCAATCCGACCAGCGCGTTGAAGACCGAATTCCCGGTCAACGTGTCGTTGTGCCTGGAACCGATGATCCCTTCGATGCTGTCATACGTGTCGGCACCCTCCCCCGAGGCCGTATTCGTAACGAGAGACGCAACGATCGGCTGAGTAGCGAACTCATGGTCGGCGAAGTCGTTGTCCGGTCCGCCCCGGTAGGAATCGTCACCTTCCTCACCGGCCAGTATGTCGAACCCGGCCCCTCCCTCGAGGGTGTCGTCGCCCAGCCCGCCGATCAGAAGGTCATCGCCATCGTCACCACGCAAGGTGTCGTTTCCACTTCCGCCGTCGAGGATGTCCACGCCGGGGCCGCCTTCGAGGATGTCGTTGCGGCTCTCACCGACGAGCTCATCGTCGTCGTGCCCGCCACGTAGCGTGTCGCTGCCGCCGCCTCCGAAGACGAGATCCTCTCCAGGGCCGCCCTCGACGATGTCGGCACCCGGCCCGGCCTCGATCAGGTCGCTTCCGGCCAGGCCCACCAGGGAATCGTCACCGGCCAGGCCCACCAGGATGTTGTCGCCCCGGGTTCCGGTAAGCGTGTCATCGAAAGCCGATCCCATCAGATCCTCGAACTTGGAGAGAGTGTCGGCTCCCGCACCTGTGGCGGTTCCGGCCAACAGATTGGCGACAACGGGCCCCGTTGCCTCCTCGTAGGAGACCAGATCGCGGCCCGTACCGCCGTTCATCCGGTCACTCCCGGAGCCCCCGATCAAGTAGTCATCCTGGTTCTCGCCAAAAAGCCTGTCATTCCCATTGCCCCCGTGGAGGAAATCGTCACCGTTTCCTCCATACAACTTGTCGTTGCCGCCGAGGCCGCGAATGACGTCGGCTCCGGCTTTACCGCTGAGCCGATTACGCGAGCCATTGCCAGAGAGTTCGTCATCGAATGGGGAGCCGACGACGTTCTCCACGCTCCCGATTTTGTCGGCACCCTGGCCGGTCGCTTCGCCGGCGCCCAGGTCGACTCGCATCGGACCCACTGCGCTGGTGTAGTGGAGGGCGTCGGTGCCTCGATTCCCCTTCACCGAATCTCTACCCGTCCCCGGCTCCAACACGTCGTTGCCGCTGCCGCCGAACAACTTGTCGTTGCCGGAAGCCCCGAGCAAGCGGTCGGCTCCGCCTTCACCGAACAAGCTGTCGGCACCACCACCGCCGTTGAGAACGTCCTTGTCGGGACCGCCGCAGATCCGATCTGCCCCGCCGAGACCGTTGATCACGTCACGTCCACCGAGCCCCAGGATCACGTCGGGCCCCGATGTCCCCTCGATCGTGTCGTTGCTTTGGGTGCCGATGATCGTCGGCGCCCGCCCACCACAATTGATGAGCAGATCCAGCGTGGCGTCGATTCCCGTGGCGGAGCCTCCGGCTGCCAAGACGATCGGAGTGGCCCCTCCCTGCTCGCTCTCATCGAACCACTCAGTGGACCAGACCCCTAGCCCGCAGTGGTCGAAACGCACCGTATACGTGCCCGGCTGCACCGCCAGAGCGTACGTACCGGCCGCCGAAGTAGACGCTGTCGCGACAACCTCGTCGGCGGCGTCGTGGGCGTAAACACACATGCCCCGCAGCGGCCGGTTGGATCCGGCCTCGACAACCGTTCCAGCAATCAACTCCGGCGTATCCACGTCATAGATGTATGCCTGCTGTCCCTGGCCTATCACCAGAGACCCTCCCTTCAAATCGACAGCGCGGGCGTCACTGAACTCAAATGCGCTGAAGTTGGCGAATCGGGCCCAGCCGCCTCCGGCGGTCGCATAGAGATGGACCGATTCGTTGTCACTGCTAATAGTGGCGGCGAGCGCGCCATCGATAGAAACGATGAAGCCGATGTCCCCTCCCTCGCCAGACAGGAATCGTGCCTGCTCACTCCAGACAGTCCCCGATCGAGCAAACATTCTCACCGAGCTACCGGGCGTGTCCCAATTAGCATTGGCGATCAATCGATCTCCATCGAGATCAACCCTCTGATAACGAAAGCCCGACGTCCCGTAGCCGGCTGCCCCGAGCTGTGCTTGCTCGCTCCACCCCCCATCGTTGACAAAGATAGAAATCGACGCTTCGGTATTCTCTTCTCCGGGCCAAGCTGACGCAGCAATCGTGTCACCGCTAACGGCAACAGAGATGCCGAGATTATGGCTCGTAAGAGCGCCGGACGCCTCCAGGGTCTCCTCAAACAGCCATTGCGTGCCAGTCCACCCGAACACATGCACAGCGCCTGTCCTATCCACGCCTCGATCCGAATCACCAACGACCAAGGTGTCTCCGTCGATATCGATAGCCCCGGCGCTTACGGGATCCGTGATCCGTGCTTCGAGCAGCCAATCGGTCCCTGAGCGACGATAAACGTAGATCGCCGGGTTATTGGCACCGCCGGCAGCGACAACGGCTACGTCGCCGGACAACGCAACACCGGCGCCAAAACGGTTATACGCGAACGACTCTCCCCCCGGAGCTGTAGGGAGCAGTATCTTCTCCTGCACCCAGCCACCCGCGTCGTTGCGAAAGATGTACGCAGCGCCAGATGCCCTATCGAACGAGTCCTCTTCCATGGCACCAACTATGAGGCGGTCACCATCAAGGGCCACCCTGCTCCCGAATTCCGCGTCGGTGTCATTCGTTGGATGAGCGACCGAGTCGACAAGCAGCGGCGGATCGAAAGCCACGGCCGGTGTGGCCACGAGAATCAGGGCCAGCAAACCAAACAGCACCAACGTGCCCCGACCAATATCACGTAGCCGAGCGGACGACAGACCGAATCGCGGTTTGTGAGAGAGCGCCATGGATGACTCCTACGTCGAGCTGGCTCGCACGCTATTCCCGCAGGGTTAGGTGATGGTTAGACCCCCAAGGGCTCAACCGCTTGTTCCTCGGCAGACGGATGGCTCGGCTGACGTAGGTCCTGATCACAGCGACCTGAGCTGGGGCGACGCCTCACAATCCGATCGATCCTCGTCATCCCGCGGCACGCCTCGACGAAACGATGCGAATCCGCCCATTTCGCCACCGACCTAACCCCCAGCTAACCCCCGGTTTGATACGGTCGCTGCCACAGAAAGTGGGCGACCCGCGGAATGGGGGCCATTCCCCATACTGCGATCTCGAAGCTCGAGCGACGATCGGATCAAGAACTCCGCGCACCGAGCGGGCAGGGCATATCCATCGCCCCAGTGGGACGCCGCAACCTTGGAGGGGAACGATGATCCGGACGACGAAGCGAACCCCAACAACCGCCTTGTTCATCGTCTTCGTCACAATGCTCTTCATGGCTCTTGCATCGCCTGCGCTCGCGGCCGACGCTCCCGAAGTTGAGGTTGCGAAGCTGACGGCTTCCGACGGAGCCACCGGAGACATTTCTGGGTGGTCGGTGTCGGTATCCGGCGACACAGCCATCGTCGGTTCCCCTCACAAGGATGACGACAGTAGAACCTGGGCAGGGGCCGCGTACGTGTACGTGCGCACGGACACGTCGTGGACGCAGCAGGCGAAGTTAACGCCCGCCGACGTCACTGACCGTAAGGCTTTCGGAGAATCGGTGGCGATATCCGGCGACGCGGTCGTGATCGGCGCCCCGGGTGATAGCGACTGGGCTGGGGCGGCGTACGTCTTCACGCGGACCGGCACCACCTGGACACAGCAAGCCAAGCTGACGGCATCCGATCGTGCCACTGGCGACAACTTCGGAGAAGCGGTAGCTATGTACGGCGATACCGCCCTGATCGGCGCTCAGCAAGATCAAGAAGCCGGCTCGGCCTACGTTTTCACGCGCGGCGGCACGATGTGGACACAAGAGGCGAAGCTACTGCCATCCGACGGCGCGGTCGGTGACTTGTTCGGGATCTCGGTCTCAGTGTCCGCGGACACCGCGGCGATAGGCGCCCCCACCGATGACGACATTGCACGCAACGCCGGTTCGGCCTACATTTTCGCACGCAGCGGCACGACGTGGACGCTACAAGCGAAGCTGACGCCGTCCGACCTAGGCGAAGGCGATTGGTTCGGAGAAGCGGTCTCGGTTTCCGGTGACACCGTCGTGATCGGCGCCGCCAGCCGCGGAGAAACGGGGTCGGCTTACGTCTTCACCCGCACCGGCGCGACTTGGGCGCAACAAGCAACGCTATCGCCATCCGACATCATGGCCGGTGACCATTTCGGGTTCTCCGTCGCCCTATCTGGCGACACCGCTGTGGTCGGCGCCCTCGGGGACGATGACAACGGAGACGGATCGGGATCCGCGTACATATTCACGCGCACCGGAGCCACCTGGACGCAGCAAACGAAGCTAACGCCTACCGACGGCGCTGTGTACGACGGATTCGGAACCGGGGTTGCCATCTCAGGCGCCACGGCCGTCGTCGGCGCAGTGGGTGACGATGACCACGGCTCCGAGTCGGGCTCGGCATATGTGTTCGCACCTGCGATAGAGCCCACGGCAGGGAACGTGCTCGCGACTGCGCAGAACACCATCGTCGAGTACACCCCTGATGGACAAGAAGTCCAGCAGATTGCCGTTCCGTACCCGGGAGAAGACGGCCGTGGGGACGTCCGCGACCTTGCTTTCACTGACGACGGACGGGTCGTCGTTTACAACGGGACCTTCGAAGCCTTCATCAGCGTCTTCGACCCGGGTTCCGGGCCCTGGACCCACCATGTCGTACGGGGCCTGAGCACTGGCGGCGGCGTTTCAGGTGGCGGATTGGCCGTGCTGAACCAATACGCCTTTGCTACGGATGAGTCAACTGGGGGAGGCACCGAGAACGGTGTCGTTCGAGTCGACCTGAACAGTGGAGACTTTGTGCGGTTCGCCACCTCACTCGGCCCGACAGACTTGGACATCGGCGGTGACGGTCTCCTCTACGTCCTATCACCGGGCGGCGGACAGCTCGACGTGTTCGATCCGGTGACGCTCGACCCCATTCGTGTGGTCAACATAGGTGGGTATGGCGACATCAGATCTGTCGCCGTGAACGACAGCGGGCAGATCTTCCTGGCGTCCTGGGCGGGCACCCTCGTACGTCTGAGTCCATCAGGAGCGTTCGAACTCGAGGCGCGCCCAAACTGTGGGCGCTACACATTCGGCTGCTCATACACCGACATCAATGTTGCGCCCGACGGAACGATGCTCACCGCGACCCGGTCCGGCGATATTCAGATTCTCGATCAGGACTTCAACATCATGAAGCTCCTCGACTCGAGCGGGACGTTTGTCGGCGGCGGAAGTGCCCCCACCCACCCGCGCCTGAACATCAGCGGCGATGTTTCGCTGGAGAGAGACCACATCGGCGATGTTGCTTTCACAAGCCACGACGCAACCCTCAACTGCAAAGGTCGCTCTATCACTGGGAGCGGAACAGAATCAATAGGTGTTTGGGTGTTCGGCGTCGATCGTGTGCGGCTGCAGAACTGTCACATAGCGGGCTTCGAGATCGGGGTTTTCGCGTCACGCACATCTGACTCAGAGCTCCTGCACAACACGGTGGACCGCCCCGACACAGGGTTTGTCTTGGCAGGTGAGGACGGTGGTGCCACGCGGCTCGTGCTCAGCAGGAACCTGGTGAACGATGCGGCGTCGACGGGCTACCTGCTCGGTTTCGACACGACCGACGTAGAGTTGACCGACAACAAGTCGCTGAACGCCGGGTCCATTGGTTTCCATGTCAACGGCGTGTACAACGGATCACTCACCAAGAACACAACGACCGGCGGCGTCTACGGCTTCGTCGTGGACCAGGGTGCTGAAGGCATCGTTCTCAGCCGGAATACCGCCAAGGACGGCGCCTCTGCGGGGTATCGAGTCTGGTTTGCGGGTTTGACCCACCTTGACCAGAACTCATACGAAGGTGAGGCCGAATTCGGCTTCATCGTCGGCGGGAGTTCGCTGGACGGATCCTCGCTCAGTCGCAATACCGCTGTTCATGCCGATATCGGCTATCAGGTGAGCGGACGGAACATCATTCTGGACAGGAATACTGCGTCGCGCTGCGCCGGCGGCGGCTTCTCTATTCAGCTCCAGGGCGGAGACGTGTCGGGCAACGAGGCAGTTAGGAATGGAGGAATCGGATTCAGCATCCGGAATAGCACCAACCTGTCTATTTCCGACAATGGCGCCACCAAGAACGACTCCGCAGGATTCGAATTGCGCTCGGTGACGTACTCGGACCTGAGCAACAACTCGGCCACAAGGAACGGCGGCCACGGCTTCGAACTGATTGGCCAGTCACGCCCGCGCGGGGGCGACAATGCTCTCGTCGATAACACGGCAACCAACAACGACGGGGACGGATTCAACGGGTCGTCCTTCGGCGAGAGTCACGACACGTATGAGCGCAACACCAGCGTCGGCAACGCTGGATTCGGTTTCGTGACCGGATCAAGCGCCGTGGTGCGAGAGAATTCCGCGGAGCGCAACGACTCGAGCGGCTTCAAGATCGGCGGTGCGGAGATCGTTGTTGGCAACACCGCGACCGGGAATGGACAGGACGGCTTTGAACTTGGCTCTGCCGATTCGGGCATCGAAGGCAATACCGCAAATCGAAACCATGCGATCGGCTTCAATCTGTGGTCCCTCGAGAATTCGTTCACCAAAAATGAGGGTTGCAACAACCACGACACGGACTTCTTCTACCAGCCGTCGGACCTGTCCGAGTACGCCTCCATTGAAGGCAACACGTTCTGCCACTCGATCGCGTTTGCTCTGGTAATCAGCGATCAATCCGATCGATCTACATCGGTTCCCAGCATGGCGATACTGCCCGACGAGGCCTACATATTCCTGGCACCGCTCGATCCCAGCTCCACCGCAGAGGAAGTCACGTTCACGCTCGACGGGGTTGTGACGAACGTGGACGACGCGCAGCCGTGGGACCTGATTGGTGGGACCGAGCAGCACGCCGAGCCGCTGATTGCGCTCGCTATCGATGAGGGCGAGCACCTGGTGGAAGCGGTGGTCGACTTCAAGGGCAAGCGCGAGTCGCTCAGCCGCACAATCGGCATCTACGTGGAACACCCGCTGAGTCCGCCTGTGAGCCCCCCGATGAGCCCGCCCATGAGCCAAGTACTCCAGAGCATCCACGCGGCAATCGTTCCGTTGATGTCCGGGCCCTTCGGGATCGCGATGACGGCGTTCCTCGTCTTGGCGCTTGCGATATTCGGCGTCAAGCGCGGCGCCGGGCTCCTATACGACGAGGGAGCCGAAAGCGGAGAGCATCGCTGACGGTACTGTCCAACCGATGAAGTTGGAGAAACGCGGCCGGCGAGCCGACGTACTCGTCGCCGCGTTTCTCGGCACAACGGCGCTTCTCGTACCTCTCGTGTTCTCGATCGCCACGATCGAGACTTTCGTCATCCCCAAGCTGATTCTTCTCGTGTTTGTCACATGCGTTGGGTTGGCCGGCAGCGTCGTGGCGATCAGGCAGGGGCGAAGGCTCGAGTTCGCCCCAACAGATATCGGTGTGCTCGCCTTCGTGGTCATCGTGACGCTGAGCCTGGTGTTCTCCATCGACCGGCACCAAAGCCTTTTCGGAGAGCGCTTTCAGCGCCAGGGGTATCTAGCGGTCGTGATCTATGTGGGCGCCTATTGCCTGGCACGGATCTCCGTCTTCGAGGAGCGGAGGTTGCGACTGCTCACTCGGAGCATCGCTTTCGGCGCCACAGTTGTCGGGCTATATGCCGTGATGCAGCGAATCGGAGCCGACCCCATTTGGGGCGAGCTGCCGAACGGGCGAGTGTTCTCCACAATCGGCCAGCCGAACGCACTGGCCGGCTATCTCGCGATGGCCGTCCCTTTCACGGCGGCTACAGCCATCTCAGCCACGTCGGCGCGACGAAGGGCGACGTGGTCGCTGGCGGCCGTCGTCCAGGTCCTGGCTCTGGTCCTGACTCTGAGCCGAGCTGGATACCTTGCATTCGCTGCCGGCACGCTCGCGATGGTCGTCGTCGTGGTACGTCACCAGATCGTCCGGCCCGGGCGCCTCGCTTTGGGGGTGACGGCAATCGCTGCCATCGCACTCATCCTTGCCGGTACCGTGGGTCCCGCGCGCGATGTGGCGGAGTCAGTTGTCAGGCGCACCGTCGCCAGCACGGAGACCGGCGTACCGGGCTCGGTCCAAATGCACCTCGACCTCTGGCAAGTCGGGTGGCATGTCACCGCCGACAACCCGCTCATCGGCACCGGTCCTGACACATTTGCGCTCGTGTTCCGTGAATACCGTGACGAGGTCCTCTCCAGCGAGAGTGCCCGTCAATTCGCCCCGTTCAGAGTCGAAAGCCCCCACAATGTCTATCTCGCGATTTCCAGCGGTTCCGGCATTGCGGCGTTGGCTGTATACGTCGTGATTGCCGCTCAGGTGCTCCGTGCGGCCGTGAGACGACGAGCCGAGCTGGATACGGGTCGTGTATTGCTCGAGACCGCGGCGTTCGCGGCGCTCGTGAGTTACCTCGTGGTTACTTTCTTCCAGACTGCAGACCTGACCTCGACGTGGCTCTTCTGGCTGCTTCTCGGATCGCTCGTCGCATCCGGACAGTCCGCTCGACGGCCACGGACCCCCGGTCCTCCTCACACCCGGTGACGTCCTGACCTACTCAACCAAGTTGCACCGCACCAAGTACGAGCGAAATGGACCCGGACTGCGGGCCCCTGTCCGCCAGCTCGACTCGAGCCGGTCAGCTCTTGGAGGGGTTGTACTCGGCGATGTAGCGCTCGTGGAGTTCCATGCGCTCCGGAGTGTCGAGCAGGATTCGGACATCGAACTCGAAGAGCTCGGCAAGATGCTGGTAATTCGCCACCGGGAGTCGGCCACCACTGTGGATGTCACTACGGGAGCGACCGCCCGTACGGAAATGTCGAGCCTTCGACCGTCCTCGTCGTCGCCACATCTCGCCGTCGTGGTGTTCAACCCCGATGCGACGAGGCTGCTGTGGGCAACGGAGCTATCGCAACACGCAACCGTTGGCGTCATCGGCGACGCCATCGTGATCTCGACGCCGGCCTTCAAGAACCGCTGGGCGGCGGCTCTCCTCCCGCCGGCGAAGCACCGCCGACGGGAGGCGCTCGTGCCGCGCAGCGGCTCTCCCTACTCCTCTATCGAGAAGTGGCGCCACGGCCGGATGCTGGACTCGTTCCCGAGGCGATCGGTCGCTCGAGCCGACAAGCTGTAATCGCCCGGAGGAAGATCGACCTCGAACGACCACGTCGTCGACGGGGTGCCCGGATCCGAGAGGGTGGCAGCGAACCGGTTGAACCGACCCCAGGTCACCCCGTCGTCCCGAAGCCACAGACGAGTAGCCCGATCGCGAATGGCCACCCGGACCCGGACAACCTGCCGGTCGTCGGTAGCAGTACCCGTCAACCGCGCCGGCGAGTCAAACTCCGCCCCGAACGCAAAATCTGCGTCGATCGTCGGCGGTGTGGCATCATCGCCCACGCTGAAGCGCCGCCAGGGCCTGATGTTGGCGGCATTGCCATCACGATCCTTGGTACGCACCGAGAGGGCATACGTGCCGTCGGGTAGATCAACCCCGAAGGACCAAGTCGTGGCCGCAGCCGTCGGATCGGCCAGGACCGCGGGGAACCGGTTGAAGCGCCCCCACGTCACCATGTCGTCCTGGAGCCATAGCCTGGTCAGGCGGTCGCGAATGGCCACCCGGACCCAACCGACGGGTGCGTCGTCATCCACCGTTCCGGTGAGAGTCACCGTGCCCGAGGGGAAGGTGTCCCCGAAATCGAGATCGGCATCGACCACGGGAGAGCGCGGGGACAAGTCGAACACGTAGGCCTTCGAGGGGCCACCAGCCACTACCGTGTTCCCGGCGACTGCCACCGCGGAAGCGAATCCATAGTCGAAACGGGCGTCAGATCGGGTGAGCTCCACCGACTCGGCCCAGCCGTCGTCATTTCGAGTGAACACGTGGACCGCACCCGTGGAATGCGAGCTGGTTGAGCTCGCGCCGACGACGACGGTGTCACCCGATATCGCCACACAGGAGCCGAAATAGTCGTAGGCAAAAGGCTCCGCGGGGGTCAGCTTGGCCTGCTTCACCCAGTCATCGCCGGATCGAGCAAAGACATAGGCGGCACCCGACGACCGCCGGCTCGGGTCATCCTGCGTATCCACGACCACAACCGTGTCGCCGGACACTGCCACCGAAGCACCGAACTGGTCGGTGATTGTGCCGTCGTCCATGAGCAGCTCGACGCCCTCCGTCCAGCCGTCCACTGTCCGCGAATAAACGTAGGCAGTACCCGAGCCCTCAACGTTGCCGTCGCCGCCTACAACGCCGGTCACCACGGTGTCACCCGAGATCGCCAACGAGAATCCTGAGCCGTCTCCGGGCTTGGTGTCGGGGATGGTCAGCTCGCCGACCTCCAGCCAGTCATCACCGGAGCGTTCGAAGACGTAAATCGACCCCGGACCCAGGCCGTTCCACCAGCTACCACCGGAGCTGACGACCAGGGTGTCACCAGAGATCGCCACCACCCGACCGAAATGCTGGTGGCCGACTGCGTTCGAAGCAGTCAGCTTGGCTTGCTCCACCCAGCTATCACCGGAACGAACGAAAACGTAGGCCGATCCAGAATCCGGCCCGAAGTAGATATCGGTCTCGGGGAAATCGTCGTCGGGGGCGCTCACCACCAGGTAGTCGCCCGAAATCGCAACTGCGCTACCGAACCAATCGGCCGTGCGACCATCCGACGCCGTCAGCTTGGCCGTCTCCACCCAGCCCTCGGCCGTTCGCTCAAAGACGTATGCCGACCCCGAGTTGTTGCCGTTGTCGTCGTCGCCGGGGGAACCGACCACGGCGGTATCACCTGATACCGCGACCGATCTACCGTAGAAATCCGACGACAGAGCGTCCGAGCCGATGAGCGCGGCATCTTCGGTCTGGGTCGCCGCACCCGCTGCGACCCCGACGCCTGCCATCACGGTGAGCAGGACTGCAATCACGGCCGCCGGTCGCCAGTATCTACCCCACTTCGATCGCTGCTCGTTCAATGTGCCGTCCCCTTTTCTCAGGGCCGCCGGACTGCGCGAGTTCGGCGGCCAAGCTCGTTCGAGTTGCTCCGTGACTTCCGTCGTGGATGCCCCAGAGGCCCCAGTGACCATTTTCCCGATCACATTCATCTCAAACGGGGGTTAGGAACGGGATAGCCGCCGCTCCGAGGCCGGCGTGTCAGCCGAGTGCGGCAGGATCTCGCCTGGTGCAATGGCCATGCGCCGTCCTCGGCAAGTGAATCCCCCTGCCGGTTCTCGACCGTTCGCGAAATAGGGACGCCACGATGAAACCTGCGCCCCCGTCGCGTCGAGCACGGCATCGATTACGAGCAGCGTCCCGCCAGTGCTGGTAGACACCGCCGGTGATTGGGGAGCCGCGGCTGTCACGCTAGGGCCGTGCCCGAGAAACGCCCGGGCACTTGTTGCGGCCTCGCGCCCGCGACAATGTCCCCGGTTATCGCGGCTAGCCGCTTGCTTGGCGTCCCTGGCGGAGGCGCCAGAACGTGAAGCCGGCTCCGGTCGCCGCCAGGCTCCCCAGCAGCGCGACCCCCCAGGGAAACGACCCACCCTCACCCGGCTCGGCAGGTGGCTGCGAGGGCGCAGCGTCGAAGTCGGCGACGGTGAGAGCACGCGTGCCGGGCACACCGTGCAGGAAAGTGGGGATTTGGCCCGCATCGGTGGGATCGGTGCCTCCCGAGATCTCGACGGAGTCGGCATAGTTGTCGCCGTCGGTGTCAATCGACAACGGGTTGGTGCCGGCCTGATGCTCCCAGGCGTTGATGAGTCCATCCCCGTCGGCGTCGCTCGAGCCGTCCGCTCCATCGGTTGGATCGAGACCCACCGCGGCCTCCCACTCGTCGTCCATGCCGTCGGCGTCGTTGTCGACGATGACCCAGAC
>CAMYIJ010000055.1:24425-25368 GCA_947258375.1 uncultured Acidimicrobiaceae bacterium
ACCGTCAGCCCGATCTCATGTCGACCCGGCACCAGGAGCGGAATGGGAGCCTCCAGGCCCTCGCCGATCGGCTCACCGTTGAGCGTCCACTGGTAGCTGAGCCCGCTGTCATCGCTGAGCGAGGACGCTCCGGCCGAGGCCAGGACCATCCCGGGTCGCAATTGGCTGTCGGCGGGGGGCGCCATGATGGCGGCCCTGGGCGTGGCCGGGCCGAGGTCGACGGCCGCTCCGGTCGATGTTGCTACCCGCAAACCGTCCGAGGCCTGCACCCGGACCTGCCACCCGGGACCGTCGAGGGGTAGGTCGGCGAGATCGATCTCGAGGCCCGGTTCATCGGTCGAGCCGATTTGCCACCAGTCGAGCCCGTCGCGAGTCGCCTCGATCAGGAACCCGCCGGGCGAATCGCCTTCCCACGACACGGAGAGCGCCTCCCCGGCGATCCCGGCAGCCACCGAGGTCACGGTCGGAGCGGGACCGTCCAGCACCACCGAGCCCGCCCCGTCGGGGAGGGCCAAGCCGGCTGCATCGGTACCCGGCGGAAGTGCCACGTAGACCACCTCGCCGCCGCCGACGGCATGGGTCAACCCGGGGACCAGCCAGCCGGGAGCAGTGCCGGTCGACTCTCCCGCCGCGTCGAGCAGCTCTACCTCGATTGGTTCACCCTGGTCGCTGTCGAAGGTGTTCGTGAGGTAGCTGCCGCCGAGGACGAGCCCCTGATCGGTCAGCCCGGCGGCGACCACGATTTGCTCACCGGAGCCATCGCCGCCCGGGTCGACGGCGGCTTCCCGACCCCGCCGGTCGCCTATGGCGCGGTTGTGCAGAAGAGCGCTGAACATGTGATTCCAGGCATCCACCGAAGTCCAAATGGGCCAGTCGCCGTACGACAGGTAGTCGTGCACGTGGGGTTGGCCGCCGCGGCGGACGACCGCCAATGCCGCCGTGT
>CAMYIJ010000056.1 GCA_947258375.1 uncultured Acidimicrobiaceae bacterium
GTACGAGCTGCGCCAGGGAGTCTTCGTGGAGACAGCTCGGCATCTCCCGGGCACCCGGGCTCGGCTCGACGTCGGCCCCGCCGAAATCACAATCGACCCCGCTGAGCTGCTGGCATAGGTGATGAGCATGGACACAGCAACCTTGCAGCCGGGCGACCGGATCCCGATGTCGTGGGACGAGTACGCGGCCCTCGGCGAGAACGTACGGGGCGAATACATCGACGGCGAACTCGTCATGAGTCCATCGCGAACCCGTCGTCACCAGCGGATCTCCTTCAAACTGGCCAACCTATTCGACGACGCGCTGCCCGAGGGATACGAAGTCGTTGAAGCATGGGCCTGGAAGCCGGGCGACGACGAATTCATCCCGGACCTCATGGTGTTCGACACAACTGACGAGCAGGTCCGCTACACCGGCGCGCCCCACCTCGCCGTCGAGGTCCTCTCCACCGATCTCGCCCGAGACATGATCCACAAGGCATGGAAATACGCCGCCGCCGGCCTGCAGCGCTATTGGATCGTGGACCCGGGCGAGCCGGGTGAAGCCACCCCGGGCGGTGTGCCCGAGCTGATCGAGTACCGCGCCGTCGAAGGCGTCTTCGTCGAACAAGGCCGATACCAACCCGGCGCGACTGTGACACTCGAGGTCGCCCCCGACGTGTCCGTCTCCTTCGATCCGGCGATCTTCCTCGACTGAGCGAGTCCACCCAGCTCGACCTAACTGCGTTTCGGCCTTGCCGATGCCGGGTCGTCCGGCCACTCGTGTTTCGGGTAGCGCCCCGCCATGTCCTTGCGGACCTCCGCCCATGAGCCGGCCCAGAACCCGCCAAGATCGCTCGTAATCTGCACGGGCCGGTCGGCGGGCGACAGCAGCATCAGCTGCACCGGCTCACCGGCGATAACCGGACCTTGCGTGGCACCGAAGAACTCCTGGACCTTGGCCGCGATCGTGGGGACTTCGCCGGAATAGTCGACCGCCACCCGCCGTCCGCTCGGGATCTCCACATGGGTCGGGACCAGCCGATCAACGTCCGTAGCCGCCGGATACCCAAGGTGGTTACGCAGCAGCTGCAGCAGGTCGAGCCGCGCTACGTCGTCGAGGCCGGTGGCCGCGGCGAGGTACGGGCCGAGCCAGGCGTCGCCGGTCGCCACCAGCCGCTTTGTCGACCAGTCGGGCCACGGATCCCCCAGACGGGCATGGAGGAATTCAACGCGGGCACGAAACGTGCTCGCCGCCCGGGTCCACGGCAGATCCCGCAGCTCGTTGTCCCCGATGCGTCGCAGCAATGCGGCCGTCACCGCGGGGCCCGGTTCGGGGCGCCGGTCCTGCGTGTCCAGGCTCACTCCGCCGAGGCGGCGCTGCTGCCGTTCGACCAAACGGTCACCCTCCCAGGTGAGACTGACCTGGTCGACGATCTCGTGG
This sequence comes from uncultured Acidimicrobiaceae bacterium, assembly GCA_947258375.1. Taxonomy (GTDB): domain Bacteria; phylum Actinomycetota; class Acidimicrobiia; order Spongiisociales; family UBA5794; genus JAHEJX01. The sequence continues at coordinate 1,424 of CAMYIJ010000056.1, forward strand.
GCAAAACGTTCGGCCACGTCGGCGGCGTCGATGGCCGCCGCCAACCGAATGCGGGCATCCTTGCGCTTTCCGTCGAGGTCGGCAGGCACCAGGAAGCTTTCCACCCCGAGTGGATCTGCGGCCGCCATCCACGCCGTGGTTCCGGTGCGGAGCTGGAACCGGCCCGGGCTGCCGCGGCGCACCGCCAGCCGGTCGGGGAACGCCAGCGCCAGCACCCGCCCCGTGCGGTCGGGATCGACCCCGCCGTCGGCAACTCCCGCCCTGCGGGCGAGGTCGGCGGCGTTACGCCGCACCCGCTGCAGCGATCTTCCCATCGCCGCCGGATGGGACTCGCCGGGGTCGGCCACCAGGCGCACTCGCAGCGCGATGTCCACGGGCACGTCGTCGGGATGGCCGCGCAGCACGTCACGATCGTCGACGAGCGCGGCCACAATGCACGCCAGCTGTTGATCGGCGCCGGCGTCAACCACCATGCGGGCGAGACGCGGGTGCAGTGGCAGCGTCGCCATGGTGCGGCCGCTGTCGGTCAAATGTCCCGATTCATCGAGGGCTCCGAGGAGCTGCAGCAGGCGGCGTCCCGCGGCGAATGTCTTCGAGGGAGGCCGGTCCAGGAACGCCAGATCGGCCGGGTCGGCGACGCCCCACAGTGCCAGCTCGAGCGCCAATCCGGCGAGGTCGACCTTCGTGATCTCGGGATCGATGTGGGGATGGCGGCCGCCGTGTTCAAGCTTGGACCACAGCCGATACGCAACCCCCGGCTCTACCCGTCCCGCCCGACCGGACCGTTGATCCGCCGAAGCACGTGAGATGGAGATCGTCTGCAGCCGGGTCATGCCGTGGCGCAGGTCGAGCCGCGGGCTGCGGGCGAGGCCGGAGTCGATCACGACCCGCACCCCCTGCACTGTCAGGCTGCTCTCCGCTATGTCGGTCGACAGCACAACCTTGCGCACCCCCGGGCGGGGCGGAGCAAGGGCGGCGTCCTGCTCGTCCGCGGGCAAGCTGCCGTGCAGCAGCATCACGTCGGCACCGATGTCGCCGAGCCGATCGCGCACTCGCCGCATCTCGCCCATCCCGGGAAGGAACACCAAAACGTCGCCGGGCTCCGCGGCCACCGCCTCCCGGATCGCGGCGGCGACATGGGTCACCAGTCGGGCCCGGTCGCGGAACGGTTTCCAGCGGATTTCTACCGGGTACTCGGCGGCCTCGCCGACGACGATGGGCGCCGGATCGTCGCCGCCGAGGAGCGCCGCGACCCTGTCCGCATCGATCGTGGCCGACATGGCGAGCAGGCGCAGGTCGGGCCGGAATGTCTGTACGGCGTCGAGCGCCAGCGCCAGCCCGAGATCGCTCTGCAGGTTGCGTTCGTGCAGCTCGTCGAAGATGACGAGCCCGGTGCCGGCCAGCTCGGGGTCCCGCTGCAGCCTTCGGGTGAGCACGCCCTCGGTGATTACTTCGACACGGGTCCGCGGGCCGACCCGGCGGTCGCCGCGGGTGATGTAGCCGACCGTTTCGCCGACCGGCTCATCGAGGAGGTGGGCCATCCGATGGGCGGCGGCCCGGGTGGCGATCCGCCGCGGCTCGAGCACGACGATCTTGCCGCCGCCGAGCCACGGCTCGGCCAGGAGACGGAGCGGCACCACGGTGGTCTTGCCCGAACCCGGCGGGGCTACCAGGACCGCAGAGGGTCGCGAGCCGAGGGCGGTGCGCAGTTCAGGAATCGCCCGTTCAATGGGGAGGCCGGTGTCGTCCACCCGTGCAGCGTAGAGCCGACCGGGTGAACCGTCGGGCCCAAACGCGGCCGTCCGCCCGATCGGCTTTGCGATTCTGTCGGTGGCGTTTTGTACATTCGAGACATGAAAACCGAAGAACCCCTTATCGCTGGAGAGCCGATCTCTGTGCTGGATCGTGTCATCCCGTCGATCGTTGCCAAACGCCGCGCCGACGGATGGTTTGATGTTCAGTGGACGGCGGATTTGGAGACGGGCGCTGCCTGGATGCGAGCCATTGAACGATATGCCGCGGACCTCATAACGGCGGACCAATGCGATATACCGGCGAAACGTCGATCGGCAGCCTTCGTCAGGTTGGTCACTGAACTGGCAGAGGCGAGGCGGTCCACATGATATAGGGCGGGTGGGACCCTATATGGTGAGAGATCCTACGTCCCTGCAGCGCGCCGCGGCCGCGCGAGAAGTACCCGACAGACTCGCACCGACTGTCTCCCGTGTGGTCATGGCGTGTTTTCGCCGGGCCGGCGATGGCACGATCATCGAGAACCGCTTCGCCCTACCCGACGGTCCTGCCCGAAGCCCATCACATACACCTGCCGAGCTAACGTCGACCGGGATTCGGCGTCAGATCGCCACGGGAGAGATCACAATGAGAGCGCTGCGACGTTTCTGGCGATGGTTGATGACAATCGGCGCCTACGAGGGCGAATCCGACGCCCAGGCCGGGAAGCGGCGGATAATCATCGGCTACATGTTCTTCGGCCAAATGCGCTGGCTCTTCTCGATGGACAGTTTCAGCCAGGGCCTGACAGTGGTGGGCTGGACCGACGTGGCAGCGGCGTCGATCAGCCTCCTATCTCTGTTTGTGTTGAGAGTGAGGCCGAGCTGGTTCGTCGCGATCGTGAACGCGTTGTTATTGACCCAGATTTCCGAGGTGCTGGTGCAGAGTGTTGCGCTCGGCGGCATCATCCCGTCCCAAGGGCTCATGTTGTTCGGCCTGTTGTCAGTGATTGGAGCCCTGATCGTGTTCAGCGCCCGAGGAGCGTTCTTCTGGTTCCTCGGCTACCTGGTCTCATTGGTGCTAGCAGTGTTGCTCTCTGAGTCCATCGATCCGCTGTACGAGGTGGAAGGAACCGCCGCCGGATTCGCATTTATCACCGCCAATGTTGCCGCCTTCCTGTACGCCGGTATGGCGTATTTCGTGCGGCAGCGGGATCGTTTTCAGCAGGAGTCCGATGACTTGCTGCACAACATCTTGCCCAATGAGATCGCCACCAGATTGAAGGCGGATACGTCGATGATCGCCGACGACTTCCCCCACGCCAGTGTGCTCTTCGCAGACGTAGTCGGGTTCACGCCGATGTCGGCCACCATGACCCCACCGCAACTCGTGGGGTTACTCAATCAGGTGTTCACCAAGTTCGACGAGTTCGTTGAGGAACTCGGGTTGGAGAAGATCAAGACGATCGGCGACGAGTACATGGTCGCCGCCGGCGTTCCCGTACCGAGGGACGATCACGCTGAAGCCATCGCCGAGCTGGCGTTGCGGATCCGTGACTATATGGCGAGCAACGACTTCGATGGGCATCAGCTGCAACTGCGGATGGGGATCCACTCGGGGCCGGTGGTGGCGGGGATCATCGGGACCCACAAGTTCGCCTACGACCTGTGGGGCGACACCGTCAATACCGCCTCCCGTATGGAGTCGGGTGGCATCCCGGGCAAGATCCAAGTCACACCCACCACCCACGAGCTCCTCTCCGGCAACGGCTTCCGATTCGAACCCCGCGGCACCATCGAAGTCAAAGGCAAAGGCCAAATGGACACCTGGCTTCTGACGGGCAAGGTCTGACAGCACGCTCTAGCCTCGGGCGCCATGGAAGACACCAACACCAGACCCGTTATCACCGTGCCCGATGGCGCGCCGCCCGCCGAGCTCGTAGTCGACGATCTCGTCGTGGGCGACGGCGCCGAGGCCACCGCCGGCAAACAAGTCACCGTCGACTACGCCGGTGTCGGTTGGTCCGACGGCTTCGAATTCGACGCCTCATGGAACCGCAACGACCCGCTCACTTTCCGGCTCGGCGCCGGCCAGGTGATTGCCGGCTGGGACGAAGGTGTGCAGGGCATGAAGGTGGGAGGCCGCCGCCGAATCACCATCCCGCCGGAGATGGCCTACGGCTCGAAGGGAGCCGGCGGCGTCATCGGCCCGGATGAGACGCTGATCTTCGTCGTCGACCTGCGCCGCATCGGCTGAGCGAATTCGCACGTTCCCGCCGGCTCGACCCTCAAGAAGCTCAGAGTTCGAGTGTGACGTGGATGGCGAGATGGTCCGACGCCCCGCCGCTTCCGATCCGGAGCTCGTTCACGGTCATGTCGGAAGTGACGAATACCCAGTCGGGGCGATCACAGTCCGAAGTCGGCTCTGCGGAGGTGGTGCGGCACGGGTCACCGGTTGCGCCGATCACATCGACGAGGCCGCCGGACGTGAAGATCGACAGTTCCGGATCGTCGGGGGCGAAGTTGAAGTCTCCGGCCACCACGAGGCGGGAATCCGCTGCAATCGCATCGACGAGTGCTTCGAGCTGCACCGCAGAACGACTGTGGGTGTGAGCCACGGCGACGACAACGTCCTCGCCGGGTGTCGCGATTCTGGCAATGGCGTAGCTACGTTGCTGGCTGCCGTCCTCGGGTAGCAGCCCCGAGTCGATCTCCAGCATCGGTAGTCGGGAGAGGATGGCGTTGCCGAATTGGCCGTCGGCGGCCGCAACGTAGAGGTAGTCCATCGCCAGCTCCCGTTGCAGGTATGCCGCCAGATCCATGGTGCCGTGAATGGGCCAGCCCCGGGCAACCTCCTGGAGGATGACGACATCGGCGTCTGAGGAGCGAATCTCGGCAACGATCCGGTCAGGGGCCAGCTGGCCATCGATTCCGACTGAGCCGCGCACGTTGTAGCTGACCAGTCGCAGCTCCCCTTCTACGAACCCCACTTCGAGTGCCGGCGCGGCGATGGCCAGGGCTATTGGGGTGACGATGGCGAGCAGGGCGACCGCGGCCGCCGCCGGAGCGCTCAAGAGCCAATCCACCGCGGAGCCGGCCCGGGGCCGGCGCAGCGCCCACCATGCCACGACGCCGGCGGCCAACGCCGGCACAGCCTGGCGCGGGAACGGCAGCGGCTGGTCGATATCCAGCGACCACAGCAGCACGAGGGCGAGAAACAAGACGCTGCCCGCGGTCGCCCGCAGGACCGTCGCCCGCCAGGAGGGATCGACTGTGCCGGCCACCGAGCGCGCCAATAACCCAGTTACTGCAGCCTGCAAGCCGACAACGATCACCGCCACGAAAATGCCCTCGATCAGCGACACGCCCCACGCCGCCAGAATCGCCACGCCGGCGACGCCCGACGTCGCGGCCGCGGAGATTCGCCGCCCCAGTTGGGCGGCGGCGATCGCGGCCACACTGCCGGCCAGCACCGTCAGGGCTGCCGCCGTGTAGCCAAACCCGCCCTGGGAGCCCACGAAGGCGATGTTCTGCAGGAACAACAGCTGCAGAACCAGGTACGCCCCGAGGCCAATCCAGAAGCTGGGCGCCAATCCACTGCCGTCCTTTCGGCGCGACATGCCGGCGTCCCGCACCGCAAGGCCGACGAGGGCGACGGCGATTAGTACAGCGATCACGAGGGAAGCTGCGCTGGATTGCCAGACGAGGTCCCACGTACCGAACGCAGCCCGCAGCGCGGCGTCGCCGGCGAGGCCGAAGACGATCGCCGGCACCAGCGAGCCCGATCGGACCAACTCGGTGAAGGAGAAACGTGCGATGAATATGGTGGCCCCGGCCAACGCCGCGCCGACGGCCACCACGGCCAGCCACGCCGGGATCGGGTCGATCAAGCGCAACCCAACCAGTACGCCCGCAACGATGGCGGCCCCGGCGGTCACGGCCGTTGCGGCCTCTATGCGAGTGGCCGCCAGTGCAATGACGGGGGCGGCGAAGGTCGCCATTGCCACCAGCCCGGCCAGCACGAAGTTCCAGTCCTCACCGATCTCGTACATGATCGGAAACAGCACCCGGGCCACCTGAGCGACCGCGACCACGAGCAGAGCCACCAGCACCTGGCCGCGCCCCGGTATGGACACGGTCTCTTCGGCCCTGGCTCCGTCTCGTCGATCCATAACGTCCCTCCCTGAGCGAATACTACGTCGATCGGCCGCACGTCCCCGCCGCTACGAGCCCGCGCTGACTAGCGCGGGCTGACATGGTGAGGCTACGACGCGCATGACGGCCGTCGCGGGCGCACGGCCCAGGCGACGGCGCCACTCACGGCGACACCCATGAACGTGGCGAAGATGTTGAAACCGATGTCGATCGGGTCGAAAACGCGGCTCGGGAGGATCAGTTGAATCCCCTCATCGACCACGCCGATCAGCGAGGCCGCGCTAATCGCAACCAGACCGGGGCGCACCACCGTGCGCCCGGCGCTCGATCGCTCGAGCAGCGCCTCGTGGATGAGGATTGCCAGGAGGCTGTACTCGAACAGGTGCGATCGCTCGATCGGGCTCGCCGCCCGCAGGAACACGAGGGCGTATACCGCCACCATCCCGACGGCGATGGCTACGGGCAGTGTGCGCGGCGCCCGACCTTTCATGCCTAAAAGTGCGACGACCGCGAAAAGCACCAGGAGCGCCAGCGCCGAAATGTTGTCGAGCATGTTGCGGTTGGTGAGCTCAGCCGCCAGGGTCTTTGCCAGGCCGAGAGTCGAGTAGATGGCGACGACTACCGCCGCAACCAGCAGCCACAGGTTGCGCTCCCGGCTGGTGCTGAATCGGGTTGTGGAGCTGGAGGCAACCATGGCCGCACTATTGCCGTCCCCCGGTGACCGGGCCATAGCGGAAGGCCCCTAGTTCGGTGCCAAGAGCAGCGAGCCCGACTCCCGGGACGTCGCGGTAGCCTGCCGAGTAATGGCCGAATCCCTGTTCATCCCCGACGGCGATCACTTTGTGCCGACCGAGCTGACCCGCGGCGGCTGGTCGGACGTTGCCCAGCACGGCAGCCCCCCATCGGGACTGCTCGCCGCCGCTATCGAGGCTGTGTCGACCATTGCGCCGATGCAGGTCGCCCGGTTCACCATCGACCTCTTCCGCCCCGTCCCACTCGAACCGCTGCGACTGGAGACGCACGTACTGCGTGATGGCAAGCGCATCCAGGTCGTTGAAGCGATGCTGCGGCACAGCGACATCGAAGTCGGCAGAGCAACCGCACTCAAGATCCGCACCACCGACGTGCAGCTACCCGACGTCGAGCAGGAACCCTGGGAGCAGCCACCCCCGCCGCAGGAGGCTACGGCCATAGGGGGGTTCTGGAAGTTTGGATCGGATCTTGTCCGATTTCATCGGGATGCCGTCGAGATCCGCTCGATCGACGACAGCTTCATGCAGCCCGGCCCCGGGCTCTCCTGGTTCCGACTCAAGCAGCCGGTGATCGCCGGTGAGGAACCGACGCCATTCGTCCGGCTGGCCACCCTGGCCGACATGTCCAACGGCAACTCCCAGGCGCTCAACCCCGAGGCGTACATCTACGTGAATCCCGATATCACGCTGTATGCCCATCGACTACCTGTCGGCGAGTGGGTTGGCATGAAGTCGGCCGCCCACCAGCACCGCTCGGGCATCGGCCTCGCCGACACACGGGTCTTCGACGAGACGGGTCCGCTGGGCCGGATCAACCAAGCGCAACTACTCGATCGCCGGCCCGGAGGCTGAGGGCGAGCCGAATGTCGATATGCATGCCGTTGAGGAAGACTATGAGGTGAGTACCTGATCGCGTCGTCGGCTCTCCGTCCTTTCTCGCCTTCTTGGACCTGGCATCGGATGAAGAACATCGAGATCGAGCGGCGCTAGCCGCCGCGCACCGACCGCAACCCCATCCTTCATCAATTCGATTATTTGATGAAGACTATTGCCTGAAGGTGCGATATATTGGCGAATAGATGAATGATCGGTATGTAGTCTTCGACTGGCACGGGAACACCGCCCGCGCCTGGACGCCGCTACCGCTGGCCGAGCGGAAGCTCGAGTTGCCCGAACCCACGGTGAGAATGACCGAGCGCGCCCTGGCCGAACTGCGCCTGATGGAACAGCGAATCCTCCCGTCTGCCGGGCCGATCGGTCGGCTCTTGTTGCGATCTGAAGGTGTCGCCTCTTCGGCAATCGAAGGCCTCACCGTTCCACTCGAGGAGCTGCTCACCGTGGAAGCGCTGGGGAGCGGAGCGGCCGCGGCGACTTGGGTCGCCGGCAACTTGGCCGCGGTGGCTGCCGCAGTCGATGATGCCGCAGCCCTCGATCGGCGCCTCGATGCCCCCACATTGCATGGCTGGCATCGCCGGCTCATGGCCGGCAGCCCCCTCGATCCGGCACTCCACGGTGCCTGGCGATCGAGCCCGGGGTGGATCGGGGGCACCTCGCCGCTCGACGCGGTCTACGTCCCTCCCCCGGCGGACATGATCCCGGGCCTCATGGCGGACCTGATCGAGTACACCAACACAAGCGGGCCGGACCCGATCACGCAGGCGGCCGTCGCCCACGCCCAGTTCGAGACGATCCATCCCTACGGCGACGGCAACGGACGCATCGGCCGGATTCTCGTCGGCTGGATCCTGCGCAGACGTGGCGCAGTCGATCGTTACCCACCGCCGGTGAGCCTCACGATGCTGCGCGACGCCGGCGGTTACCTGGCCGGCCTCTACGAGTTCCGCGAAGGTGATCCGATACGCTGGATCGACTGGTTTGCCTACCGAACCACCGCCGCGGCCGCCACCGCCGGCGAGCTGTACGTGATGCTCCGGGACTTCGCCGATCGGTGGCACGCCGAACTCGCCGACGTACGGACCGACTCCGTGACCCACCGAATTGTCGATCTCCTGCTCAGCTATCCGGTGATCTCGGCGGACCATGTAGCCACCAGCTGCGACGTGTCCCGCCGCACCGCGCTCACCGGCCTGGAAGTGCTCGAGGCCCGAGACATACTGACGGAGTTCGCAGCGCCTCCCGCAGGTCGAGGGCGGCCCGCCCGCTGGTGGATCGCCACGGACCTCCTGAGCGCACTGCAACGCTGGCTGGCCTGAACCATGTCCTGGTCGGCGTTTGGGCGCACTCGATCATCGACTCGGCGTCTGTGCCGGTCCGAAGATCGGCGCCCCAATCTGCCAGCCGTCGCCGGCGTTGTAGACCAACGTTCCGTCCTCACCCACATAGATCGGGGGGCCGGGCAGTGAGCGGTCCGGCAGGTCGACTTCAAACCACTCATCGCCGCTCAGACTGCCAACCCAGACGGTCGTGGCTCGGGAGCCGGAAACGATGATGTTCGTGTCGGTGATGGAAACGGCCTCGAAGGTCGCGTGCGCGCCCCCCCGAGCATCAAACGCGGAGATGAAGCTGGGCTCGAATTCACGGACCGCCTCGAAGTTCGCCGCGTCCGCTTGCGACAGAAACAGCGTCGTCGGGTCCGCGTCGGTGGTCCCCTCCCAGAGCAGCAAGGCCGTTCGTGACCCGTTCACCGCCAAGGCGTCCTCTCCATATGATCCAAATGGAGTCGTCCCCGTTAGAAGCCCGAAACCGTCGATGAACGCGACCTCTCGCAGCTCATCTTGGTCGAGGCGCCACACCGAGGTCGTGAACGGTGGTGTCCGCGGCAACTGGCTCCGCCACGTCGAAGCGACGACCGTGAACTCATCAGAGCCTTCAACCTCGAAGTGCGGCGCCTCGAAGGGGGCTATCTCGGTGATCCAGCGCCACTCAAAGGTGGTCCCGTCGCGCAGGATCCAGAAGCCGGGCAACAGATCCGTCCAACCGGTCGACTCGACCCAACGGTTGACATCGCTGTAGTCATCGAGGGCGTAATTCGTCGTATCGAGCCCGGCGGGCATCTCGACATGTCCCACATGGAAAAGCTCCGGCTCACCTGCGGCGTCCGGCCCCAGTGCGAAGTACTCGACGTCGATCCCCTCCGGCGACCGTACGGTCTTGGTCTCGATAACACCGACCTTCTCGCCGTCGATCCACACCGAGAACTCCCCACGGTATCGCTTCGTGGCCACACCAGCCCCGAACCGATCAGCCACCGCCGCCGGATCCGGCTCCAGGTACACCATGAGGGAGCCGAAATCCCGCGAGAACGCAGCCAGGTCGTTGCCAAGGCGCGCCATCAAATCAATGTAAGGGATGGCCGGCGGGTCAAGCAGCACGCCGTCGAGACCATCAGGCTGCTCCCAGGTCCACTCCTGCCACGTCTCACCAAAGTCGAAACTCACCCACCGTTCGACGACGGTTTCGGGATAGACAGAGCCCAGGTGAGAATCCGACGCCGTCACCCAGATGGCTCCCTCGAGCAGGTCCATCGTGATCTCGAGGCCCTCGCTGGGTTCAGGAAGCCGGCGCCGCTCCGGGCCCTCGTCACCGACCCAGACATCGACGACGCCGGGGATTCTGTCTGGAAAGTCGTACGGAGAGATATCGACTGTCGTGTTGCCCCAAACGCCCACCAGGAAGCCGGAGGCCTCGGGGCCGGCCGAGAATTCGAAACCCTGGATCGTCCGGGCCGGTGTCTCAATGAGCGTCGTAGTCGTAACTGTCGTTGGTGTCGCCGGATCGGGATCGGTCGAGCCAACGAGGCGAAGCAGCAGGAGCGGGAGTCCGACCAGAAGGACGACTGCAGCAATGGCGACGGCGACGACGAGTCGGCGCGGCCGGCCGGGGCTGGACAGCCGCTGCGGCTCGACATACGGAATCGGTCGGACGGCTTCGACCTGCTCGAGGATGTCGGCCATCGTGATCGGTGGCTGCCCGGCATCGTGCTGATCGCCGTAGGCGGCGAGTTGCGTGCGGAGGCTTGTGGTCATAGTGAGACTCCCAGCTTGCGCCGCAGCTTGGCCATGCCACGCTCGGCGTACGTCTGCACGGTCGACTTCGAGATCCCGAGCAACTCAGCGACTTCGGGCATCGTCCAATCGAATGAGTAGAGCAACATCACACAGATGCGCTGTTGCTCGGACAGGCTTTGCAGGGCATCCGGCAGCGCCGGCTCGACCCAAGGTTCATGATCCGGGTCGACCGCCATGAGCTTCGGGACTACCCGCTCGAGCCCCCGCCGCCCGCGGTTCCGCCCCAACACATAGAGGTATCCCGCCGGATTCTCCATGACTGACACCTTCTGCCAGTTCTCCCAGGCGTAGGCCAGCGCTTCAGCGGCCACCTCCCTCCCCACATCGCTCCCGAACGCAGCGGACAGCGCCTGGCGTAGGCGCTGCTCATGTGCCTCCACAAACTCGACAAAGGCCTCTGTGGCGGTTGTGCTGCCCACGACTCCCTCGCGTACCTGTCACCTATGAAAGCGCACAGGCGGCTGCGCGTACGACACCATTCTCCCCTCCCCAACCGACTGCTTCGCATCACCGTCACGGCTCAACGATCACCGTGGCCTCTTCCATGACGATGTCGGCGACGTCCCAGCCTTTCTGATCCATCAGCCCGATGAAGGCTCGGCGAAAGAGCAGAGTGGCTTCCACAGTGACCGGTCCGCCTGCAGGGGAGTCGAACCGGTAGGAGGTTGTGTCGGATTGCATGGCAGGGATCCGGTTGTCGGAAACGACCCGGGTGGGATTCCAATAGGCCCCGGTCGGGGCGACCTCGGTCCACAGCTCTTCGAGCACCTTGGCGTAGGCGGTCCCTGGTAGGCCGGCGAAATACCCGGCTGCCGGATCGCCCACGCCTCCCCAGTCGGGCACCGTCGGGCCGTCCGCCTGGCCAAGGGACTCACCATCGGGTCCGGTGGCTTCGACTAGCAGAATCATCTGCCGCAGCGGCGAGTCGGTCGGTACGTGGTGGCCGGTCTGATCGTTCGTGATTGTCACTTGTGCGAAGGCCCCGTCGGAGTCCGCCGACGCCTCAACCGTCATTGTCACCGCGTTCTGGAGGAGTTCGATATCGGCGGCGCCCGGCATGCGATGGCCGGGGATGGTGGCCGGATCGCGCACCAGCCCGCCCGCTTCGGCCAGGGCAAAGCTGGCAGCGCCGGTGGGCGGCATGTGGCAGTCCTGACAGGTCTGTCCGGTGGCAGGGTCGGAGTAGGGGCTGGCGAGCCATTCGCCGAAGGAGTCGTAGACGACCACGTCCCAGAACACCCCGCGATGGCAGGGAGCACAGAAGGCGCTTTCGAGTTGGAGGGGCGAGAAGGTGTCTTCCCCGGGAGCGACGTCGTCGTAGGGTCCGGCGAAGTACTGATGCCCTTCGGGTGGCCGGCGGAACTCGTATGACAACACGCCGGGACGTCCCGGATCGGGTAGACCCGTGGCCGGGTCGAGAATCACGTCCCACACCTTGTGGCACAGGTCACAGGTGACGCCTTCGGCTGCCACCGCCTCGGCGACGGTCGGATCAACACCATAAGGATCGTCAACCGCCAGGGTTGGCACGTGGCACGCACCACAGTTGCCGGCCGATTCCGGGAAGTCGAGCTGGTAGCCGGGCCCGTAGTAGGCCAAATCCGGATCCGGTCGCAGCGGCACCCGCCCGTAGTCACGATTGGTGGAGTAGCGGGTGGGCGGGCTTTGATTTCCGGACAGGTCTGTGCCGCGGTACATGGACAGGAAGCGAGGGTTGACGGCCGATTTCGCATGGGCGTCCTCGAGCCACTGGTCGACCGGAAGCATGAATCCCAGCTCAGTGCCGCGACGGCTATGGCATTCGACACACGGTTGACCTTCTCCGCTGCCCGATCCTTCGAGGGCAGACAGCCACTCGTAATCGGCGTGATCTAATTCGGGGATGGCTTCCAAAGCCAAGGTGACTTCAACACCCGGCTCGTGTTCGGAGCCGCCGGCGATGAAGAACCCCTCGGCCCAGGCCGACAGCCGCACCGGTCCATCGACGTCGGCCATCGTGAACCGGCCATCTGGTCCGGTAACGGTCGACCGATCAGTCGCTTGGATCCGCACCGTGGCGCCGCTCACCGGCTCGCCGTCGTGCATCACGAGACCGGTCACCGTGTCGGCAGACGTGCAGGCCGGGACCACGAGGGCCACCGTCACCAGGACCACCGCCACCAGGGCCCGGCCCGGGTGCATCAGCCCCTCCGGCGCACCAGCGCCCACCCAACGAGCGCCAGCGCCAGCACTCCAACGCCGATCAACACCCAGGGCAACCTATTGGTGCCGGCTTCGGGTTCGGCGGCGGCGGCCGGTTGGGTCGAATCGGGAGCCGGCGCGACGGTCGCATCGTCGGAACTCGAGGCCGCGTCGGGATTCGAGGCCGCGGCGGAAGGTGGTTCCGTTGAGCTGGTGACGGCGGCCGGGGCGGGCGGAGTGCCATCCAGGTCGAGGCGAAACACTCCCCCGCCTTCCGTGCCTGCATAGAGGTGCCGGCCGTCGTTGGAGATGGCCAGGGCACTGGTGGCGCGGGTGGTGAGACCGGCGTTGGCCTGCTTCCAGCTGACCCCGCCGTCGCCCGACCGGTAGATGCCGCTCAGCTCGTCGCCGGCATATACGATTGACGGGTCGGTGGGGTCGAAGACGAGTTCCGAGATGATCGCCTCTGGCGGCATGCCGGCCGCCGACCGCGTCCAGCCGGCTCCGCCATCGGCGGAGCGATAGACCCCACCGCCGAAGAATCCGGCCACCACAACGCTCGAGTCGGAGGGATCGACGGCCACCGAGTACGCCATGTCGGGGAGCCCCGGAACGGCGGTCCAGGAGGAGCCACCATCGGTGGTGGCGAGCAGCCCATCTGTCGGGGAGGCGGCATAGACGGTGTTGGGATCGGTGGGGTGGATGGCCAGTCCGGCGATGTGGGCGGCGGCGGTGGTCGAGTCGTTGGCGGCAGCCCATGTGGAACCCCCATCACTGGAAACCCAGATGCCGGTGGCGCCGATGTCGGGGGAGAAGCCTCCCGCCGAGTAGTAGCCGGCCGAGCCGGCGTAGACGATATCGGGATCGGAGGGAGCGAAGGAGATCACTCGCCAGCCCTGGCCTTCGGGAAGCCACTGGTCGCTTTTCCGCCAGGATTGTCCCCCATCGCGGCTTGCGACGACGACCGGATGCCAGTTCGAGGCGGTCAACACGTGCCGGGGTTCGAGCGGGTCGACGGCCATGGCATTCCATTCGAGGCCTTCGGCCTCGGATCGGACCAGCCCCTCCCAATGCTGCCCACCGTCGTGACTGACGAAGATGCCGCTGCGGGCCGCCGCGAAGACCCGGCCGGGCTCGGTGGGGTCGACGGCCAGAGCCCGCACCTGGGCACCGGTGTATCCGTCGCTGGCAACGGCCCAGGTTCGACCCCCATCGGCCGTGACGAAGTTGCCCCCACCGTAATTGTTGGCGAATACCCGGTTGGGGTCACGCGGGTCGATCTGGAAGTCGATAGGGAATCCGCCCACCACCCCGGGTGGGCCCCAGTTGGGAGGGCTGGTGACGTGGTCCCAGGTCTGGCCGCCATCAGCGCTGCGATAGATTGCTCCGGCGCTACCGGCATACGCAATCTGGGGGTCGGAGGTGGCGAACTCGACGGATGTGATGTTGTCGTCCAGCAGCGTATGGGTCCACGAGTCGCCCCCGTTGGTGGTGAGGTAGACGCCGGCCTCGAGGAAGTACTGATTGTTGCCCGTCCCTGCCAGCAGGATGTCCGGGTTCGTCGGATGCATATGGAGGGTGCCGACGTAGAGGTTGTCGAGCCCCACCACCGCGTTGGTCCAGGTGGCACCGCCGTCGATGGACTTTACGACCCCTTCCCCTCCGGGAACCCCGGCTTCAGGATCTGAGTTGGCGGCTTCGCGATCGAAGATGCCGGTCGATATATAGATCGTCTGCGGGTCGTTGGGGTCGATCCACACATATCGAGCCAGGTTGTCGCCGCGCCAGATCGGCTCCCACCGGTCGCCAGCGTTGATGGTGCGATAGACAACGCCGCCCGTCATATCGAACTCGCGTCCCACCCGTTCCTCTCCGGCCCAAGTCCACGAGGACAGTTCGGCAGCGGCATAAACGATGTCGGAGTCGCGGGGATCGACGGTGAACCCGCGGAAGGTGATGCCTTCGGTTTCGATGATCCCGTCGTCCTTCTCGACCCAGGATTGACCGCCGTCCGCAGAACGGAAGATGCCGCGTGTGAACTGCGTGCCGACCCAGATGACGTCGGGATCGTGAGGGTCGATAGTGAGACAGAAGACGGGGATGGCGTCTCCGGTTGAGCCCACCCGGGTGACGATGCCTTCGTTCGAGGGGTACCAGGTATCGCCTCCATCGGTGGAGATGAACACCCCGGCGAACGCGTCGGTGACGTACATCTGGTCGGGATTGTCGGGATGCATGCGCACGTCGTAGCCGAGTCCGCCCAGTGGGCCGCCCGTGCGGATCCAGGCGAGCCCCGAATCAGTGGCGGGGTCGGTCGGCCGGGTTGTCGGGGGTGAAACCGGCTGATTGGCGATGGTGAGATCGTCAACCTCGACGGAGCCGTCGCCTTCGGCTCGGAAACCGATTCCGCCGGCAGGATGGGGGTCGGGATCGGTTGCTTGCAGCGTCGTTCCGGCGACGGTGACAGTGTGCTCGGCCCCCGTGACCGAGACCGCCACTTCCACCCACTGACCGGGTTCGATCGGCGCGGAGTCACCGGCCAGCATGGTCGGCTGAGCGGCTTCACGGACCAGCTCAACACGGCCGGGAATGATCCAGACCGCGTAGTCGCCTTGCGATCCGGTGTGATACAGCACGGCCACGACTGTGGAGGCATCGATGCGGACCCGCACGGTGAAGTCGGTTTCGGTGAGGGTTCCGTGCCGCAAGGCGGGACTGCCCGGCACGACGCTCAGGACCCCGTCGACGACCTCGGTACCAGAGCCGAATTCCCAACCCGGAGGCGGATCATCGAAGGTCTCGGTGTCTTGCAGGCCGGTGGCAGCGTCTCCACCAACCAGCCCGACCACGATGACGAAGACGAAGACGAGCCATGCTCGCATCAAACCCTCCCGAGCCCTCCGGCCAGTGTCACCCCGAGGTCCGCAGCCAGCTAGAGGAAAAGGCCCTTTGCGGCGAAGCGGTCTCCGCATACGGCTATCCCGGTCGCCACACTGACATGGGGGCCCGAACGGCCATATCATGCGGTCGAGACGGCACATGACCAGGCGTTTCACATCTGGGAGGATCGAATGAAGTACTCGAGAGGGACCAATGACCCCTCATGGGTGGCATCCGTTCTCGACGGTGACCCGGTCCTCGTCAGCTTCACGAGCCTCTCCGAGTAGCCGCCGGGAGTCTGACATCGTGGCGGGTGCCTGTCTGCGAGTCCGAAAGCCGAAATCTCACACGCGGCCCGCCAGGACTCCACGATTCTGTCAGCGACGCCAGATACGTTGGAGTCCTGGCTCGAGAACTTGTCCCCCTTCTAAGTGTATGAGGTGTATAGATGGTGTACACTGACGATATGGCACGAACCAATATCGAAATCGACGAGGAACTGGTTGGCCGTGTGATGAGACGGCTCGGCGTCCACACCAAGAAGGAAGCCGTCGACCTCGCGCTACGGCACCTCGCGGGCCAGCCGATGACCATCGACGAAGCCCTGGAGATGCGGGGGGCCCACGCCATCGACGCGCCGCCGCCCGACAGCGCCCCGTGATCCTCGTCGACACGTCGGCGTGGGTTGAGTACGACCGTGCCACGGGATCGAGTGTCGACACCGCCCTCACCGGACTGATCCGTGATGGAGGCGACGAGCTGGCCGTCAGTGAACCAGTCCTGATGGAGATTCTGGCGGGCGCCGCCGACGAGAACCGGGCGCACCAGCTCCGCCGGCTTCTCACATCCTTCGGCTGGGTCCAGGTTGATCCCGTCGCCGATTTCGAAGGCGCCTCCAGGATCTACAGAAGCTGTCGAAGCGCCGGGATCACTCCCCGCGGCCTCATCGACTGCATGATCGCCAACGTCGCCATCCGCGGCGGCCACCAACTGCTGACCGCCGATCGCGACTTCCATGCCATGGCAACCGTCGTGCCGCTCCGCCTGGCTCCGGTCGAGTAACGCGACTGACGGACCAGCCCGCTGCGTTTCGCACCAAGCAACATCCCTGCGTCAGCCGGAGCGCGGCGTAACGCCCGAAACGTGCGAAGCGACTGCGCGCCACTCGCTATCGACCTTCATGAACGCGTTGGAACTCGAAACAGTCTTCACGCGATCTTGCGTTCCTCGCGGATCTCGGCGAGCACCTCGGCGGACACCGCGGCGGCGATTTCCTCGGGCTCGGTGTAGAGCGGGCCGAACGTGTAGCCGCCATCGGGTGTCCGCTGCACCGTCGGTCGGCCAAAGGCGACTCCGTAGCGCGGGATTGGCGACCTCACGTGCAGCCGGCCCCGACGCCAGGCCAGCGTCACCAACAGTCGGGTTACGTGCCGCTTCAGCGCAAGCAACTCCTGCTGCTCATCACCCATCGGTCGGGTCCATGTTGAGCGAAGCCCGCGTTTCACGACGCGGATTCGATCCTCGGCATCGCGGATCAGAGTTCGTAGGGTTTCGGTTTCATTCATCAGTTGCTCCTTTCAGCAACGGGAGATGACCAACGGCGCGTTTGAGCCGCCGATCAGCTCGGTGAGCGGGTTCGATGCCGATAGCCATGGCGGCACCCAGATACGGGGCGTCGGGCTCTCGGATCAAGCGAAATGGGAGGTCACGAAGCTCGAGGCGTTCGGCTACAGCCAGGAGGGATGCCTCATCGGGGACGGCAAGCACAACGGCGTGGGTACCGGATGGGATACCGCCGTCCGGCGCAGATTCGCCGGCGGCGTGAACGAGCTGGGCAGCGGCTATGCCGACCGGGAGGTCGGAGCGCACCACGCAGCAGTGGATCAGATGATTCGTTGCGGGGGCAGGATTCGAACCTGCGATCTCCTGGAGGCTATCCAGGCGTAGATGACCACTTCTACTACCCCGCTGTGAGGTTCCGGGCACAGAGGCTCTGGGTACAGAGGCTCTGGGTACAGAGGCTCTGGGTACAAGAGAACCCGGAGCGCGCTGCACCCGGGTTGAAGATTCGATCTCGGTTGGAAGGCTGTTTGGCGGTTTAGCCCAGCACCTACTTTGTGTTGTCTACCGTGACATTATGTGGGAAGACGCTGTGAAGGTCAAGCAGGGCCCCGTCTTGCTCCCGTCTTGGTCCAGAACACCCTCACGCACGAGCGTTGACGATCTCCACGGACTCAGCTCCCGGCGGTTCCGGGTCCTCACCGGCGCGAATGGCCGCTGCGATCTCGTCGATAGCCGCCTTGCTCTCGCCCCACCCGGCGACTCGCCAGGAGTGAAGCCGATAGCCATCGGCTTCCTCCATCTCCACGATCCACGGCCGGCCGCTCAGCGCCCGATACAGGATGGTCACGCCAAAGACGATCCAGAAGGCCACGTATTGCACCAGGAACACCAACGATGGAATCAGCACGAACACCACAAACAGCGCCACAGCGATCACCGCGGCAACAATGGCCACCCACTTGAGGATCTTGAGGAGCGCCGCCAGAGCCGCGCCGATTGCGCCGCCCCCACCTCCGCCACCGCCCCGCTTGCCGCCACCTGATGAACCACGTTTTCCTCCGCCGGACGAGCCCCGGCTGCCGCCTCCGGAGCTCCGACCACCGCCGCTTCCCCCACCGCCGCCGCCCAAGCCGCCCCAGCCACCCCAGCTACCGCTCCAACCGCCGCGCAAACCACCGATCGAACCGCCGCCCGAACCACCGCTCGAACTGCGACGCCGCTTCTTCCGCTTCGGTGGCTTCTTGTTTCGCGAGTTGTATCTCACAACGGGTGGCGTTGGCGGCTGCGTCGGGGCCGGCTTGCGCTCGACTGCCGGCTTCACCGGTGGCTCGTAATCGGGCTCGCTCTTGTCGACACCGAAACGGAATCCGAAATAGCGCGGCCGGTGCAGGAGCCAACGCCTGCCTACGATCCACTTGGTGCCGTCCGGAGATGTCACCCGGCGCTTCTGCACATCACCCTCCGCCCGCTGTCATGGCCTGTTGTAGCATCTTTGTGGCCGCCGGAGATCACTATCGCGAGGAGGGCTATGCGGGCTGGACACCGTCTCGCCACGATCACCAGCGTCGTGGTGGCGCTCAACCTGGTCCTCGCTACGGCGACGATGGCCCAGGTCACACCGGATGATGTGGTCGCCGGCCTCGACGCGGGCGTCTATATCCAGGCTGGTGCGGAGTCGGTTGACGTCGACCGGCTCGCCACCGTGAGGGCCGCAGCGGCGACCGAGGACATCGACCTCCATGTCATTGTTCTCGCCGACTCTGTCGACGCCGTGTCCTTCGCCCAGACACTCAACGACCGGATCCCCGGAACCATCCTCGTATTCACTCCCGATGAATACGGCGCCTCGAGCAGCGATCTCGGCCAGGGACGGATGGACGACGCGCTCGACGATGCATCCGACGAGCTGGCAGGCGACGACATCGTTGCCGGCGCCTCCGCATTTGTCGCTGCGGCCACGCCGACGAGCCGGCCATGGGCCCTTCTGATCGCTGCCGGCCTTCTGCTGCTGGTCGTCGTGGCGGTCGTCGGCCGCAGGGTCGAACGGAGGGCAAGCGCCGGGCGTCGTGCTGCGGCACTGGCCGGGCGATGGGCAGAGCTCCAGCAAAGGGCCGATGCCATGTCGGACCCGGTTCTCGAATTGTCAACACGAGTCGAGATCGACGGACGTCCCGAGATCGCCGATCGGTACCGGGCGGCTGCTTCGCGCTACGGCGAATTGACCGACGAGCTCGCCCGGAGCCCTGAGGCGAGCAGAGTGGATGGCCTCGACCAAAGCCTCGCCGAGGTCGAGCGGGAGCTCGCAGCGCTGCGGTCGGAGGCCACGACGTCGTGACCCAGGAGTTCCTCACCCGCCAGCAGCGCGAGCAGCGGGCCGCCGATGAGGTGGCTGAGCAGCTCGACGCCCTCAGCCGGCCGATGGCCGAGCGGGTGCTGGGGCGCGCTATCGAGCTGGACTCCGACGCTCGAGCCGCTGCGGAAGCCGCCGCCGACACGATTGACTACGACATGCTGCGCGACGTCGCCCTCGAGGTCGGTATCTCGGAGGAGGCGTTGAAGAAGGCGCTCCTCGAGGAGCTCGACACCGAAAAGGACCACGACGCCCGGCCGGTGGAGCGAGCAACGGTCCCCGACGTCGTACGCGGCGGCATGATCGTCTCCGGTTTTGCTGAGGAAGTTGCCCAGCGTCTGCGCGACTACCTCGAACGGGTCGAGGGTCTCGAGCAACGCCGCCAAAGTGGCCCAATGTCCGAGTGGGCGCCGCCCCGCCTCCAAGACGCCCGGCCGGCACAGACGTGGACCGTTACGCAGCACCGCAAGGACCGCCAACTCGTCGAGATCGACCTGACGACCGCCGGTGCCCGTAAGAAGTTCTGGCGCTGGATGATGACGCTCGTCGTCATCAGTTTCATCTTCGGCACCCCGCTTGGTGGGCTCATCGGGCTCGGGATCTTCATCGCCGGCGTCGTGGCGGTGGTCGGCTGGATCAAGCGGATCGGTCGCAAGGCCCGGCACAGCGTGAACCGGGCCCTCAGCGCTATCGCCGACGACGGCACCTCCGACGAGCCGAACAGCTGGCTCGAAGTATGGGAGCGACTGCAGCAACGGTGACACCGGTTCCCGGCACGGGCGCCGCGTGTCGTGACCGGCCAGAGTCAAGCGGAGCGCTTGTAGGCGCCGGGACGCATGCCCATGACGCGGAGAAAGGCGTTACTGAACGCCGCCTCCGTCTTGTACCCGACTCGGCGCCCTGCGGCTGCCGCCGAGGCGCCCTGTTCGCGAAGCAGCCGGGTGGCGATGTGGATGCGCCAGCGAGTGAGGTACCCGGCGGGAGTTTCTCCAACGGCATGCCGGAAGCGAGCGAAGAATGCGGACCGAGACAGGCCCGCCGCCCGAGCCAGCTCGTCGGCCGTCCATTGCCGGGTGGGGTCGGCGTGAATCAGGCCCAACGCGTCAGCGATCGCCTCATCGGCCAACGCGCCTAGCCATCCACCCTCACCGGCGCCGAGACTGTTGATGTAGCTGCGCAGGATGTAGATAGTGAGCACGTCGGTGAGGCGAGCGACCACTGCATCGGTGCCGGCGACGGGCCGATCGACTTCGTTCGCAATGAGCGCAATCAGCGACTCGACCACATTTCCGATGCGACCGTCTTCGTCTCCGACGTGAATCATCGGAGGCAAGCTCGAGAACACCGGATGAGCCTCCGCCCGATCGTAGGTGACGCGCCCGCAAATCAGCGACGTGGCTGCTCCCCCTCCATCAACTACCAGGCGGCCCATTCCGCGTTCGTCGACGCTCGTCAGAAGACCGATCGGCTTGGTGGGTGTCATGGCCGTGTCAGTCATCAGATGATTGCTGCCGAAGGGGAAGAAGACGATGTCTCCGCGGTCTAGCACCACCGGATCGCCTCCGTCGGCCAGGCGGACCCAAGCCCTGCCCCGAACCACGGCATGGAAGATGCCGCTCTCCAGCTTGCCCGATTCGACTCCCCACGGGGCCGTGAGGGCCGCGCGAGAGAACACGGAGCCGGTCATGCGAACCGAGCGCAGTATGTCTGTGAGTGCATCCATGAAATCAATGCTTGGACGATTTGATAAGAAGAGTGGATCTATTGCTATTCACACATCCCTAGTGCCAGATTACGTTACGAACCAACACAACGTCAAGAGGAGGCGATCATGTCAAACGTATGGGTGCCGACGGTGGCCAACTTCTTCCTGCCCGGCCTGGGCTACCTCATTGCCGGGATCAAGCGACCTCTAGCCGTACTCTGGTTGGTTGGTGTCATCGGGCTCACCTACGTCGAGTTCGGAATCCGCGACCCGGAGCCCACCCTCTACGGGATCATGTTTGCCAGCGTCCTGGTGATGAACATCGCCTTCGCTGTGGACGTGTACCAGCAGGTACGCCAAGGCGAGCCGGCCGGATAGCCGACAGGTCAGTCCCGTGGCCCATACACCGGCGACGTGGCGCCCTGCTCGTGGGCTCCCAGGTCCACCCGGCCAGTCACCTCTGCCCGGTCACCCAGGTTCGACACCCACACGCCCCGGTTGATCGCACGCGATCCGGCCGCCGGGGTCAGATCCCGTGTGCCCGGGTCCACCTCGACGTCCCACGACGCCGGCAACGCGGCGTCCACCAGCGCGGCAAACGTCAACTCCACGCCATGCGGCTCGACTCCCGCCGGCAGATCCCCGATGCGGTCGTAGCGCACGTTGTCCCACTTGAACCACGGTCCGCCCGGATCGATCGCTCGCGTCGTTCCCCAGCCGCCGTAATCCAGATCACGAAAACCGCCCGGTGAGACCGAGGTGAATTCGAACGCATACCGGGTTCCCATGAAGATGTTGTTGCGCACCACGGCGTTCTGCCAGCCCGCCTGGCCGGAGAACGCGTTCCCGTTCTGCGCCCCCGTGTTGTTGACGATGAAGAAGCCGCTCGGCTGGTTGTGCATCTTGATCGGCTTCGACTCGGTGTTGAACAGCTCGTTGCGGAAAATGTACGCCGGGCCCCCGGCGACCGGCTGGATGCTGACCCCCATCCGCGCGTTGAACACCCGGTTGCCGTGGACCCGAACGTTGCGCTGGTTGTAGTCGACCTCGATGCCGTCATCGACACACCGGTGGGCGTAGTTGCCGCTCACATCGTTGCCATACGACGGGCCGGTGAAAGGCTGCACCGAGATGCAGTCGCCGAAGTCGGCAACATCGTTATGGCACACCACGTTGCCCCAGCCGCGCAGATCGATGCCGCGCTCGCCGGGGATACCCTGGCCCGGCCACGCCGTGCGGCCCCGGATTGTGTTGTCGCATACCGTCTGGTTGCGCTCCCAGCCGTTGCCGCGGCGGTTGATCACGCCGTCA
>CAMYIJ010000057.1 GCA_947258375.1 uncultured Acidimicrobiaceae bacterium
CTACGACGGGGACATCACCGGCTCCATCACCATCGACGCCACCGCAGTCAACACCACCGCCCTCGGCTCCTATGTCGTCACCTACAACGTCGACGACTCCTCCGGCAACCCCGCAACCCAAGTCACCCGCACCGTCGATGTTGTCGACACCACCGCACCGGTGATCACCCGCCTCGGGGTCAGCCCCCTCACTCACGAAGTGGGTGGCGTGTACATAGACGCCGGAGCCACCGCTTCGGACAACTATGACGGGGACATCACCGGCTCCATCGTGACGGTCAATCCGGTCAACCCATTCTTGCTCGGATCCTATTTGGTCACCTACGACGTCACCGACAGCCAGGGCAATCCCGCCGTCCAGGTCACCCGCACAGTCGATGTCGTCGACACCACCGCCCCAGTCATCACCCTCGTCGGCGCCAACCCGCAGACCATCGAGGTCGGATCACCGTACATCGAGCTCGGGGCCACTGCTTCGGACAACTACGACGGGGACATCACCGGCTCCATCGTCATCGACGCCACCGCCGTCAACACCACCGCCCTCGGCTCCTATGTCGTCACCTACAACGTGGACGACTCCTCCGGCAACTCCGCAGCCCAGGTCACCCGCACCGTCGACGTCGTCGACACCACCGCCCCGGTCATCACCCTCGTGGGCGCCAACCCGCAGACCATCGAAGTGGGCTCTCCCTACGTGGAGCTCGGCGCCACCGCCGCCGACAACTACGACGGGGACATCACCAGCTCCATCGTCATCGACGCCACCGCCGTCAACACCACCGCCCTCGGCTCCTATGTCGTCACCTACAACGTGGACGACTCCTCCGGCAACCCCGCAACCCAAGTCACCCGCACCGTCGACGTCGTCGACACCACCATCCCGGTCATCACCCTCGTCGGCGCCAACCCGCAGACCATCGAAGTCGGCTCTCCCTACGTGGAGCTCGGGGCCACTGCCGCCGACAACTACGACGGGGACATCACCGGCTCGATCACCATCGACGCCACCGCAGTCAACACCGCACTGCTCGGTTCATACACCGTCACCTACAACGTCGACGACTCATCGGGTAACTCCGCAACCCAAGTCACCCGCACAGTCGATGTCGTCGACACCACCGCACCGGTCATCGCCCTCGTAGGATCGAACCCGCAAACGATTCAGGTGGGCTCGCCCTATGTCGAGCTCGGGGCCACTGCCGCCGACAACTACGACGGGGACATCACCGGCTCCATCGTCATCGACGCCACCGCAGTCAACACCGCACTGCTCGGTTCATACACCGTCACCTACAACGTGGACGACTCATCGGGTAACTCCGCAACCCAAGTCACCCGCACAGTCGATGTCGTCGACACCACCGCCCCAATCATCACCCTGGTCGGCGCCAACCCACAGACGATTGAAGTCGGCTCGCCCTACGTCGAGCTTGGAGCAACCGCCTTTGATATCGGAGACGGCGATTTGACGGGCTCCATCGTCATCGACGCCGGCGCCGTCAATACTGCCGCGCTGGGTTCATACACTGTCACCTACGACGTCACCGACAGCCAAGGCAACCCCGCCGTCCAGGTCACCCGCACCGTCGACGTCGTCGACACCACCGCCCCAATCATCACTCTGGTCGGCGCCAGCCCGCAAACCATCGAAGTCGGTAGTCCCTACTTCGAACTCGGCGCCACCGCCGCCGACAGCTACGACGGCGACATCACCGGCTCCATCGTCATCGACGCTTCGGCCGTCAACACCGCCGCCCTCGGGTCGTACACCGTCACTTACAACGTGGACGACTCCTCCGGTAACCCCGCGGTCCAGGTGACCCGCACGGTCGACGTGGTCGACACCACCGTCCCGGTCATCACCCTCGTCGGTGCCAACCCGCAGACCATCGAAGTGGGCTCCCCGTATGTCGAGCTCGGAGCTACTGCCGCCGACAACTACGACGGGGACATCACAGGTTCGATCGTCATCGACGCCACCGCCGTCAACATCGCACTACTCGGCTCATACACCGTCACCTACAACGTCACCGACAGCCAAGGCAACCCCGCAGCCCAGGTCACCCGCACCGTCGACGTCGTCGACACCACCGCCCCAATCATCACCCTGGTCGGGGCTGACCCGGTGAATCATGAGGTGGGCTCGCCCTACATCGATGCCGGCGCCACTGCGCTGGACAACTACGACGGAGACATCACCGGCTCGATCGTCACGGTCAATCCGGTCAACCCATTCCTCCTCGGTTCATATACCGTCACGTACAACGTCGTGGACTTCTCCGGCAACGCCGCGGTTCAGGTGACCCGCACGATCAACGTCGTCGACACCACGAACCCTGTCATCACCCTGGTGGGTGCCGACCCGCAGACGATTGAAGTGGGCTCGCCCTATGTGGAACTCGGGGCTACTGCGCTGGACAACTATGACGGGGACATCACGGGTTCGATCGTCATCGACGCTACCGCCGTCAACACCGCACTGCTCGGCTCATACACCGTCACCTACAACGTGGCCGACACCTCCGGTAACGCCGCAGTTCAGGTCACGAGAACTGTGGATGTCATCGACACCACTGCCCCAGTCATCACCCTCGTCGGCGCCAACCCGCAGACCATTGAAGTCGGCTCCCCCTACGTAGAGCTCGGGGCCACCGCCTTTGATGTCGGAGACGGCGACATCACCGGCTCCATCACCATCGACGCCACCGCAGTCAACACCGCCGCGCTGGGTTCCTACACCGTCACCTATGACGTCACCGACAGCCAGGGCAATCCCGCCGTCCAGGTCACTCGCAGCGTTGACATCGTTGACACCACTAGCCCGGTCATCACCCTGGTCGGCGCTAACCCGCAGACCATTGAGGTCGGCTCCCCCTACGTCGAGCTAGGTGCCACCGCATCCGACAACTACGACGGGGACATCACCGGTTCGATCTCCATCGACGCCACCGCAGTCAACACCGCACTACTCGGCTCCTACACCGTGACCTACAACGTCACCGACTCGAGCGGCAACCCCGCCGTCCAGGTCACCCGCACCGTCACGGTGATCGACACAGGGGCCCCGGTCATCACCCTGGTAGGCGCGAACCCGCAGACCATCGAAATCGGCTCCCCCTACGTCGACCTCGGCGCCACCGCCGCAGATAACTATGACGGGGACATCACCGGCTCGATCGTCATCGACGCCACCGCCGTCAACACCACGGCCGTCGGCTCCTACACAGTCACCTACAACGTCACCGACTCGAGCGGCAACGCCGCCGCCCAGGTCACCCGAACAATCAACGTGGTCGACACCAATGACCCGCCCACCATCCTCCCCATCCGGCCGATCACCCTGGCTGAAACCTGGGCCGCGGTCTTCTCGGTAAACGCAACCGACCCGGACGGAGACACACTGACCTACCGCCTCTCCGGCGCACCCGCAGGAGCCACCATCGACCCGGCCAACGGCAACTTCGTATGGATGACTCAAGAGAGTCACGGGCCGGGCACATACCGGTTCACGGTTATCGTCACCGACAGCGGCACCCCGAGCCTCACCGCCAGCGCCACCGCAACCATCACCGTCCTGGAAGTCAACTTCCCGCCGGTCCTCACGACAGTTGACGACCAAACGAACACCGAGGGTGACACGGTGGCGCTCACCGTGGCAGGAAGCGACCCCGACATCCCGGCCAACACGCTGAGCTGGTCGGCAGACGGTCTTCCCGATGGACTCACCATCGACACCGCCACCGGCGAGATCACAGGCCAGGTCGCCGCCACCGCCGCGCTGGCGAGTCCCTACGCGGTGACCATCACCCTGACCGACAGCGGCGATCCCGTACTCACCGACGAGGCCCCATTCAACTGGACGATTCTCGAAAGCTCCGAAGTCGTCCCGACCGCAACAGTCGCCGTCGATGACCGATACACCGTCACACCGGGCGGCACGCTCACCATCACGGCCCCCGGCGTGATGAGCAACGACACCGCCGCCGACGGCGCGGAGCTCACCGCCACGCTCGTCACCGAGCCGTCGCGCGGGACCCTCACCTTCAGCAGTGACGGCTCGTTCACCTACACCACAGACGACACGCCGGACGGCACCTCGGTCACCTTCGAATACCAGATCACCGACGGCCAGGGCGCAACAGCGGCCGCCACCGTCACCATCACCATCGGCACCAACCTGGGACCCAACGCCAACGGAGATCACCGAACCCTCGAAACGTATCACCCCCTGGTGATCGACGTCCTTGCCAACGACACCGATCCCGAAAACGACACCCTCACCCTTGTCGGGGTCATCGCCGATGGCGCCACCGGAACCGTCGAAATCGACAAGGCGACGAACACCATCATCTACACCCCGGAGAACGGTTTCGAAGGCACCGAAACCTTCACATACGTAGTGGTCGACTCCAACAACAACCGCGCTACTGCGCAGGTGACCATCAACGCCCCGGCGGCAGTCAACACGGCAGCGATCGCCCTAGCCGGTGCCTTGGGTACGACGGAGCTTCCCTTCGCATCGCCATCCAGTGATGTTGGCGTAGTCGACGCTATCGGACTCGAAATCGGATCCGTCACCCTCATCGCCGACGCCTTCTTCCAATCCATCGAAGCGCTCCGCGTCCCCCTGGCCTTCCTGGTTTTCTCCGTCCTCGCCGTCATCATCCTGGGCGGCTTCACCGAACTGCCAGTCCTTGTCGCCGGACGCCGCCGCAAGTTCTGGTCCGTCGTTCTCCTCAACCGCGAAACCACACTCCCCGTACGAGCCGCAGCCGCCTACGACGCCGACATCATCTACCGCTACGCCCCCACCGCCACCGGACTCATCTCCGCCGGCAAACCCGAAGGCACCTTCCTCACCATCGACACGCCCCGCGGCGAGGGGTACATCGACAGCTCATACCTCACCGCCACAGTTGATCTCGATCACTTCCTCCACGACCCCAAACCCGTCCAGATGGTCAATCACCTCACGGCAGCCCTCCAAAGCGGCGCCGACATCACCCGCTTCATCTCACCACGCGGCCTCATCATCGCCATCGCCGATAAGCCACTCCTCATATCCCCGAAACACCTCATCGGCACCCTCAAAGACACCAGCACTATGACAGAAACCGCCGCCGTAGCCCTGCAGATCGACCTCTTCGAAGAACTACGCCAAGCCCTGCTCGACACGCCCGACATCAGCCACAACACCGCCCACTCCCGCTCGGCGCTCATCCCAACCGAACTATGGAACTTCCCCTACCTCGCCATCCACGCCCCCGGCCACACCCCCTGGCTCATCCACTTCGAATACGCAGGCAACAAGCCATACATCGCCGCCATCAGCCTCGACCAATAGGCCTCCGGATCAACGGATCCGCCGAATGGAGAAAGTGTCCCCTGACCCTCGCGCAGGGGTCTTTCGGCCCTACCTGACGTCGCCCGTTCATTGTGTCCTGGGTGTAGCGGCTTAGAGGAAGTGGAGGGGTCCCACTCATGAGGATGGGTTTTCCTCATATTTGAGCAAGAGCGAGCGACGCTACCCGCTGCCCGATTTGCTCTCGACACCCCTCCCCGGTTGCACATGACGCGGCGGCGCCGCGCTGACCGGCCACACGAGAGGTTGAGTATGAAGAGACTGATCGCAGGCATCGCCATTATTGGAGGCATTGGGGCTCTGGTGATTCTTGCTGGAGCCGCTCGACAAGCGGACCCGGCGGCCGCTCAATCCGGAGCTGATGGAGCCGCGGTCTATGCGGACAACTGCGCGGTCTGTCACCAGGCCGATGGTGCCGGAATCGCAGGCGTCTTCCCGCCACTCGCCAACAACCCCAATGTTGCCGACGGCGCATACGTGGAAAAAGTGATCCTCGAGGGCCTCAGCGGATCAGTCGACATCCTGGGCGAGACGTACAACAGCTCGATGCCGCCGTTTTCGCTGGAAGGCTCCGACCTGAGTGCCCTCGTCAGCTACGTTCAATCGCTCGCCGGTGCGGCGGAAACCACAGCCGACGCACCGGCTCCGGCTCCTGTGGCGGCCGGGGCCGACGGAG
Source organism: uncultured Acidimicrobiaceae bacterium (assembly GCA_947258375.1). Lineage (GTDB taxonomy): Bacteria > Actinomycetota > Acidimicrobiia > Spongiisociales > UBA5794 > JAHEJX01. Next base: position 6,042 of record CAMYIJ010000057.1, read on the forward strand.
CCTCCGTCTATGCCGACAATTGTGCCGGCTGCCACCAGCCCGACGGCAGCGGCGTTTCCGGAGTGTTCCCGCCACTGGCCGACAACCCGAATGCCGCTGATGCAGCCTACGTCGAGCGAGTCATCAGGGAAGGCCTCAGCGGACCGATTGAAGTTCTGGGCGAGACCTACGACAGCTCGATGCCGCCCTTCCCCTTGAGTGACTCGGACATGGCTGCGGTCGTTGCCCATGTTCAGTCGCTTGCCGGCGGGGAAGGACCATCCGACACCACCGCAGCCCCGTCGGATACGACCGCGGCTCCGGTCGCGTTATCGGGCGATGTCGAACGCGGAGAGAAGCTGTTCGCAGGTTCGGTTGGTTTCGAGAACCGCGGCCCGGCGTGCCACGCCTGCCACGCCGCGGGACCACTCGGCCTGCGTGGAGGCAGCGGTCTCGGCCCCGATCTGACGGATGTCGCCACCCGCCTCGGTGGCGAAGCCGGGCTCGGAGCCTGGTTGACCAACCCGGGATCCGCCACCATGCAGCCGCTCTTCGCCGACAAGGAGCTCACCAGCTCCGAGGCGGCGGACGTGGCGGCCTACCTGGTAAGCATCCAGAGCGAGTCTCCGGCCGGAGGGTTCGACAGATTGCTCTTCGGAGGATTGCTCGGCCTGGCAATCCTCCTCCTCTTCATGGGCGCGGTGATCCGGAGGCCGAAGGAAACGTACACGGACCGGCTGAGGAGTCAATCATGAGTGACAAGTGGAGCATCGAGATTGTCGATCCGGCCGCCCGCCGTTGGGAAGAGTTCTATCGCAACCGATTCCAACATGACAAACGGGTCCGCACCACCCACGGCGTGAACTGCACGGGGAGCTGTTCCTGGGAAGTCTTCGTCAAAGACGGCATCGTCACGTGGGAGCTGCAGGCAACCGACTATCCGGAACTCGAGGAGGGCTTGCCCCCCTACGAGCCCCGGGGCTGTCAGCGTGGAATCAGCTACTCGTGGTATCTGTACAGCCCGATCCGGATCAAGTACCCGTACATTCGGGGCGTTCTGCTCGACATGTACCGCCAGGCCAAGAAGGAGAACCTCGACGACCCGCTCGCGGCATGGGCATCGATCCAGAACACGCCGGAATGGCGGGAGAAGTATCAGGCAGCCCGGGGCAAGGGCGGTTTCCGCCGGATTAGGTGGGACGAGGCCCTGGAGATTGCGGCCGCGTCTACGCTCCACACCATCAAGACGCACGGGCCGGACCGAGTGGCCGGCTTCTCTCCGATCCCGGCGATGTCACAGATCAGCTACGCCGCCGGAAGCCGCTTCATGGCACTGATCGGCGGCGGCATCCTCAGTTTCTACGACTGGTATTGCGACCTGCCCCCGGCCTCTCCCGAGACCTGGGGCGAGCAGACCGACGTGCCAGAGTCGGCCGACTGGTACAACAGCCGATTCATCGCGGTGATGGGCTCAAACCTGAACATGACCCGCACGCCCGATACGCATTTCATCGCCGAGGTGCGCCATGCCGGGGCCAAGCTGGTCGTCTTCAGCCCCGACTTCTCCATGGTGGCGAAGTACGCCGACTGGTGGATCCCATCGAATCCCGGCCAGGACACTGCCTTCTGGCTGGCCGTCGACCATGTCTTGCTCACGGAGTTCTATCGGGATCGGAAAGTCGAGTACTTCGACGAGTACAGCAAGCAGTACACCGACCTTCCGTTCCTTGTTCAGATCGATCACGACGGCCCCGGCCAGTACGTCAGAGCCAATCGCGTCGCCCGCTACGGCACCGTGGAGAACGGTGACTGGAAGCTCCTGATGTGGGACGACGATGCCGACGACGTCCGGATGCCAAACGGGACGATCGGCTATCGCTGGGCCGAACAGGAGAAGGGGAAGTGGAACCTCGAGCTGACCGATGAGGTCATGGGCCAGAAGATCAAGCCCCGGGTGACGTTCGTGGACGAGCACGATGGGATCGCCCTGGTCGATTTCGACGACTTCGGCGGAGACGGCACCGTCACCCGCGGTGTACCGATCCGCCATCTCGAGACCTCCGAAGGATCGATCACGGTAACGACGGTCTTCGATCTGATGATGGCTCGGTTCGGCGTCGACCGCGGCCTCGGCGGCTCTGTAGCAGTGAGCTACGACGACGAGGACGTGGCATACACGCCGGCCTGGCAGGAGAAGTACACGGGCATCCATCGCGATGACGTCGTGCGCTTCGCCCGTGAGTGGGGCAAGAACGGTGAGCTCACCAAGGGCAAGAACACCGTGATCATCGGCGCCGGTGCCAACCACTGGTATCACAACAACCTCCTGTACCGCTCAGCGATCGTGGGGCTGATGCTCACCGGGTCGGTTGGTGTCAACGGAGGTGGCCTGGCCCACTATGTCGGCCAGGAGAAAGTGGTCAACCAGGCCTCCTGGGGGGCGATCGCGTTTGGCCTCGACTGGGGCATGGCGCCGCGCCATCAGAACACCCCGTCATGGCACTACGTCCACTCCGACCAGTGGAGATATGAGAAGGGATACCGCGAGTACGACTCGCTGCCCGACGGATCCACCCTCAACGACCACACCATCGACCAGGAGGCGCGAGCCGTCCGCAGTGGTTGGCTTCCGTTCACTCCGCACTTCACGCAGAACCCGATCGACGTGGCGGCCAAAGTTCGCGGCCAGGGTGCCGACGACGCCGAAGCAGTCCGTCGGATTGTTGCGGGCCTGAAGGAGGGAGAGATCGAGTTCGCGATTGACGATCCCGACGCTCCGGAGAACTGGCCCCGCACGTGGTTCATCTGGCGAGGCAATGCGATCGGCACATCAGCTAAGGGCCATGAGTTCTTCATGCGTCACTATCTGGGGACCCACTCCACTGCCATCGCTGCCGAGCCAGATGACCACGAAATCAGAGAAGTCGAGGTCCGCCCGGACGCCCCCATCGGCAAGATGGACCTGGTGGTCGACCTCAACTTCCGGATGGACACGTCGGCGCTGTACTCGGACATCGTTCTGCCGGCGGCCACCTGGTACGAGAAGGACGACCTCAACACCACCGACATGCACACGTTCATCAACCCGATGCAGGCTGCGGTGCCGCCGGCATGGGAGTCGAAGTCGGATTGGCAGATCTTCCAGGCGCTCGCCAAGAAGGTCAGCGAGCTGGCTGAGAAGAGTGGCCTCGGCGAGGTCGAAGACGTCGTCATGCTGCCGCTGACCCATGACACGCCCGACGAGCTGGCCCAGACGGCTCCGGGCAATTGGTGGGACGGACACGTCGCAGCCGTTCCCGGCAAGACTATGCCCAAGTTCCGCATCATCAAGCGCGACTACACGAAGATCGCTGAGCGGATGTCATCACTCGGGCCCGGCGTACGGGCTAACGGCGTCGGCCAGCACGGTCTACGCATCGACGTCGCCGACTTCTATGACGAACTGGCGCGCAAGCAGCCGTCCTCGACCTCGAGCGGCAATGGCGTCGTAATGCCATCGCTCAAGGTCGATCGTGAGGTCTGCGAAGCGATCCTGGCACTGGACCCGGCCGCCAACGGTGAGTTGGCCTACCGCGCATTCGAGGCGGAAGAAGCCAAGACCGGTCGCTCGCTACGCCACCTCGGAGACGGGCAACGTGACACCCGCATCAGTTTCTCCGACATAGTCGCCCAACCCCGCCGGGTGCTGACCACGCCGACCTGGAGCGGGATCGTGACCAAGGGCCGGGCCTACAACCCGTTCACTCTCAACGTTGAGCATCTGATTCCGTGGCGGACCCTGACAGGTCGGCAGCACTTCTATCTCGACCACCAGCAGTACCTCGAGTGGGGTGAGCACCTTCCGGTGTACAAGCCGCGGCCCGACCACACCATGCTCTCGGAGCACGAGCAGTCGATGGCCGAAGGCCAGCACGGCCGCCTGTTCAACTACATCACGCCCCACGGGAAGTGGTCGATCCACTCGACCTACTCGGACAACCACCGCATGTTGACCTTGTCCCGCGGCGGGTACACGATCTGGTTGAACGACAAGGACGCCATCGAACTCGGGATCGCCGACAACGACTGGATCGAGCTGTTCAACGACAACGGAGTGTTCGTGCAGCGGTGCACGACGTCGGCTCGCATCCCCCCGGGCACGGTGTTCGTCTACCACGCCACAGAGCGCACTATCGGGATTCCGATCTCGCCGCGGCGCAAGACGCGTGCCGGCATGAACAACTCGCTGACCCGAACCCGGCTCAAACCGGTGCTGATGAGCGGCGGGTACGCCCAGTTCACATACGCCTTCAACTACTGGGGGCCGACGGGGGTGAATCGAGATACTTTTGTCTACGTCAACCGTATTGAGCAACCGGAGTATTGAAAGGAGGTAGCCCATGAGAGTCAGAGCTCAAATGAGCATGCTGTTTCATCTTGACAAGTGCATCGGTTGCCACACGTGCTCCGTCGCCTGCAAGAACCTGTGGACCGACCGCAAGGGTGCGGAATACATGTGGTGGAACAACGTCGAGACCCGTCCCGGCACCGGATACCCCTTCGGCTGGGAAGACCAGGAGCACTACGAGGGTGGCTGGAAGCGGGACGACCAGGGTCGCCTCAGCCTGAAGATCCACGGTCAGGCCAAGGGCCTGGCCCGGCTCTTCTTCAATCCGGCACTCCCCCAGATGGATGACTACTACGAGCCGTTCACATTCCGGTACGCCGACCTGATCAACAGCCCTGGTGGGGCCCAGCAGCCGACTGCGCGGCCGATCTCGATGGTCACCGGTGACGACATGGAGATCGAAGCCGGCCCGAACTGGGACGACGACCTCGGCGGCTCAGGGATCTACGCCCGGAACGACCCGAGCCTGATCGACCTTGATCCGGAAGTTCGCGCCCAGATGGAAGAGATCGAGCGGGTCGTCTTCAACTACCTGCCGCGGATCTGCAACCACTGCTTGAACCCGGCGTGCGTTGCGGCCTGCCCGTCGGGAGCGATCTACAAGCGCAGCGAGGACGGCGTTGTCCTGGTACACGAGGACAAATGCCGGGCCTGGCGGATGTGTGTCTCCGCCTGTCCCTACAAGAAGGTCTACTACAACTGGTCGACCGGCAAGTCCGAGAAGTGCATTCTGTGTTTCCCCCGAATGGAGACCGGGCAGGCGCCGGCATGCGCCCACTCATGCGTTGGCCGGATTCGCTACATGGGTGTTCTTCTCTATGACGCCGACCGGATCGAGGACATCGCTTCGGTACCGGACGATGAGCTCATCGCCACCCAACTGGATGCCCTCCTCGACCCGAACGATCCTGCTGTGGTTGCCGCGGCCCGCGAAGCCGGCATCGGCGACGACTGGATCGAGTCGGCTCGGCAGTCGCCGGCATGGAAGTTCGTCAAGGAGTGGGGCTTGGCGCTGCCGCTCCACGCCGAGTACCGCACGGTGGCGATGATGTACTACATCCCGCCGCTGTCACCGATCATGAGCACCATCGAGAACAACCTCGCCAAGCTCGACATCAACGGCACCGGACGCGATTTCGAGCTGTTCGACGAGGTCGACAAGGCCCGGCTTCCCGTCAAGTACCTGGCCAACCTGTTTTCAGTGGGTGACGAGGACCGGATCCGGACCGTGCTGCGCAAGATGCTCGCGGTACGTCTGTTCAAGCGCCGCCAGAGCGTCGAAGGCAGCATCGACGAAGCGACGCTCGCCGTCCTCAAGGCGGCGGGCACCACGCCCGAGGAGGTGGAGGCGATCTACCGTCTCACGACTCTCCCCACGATGGAGGAGCGCTTCGTGCTGCCGCCGTACCACCGCGAAATGGCCATCGACGAGCTGGTCGACCCACTCAGGCACAAGGGCGAGGTGGGCGTCGGCTACATGCAGCCTCCGAAGAGGGGGGCCTGATGGGAGACGCAACGATCGTCGCCGGCGGCTTCATCTACCCGGACTCCGGCAGCCTCGACTCGTTGGATGCTGCGGTCGTGGAAATCACGGCATCCGCGGCGCGCCGCGAGATGCAGCGATTCGTCAAGGAGATTCGCAAGGTCGACCTACATCGATGGGAGGAACTCCACACCGAGACGTTGGACCTGTCTCCGAAGTTCGTGCCCTATGTCGGCCACGTCGTGTGGGGCGAGAACTACCGGCGCGGAGCATTCATGGCAGACCTCCAGCGGGAGTACGCGCTTGCCGGAGTCGACCGGTTGGGCGAGCTGCCCGATCACCTCGAGCCGGTGTTGCGCTACCTCGACGCGACGGACCATCCACTCCCCGACCTCGTTGATGTACTGCCGGGTGCAGTGGCAACGATGATCAAGGACCTGAAGAAGGAAGACCGCAAGAACCCGTACCTCTATCTCCTCAGCGCCGCCCAGGCGGTGCTGGAAGAGCGTGTTCAGGAAGCGGCAGCAGCCAGGAGGGCCAACACATGACCGACAATGAACTTTTGTTTGTCGTGATCCCGTACGCAGCGATCGCACTACTGGTCATCGTGACGATCCTCCGCTGGCGGTTCGCCCCGTTCACCGTCTCCTCGATGTCTTCGCAGCTTCTCGAGAGCAAGCGTCTGTTCTGGGGATCGATCTCCTTCCACTGGGGCATCTCGCTCGTCCTGGTCGGGCACCTGCTGGCGCTCCTGATTCCACGCGGGTTCGAGATCTGGCATGGGGTGCGATTCCAGACCCTGCTACTCGAGATCACCGGGTTTGCGCTCGGACTCTGGGCGCTCTTCGGGATCATCGTGCTGATCCTGCGCCGCATCCAGGTACCGCGGATCAAGGCGGTCACGACACCGATGGACTCTGTCGTGCTGGGGCTCCTGTTGCTCCAGATCGTCACCGGTCTGTGGATCGCCATCGGCTACCGTTGGGGGTCCTTCTGGGGCACCTCGGTATTCGTCCCGTACGTGCGATCACTGCTCACACTGTCTCCACAACCCGAACTCGTGGCGGCACTGCCGTGGGTGCTGAAGACTCACGTTTTGAGCTTCTTCGCCTTCGTCGCGGTGTTTCCGTTCACCCGCTTGGTGCACATTGTCACTCTGCCGCTGGGCTACCTGACCCGGCCAAGGCAGAAGGTGCTGAGAACCATCCCGGTGTCCCGTCCGTACGAACCCGTCGGCGAGGATATGGGCAGAAGCCGCTAGGGGTTTCGGCCCGGAGCGGAGGGGGAGCCCCCACGCGTATGTGTCCCCCCGAAGGGGGGACACATACGCAGCAGGTAGGGGGGTGCGCCGTCTGGCGTTACCCCCGGTTCGATGTGGTTCGAGAGCGACGGGCGACAGATCCCTTGCGCCGGGAGCCACGTCAATCGGGCGCCCCCCTTCCCGCCCTGCGGGCGGTGCCCCTCCCCGAGTTCGGCGGAGCCGAACTCGCAAGGAACGCCGGAGGCGTTCCCTCCCTCCGGAGGGAGCCATTAGGTGCGGACGAGTCGGGCGCCGCTTTGTACGGCCGCCGGGCCGCTTCAGGCACAGAGATGGGCGCCCGCGGGCGCCCATCTCCGCAACTCGCTCGAAGCCTGCTTCGAGCGAAACCCGCTACTTCAGCTCGACTGAGCCTCCGGCGGCTTCGAGTTCGCCCTTTGCCTTCTCGGCGGTCTCCTTGTCAACACCTTCGAGCACCGGGCCCGGGGCATCGTCGACTACGGCCTTGGCTTCCTTCAGGCCCAGGCTGGTCAGGCCACGAACGGCCTTGATCACCTGGATCTTCTGGTCACCGGCAGCGGTGAGAACCACGTCGAACTCATCCTGCTCTTCTTCAGCGGCAGCTCCGCCACCACCGTCCGCAGCGACGGCGGCCACGGCCATCGGGGCCGCCGCGGTCACGTCGAACTCTTCTTCGAATGCCTTCTTGAACTCACTGAGCTCGAGAATCGTCATTTCCTTGAAAACGTCGAGGAGATCCTCGGTCGTCATCTTGGCCTTAGCCATGTTCTATTCCTCCTCGGCCTTCTCGGCTGGGTCTTCATCAGTTGTATCTTCCGGCGCATCCTCGGCATCTGGGGCCGCGGATTCGGAATCGCCGTCGTCTGCTTCCTCGGTGTCTTCTGCCTCAGCGCTGGCCTCCGGCACGTCCTCAACGACGGCCTCGGGATCAGCATCCGCAGCCTCTTCGACGTCGCCGGTCTCGGTAGGCGCCTCATCGGCGGGAGCTCCTGCGTCGCTATCGTCGACTTCAGCGGCAGCCTCAGCCGTAGCTTCGGCTTCGCTCTCGGCGGCTTCATCGGCAGCATCAGCCTCCGGCGCGTCTTCAACGACCGCCTCAGGCTCAGCATCCGCAGCCCCTTCAACGTCGCCGGTCTCGACAGACGCCTCGTCCACAGGGGCTTCAGCGTCGCCGTCGGGGGCTTCGTCGGCAGCTTCATCCGCAACGGTTTCGGCTACTTCAGCTACCTCGGCAACCTCTCCCGATGCCTCACGCTTCTCGACCAATGCCTGAACGACTCCGACAACATCACGCTGCACAGCCTGCATGAGACTGGCGACGTTGCTCATCGGGGCGGCGAACAAGCCGGCGAGCCTGGCGAGCAGGACCTCACGCGGCTCGATGTCTGCCAATTCGCTGACGCGCTCCGGCGACAGGTACTCGAGGCCAAGAAGCCCACCCTTCACCTTGAAGACGTCGTGAGCCTTCGCGAAGTCCTTGAGGACCTTCGCGGCGGCAACGGCATCTCCGTCGGCGATCGTGAGCCCCGTGGGGCCAAGAAGATGTTCGTCGAGAGTGTCGACGTCGAGCTCCGCGGCGGCGAGGCGAGCCAGGGTCATCTTGACGACCTTGAACTCGGCACCATTCGCCTTGAGCTCGCGGCGCAGCGTCTGCTGCTGCGACACCGACAAACCGGCATATTCGGCGAGGAATACAGCTTGAGCGTTGGTTATCCGCTCTTTGATGTCGGCCACTGCCTGGACCTTCTCTGGTCTCGGCATGTTTCCTCCTTACTTTCATTCGCACCTTGGCGATAAACGCAACAGGCTCCCGGCATGACCAGGAGCCCTTCGTAAGGAAGAGCGACCTACGCCGGCGCCGCTTGATGCGGACTTATGGCAGAGCCACCTGCGGTCTTGGGCCGAGAATTCTGTTTCGGCTACAAACCAAGTTTGTGCGGGGAGAACAGTAACAGGGTTTCGCTCGAATCAGGATTCGAGCGAGCAACTTCGCACCGCCTGCGGCGGCGCTTCGTGTTTGTGCGGCCTCCCGGCCGCGCCCTTTCCCGATTGCACCGCACATGTCGCTGCAATCGGAGATGAGGGGGGCGGCAGAGCCTTCCCCCTCAAACTCCCCCTCCCCCGCACCCCTGCGCGACCCCACTCGCGCAATGCCGCCGCAGGCGGCGAGCGGAGGGGGATGCGGGAAGGGGGACGATCCCTCGTCCCCATTCGCACGGATCGAAGCGACATGTGCGGTTCGATCCGAAAAGGAAGCGCGGCCGAGAGGCCGCACCGTTACGAGGAGGGTCCGCCAGGACCCGACGAAGGGCTCGCTCGAAGCCTGCTTCGAGCGAAACCTCCTGAAAATCCAACAGCGCCCGGACCGAAGTCCGAGCGCTGTCGAAATACGGGGCTCCCGGACCGGGAAAGCAGATTCGCTCTTTTGGATTCGGGCAGACGGCGGGCCAGGAAGCCATCTACACGTACCGATCAGGTTAGGTCGGGGTAGGGGCCGACCCATTTGCACCTTTACGGCTGAAACCTGCTTTCGGAACGGTGGTGGATCGTCCCTGCCACCGGTCCAAGAGTTTTCCCCGTGTTGACAACAATTCAACATCATTGCCGACCCGATGTCCAGCGGCTTTCCGGCCGGATCTCCGTGGCCTACGTCGTAAGTTCAACAACCGCAACGCCTTTGGGCCGAAAGGCAACTTTTCGCGAAATCGCTCAATACCGTGGATTCCGGTGCGAGAAGGTTAAGAACGGGTTAACGCAGCTCTTTGACGAGAAGCTCAATCTCCGCGGGATCGATGCGGAGGCCCGGGCCCATCGTGGACGAAACGGCAACTTTACGGATGTATCGTCCCTTGGCGACGGCAGGCTTGGCCCGCATGATCTCATCAGAAAGCGCGCCCAGATTGTCGACGAGTTGTTCGGCCTCGAATGAAACGCGACCCACCGGCACGTGGACATTGCCATAACGATCGTTGCGATACTCGACCTTGCCGGCCTTGAACTCACTGACTGCCTTGCCGACGTCCTGGGTGACAGTGCCGCTCTTGGGGTTGGGCATCAGACCGCGCGGCCCGAGCACGGGACCCAGCTTGCCGACGACCGGCATCATGTCCGGAGTCGCGATCGCCAGATCGAAGTTGAGGGATCCCCCGGCGGAGATCTGATCAGCGAGGTCCTTGCCGCCGACTATGTCGGCGCCGGCCTCTTCTGCCTCCTTGGCCTTCTCGCCATCAGCAAAGACCGCGATTCGCATGGTCTTGCCGGTGCCGTGGGGAAGGCTCACGGTCCCCCGGACCAGCTGGTCGGCCTTGCGGGCATCGATCCCGAGCGTGAATACGGCATCGATGCTCTCATCGAACTTGGCGAATGCCAAACGGCGCACCAGGCCGAGCGCCTCGGCCGGTTCGTACAGTCGTTCTCTATCGACCTCGGCAGACGCCCGAGCCGTGTTCTTGGTCTTGGCCATTGTCTTCCTCCTCGTGGTTCACCGGCCGCAACGGCCTCCCACATCTCGAGTGCTATTTGCTAGCCGACTACTTCGAGGCCCATAGACCGCGCAGTGCCGGCGATGATGTTGATCGCCGCATCAATGTCATTGGCGTTGAGATCGACCATCTTCGTCTCGGCGATCTCACGCAGCTGATCTCGGGTAACAGTACCGACCTTCTCGACGTGGGGTACGGCCGACCCTTTCTCGATCCGGGCGGCCTGGCGTAGCAGCACCGCGGCCGGCGGCGTCTTCGTGATGAAGCTGAAGGTTTGATCCTCGTAGATCGTGATCTCGACGGGGACGATCGTTCCCGCCTGACTCGAGGTCTGATCGTTGTACTGCTTGACGAAGTCCATGATGTTCACGCCGTGCGGGCCGAGCGCCGTGCCGACAGGCGGAGCCGGGCTTGCTTGGCCGGCAGGTATTTGCAGTTTTAGGACGGTCGCGACTCTCTTGCGGCCCATCAGAACCTCACTTGATATTTGTTAGTACTTGAGAATCTGGTCGAAGTTCAACTCGACCGGAGTCTCCCGGCCGAAAATGTCGACCAGAACGCGAACCTTCGACTGGTCCACGTTGATGTCTTCGATAATCCCGTTGAAATCTGCGAAGGGGCCCTCAACGACTCGGACGGTCTCGCCGACATCCCACGCCACCTTGAGCTTGGGTTCCTTCTTCTCCTCCTCGTCCTTGCGGACGCCGAGGATTCTCTCCACCTCACGGCGAGAGAGCGGGGTCGGCTTGCTGGCGTTGCCCACGAAACCGGTCACGCCCGGCGTATTGCGCACGGCATACCAGGAGTCATCGTCCATGTAGAGGCGAACGAGGATGTAGCCGGGGAACTTCTTCCGCATGACGTTGACCTTGCGGCCCGCCTTGAACTCAACAACCTCTTCCATCGGAATGACGGCGTCGAACACCTTGTCTTCCAGGTGCATCGACTTGATGCGCGTCTCGAGATTGGCCTTCACCTTGTTCTCGTATCCACTGTAGGAGTGAATGACGTACCAGGATCCGGGCAGATCGTAAGGACTCGCCGGGGGTGCCGGCGGCGCGGCCGCTTCCTCCGCTTCGACCTCTTCCATCTCGGGGACGTCGTTTGTCGTCGTCATCATCCAGCCCCAAACACCGCGAGAACGAGGCGCTTCATTCCTACGTCCATTCCAAAAACCATGGCCGTGACGACGATCGTCACGATGAAGACGACCGCGCTGAAGGTTGCGGTTTCCTGTCGACTTGGCCACGCGACCTTCTTCAGTTCCTGGCGCACCTCGAGGATGAACTGCCGGAAAGGAACCCGGTCCTTCTTCTGGCGCTGCGGCACTGCGGCCCTACGCTTTTTGGCGCGCTCTTCTTCCTTCTTCTGAAGGCGACGCATCTCTCGGTTCACGAGGTACTCCTCATAAGCACAAGTGGCCTGGACAATTACCCTGCAACAGCTTTTACTGCAACAGGTTCCCTGCAAACATGGCCGCTAGGCCAGCAGGGGCGGTGGGACTCGAACCCACAACCTCCGGTTTTGGAGACCGGCGCTCTGCCAATTCGAGCTACACCCCTCCGGATGGCGTTCGAACCCGGCTGGAGTATATGGGCCAGCAGCGGAAAGTCTAAATCTCTTTGGGCACTACAGGACCACTCACGCCGCAGCGCGCGTTCGACGCCACATCGCAAACACGACGGTGCTGGCAGCAGCTGCTGTAGCGCCGGCGATCGTGGCCGCCAAGCGAGCATTGTGGCGCGGTGGGCCCGCCAATGCCAGTTCGGGCGAAATCGCCCGCACTACAGGAGGCGCGATCGGGACCGGAGAGACCTCGATTCTCTGCGCCAGGCGCCCCAATTCGCGACGGAGCCGACGATACCGTGCAAGATCCGCCTGGCAGCGGAGACAGGAGGCAACGTGGGTTGCCAGCGGCCCCCGCATGGGCGCGACCTGGCTTGTGACCGGGCCGAGCCCTCTGACCGTCCGGCAGATCAGATGGGCCGATCGGGGCACCACGACCTTCACTTGTCGCTCCCCAGTTCGTCCCACAGCAGGGCGTGGAGCTGCTTGCGTCCGCGGTGCAGGCGCACCTTGGCCGCCGTCGTGGTTATGGACAGGTGATCGGCGATTTCCGAATGGGGCCAGTCGTAAACGTCCTTGAGGACGACAACCGCCCGGATCGGAGCCGACAGATGTGCCAGCGCATTCAGCAGTCGAGGGCCCATCGCAGTTGCTGCCGCCAGATCTTGCGGGTTGCGGTCGGGCGCCGCCGGCTCCTGGAAGATGTCGCTCAGCGGGGCGGTCCGGCGACGTTGTTGCGAGCGCCGCAGCGACCACGCCGTGTTGACAACAATGCGATGGAGCCACGTCGAGAACTTGGCGTCACCCCGAAACTTGGGCAAAGCCCGCCATGCCCTGATGAATGCCTCTTGGGAAACGTCGGCGGCGAGTTCCCTGTCACCGACAAGCCGGCTGGCCAACGTGAACACCTCATCCTGATGGATCCGCACGAGATCCGAGAAAGCTGCGCGATCTCCTGAGCGAGCCCTCTCGAGGAGAGCTTCACCATCAAATCTGACCTCACCAAGCGTCACTGCGTTACCCCACCCTGACCGTCGCGTGACCGGTAACCAGCTCGACATCGTCGGCCACGACGGCCAGGTCGACGCGCTCGAGCCCGTCCGCGGGCTCGCCGTTGATCACTCCCCGGACGGTCGAGGAAATGGCGGGCCGCATCGCTGCCCGAAAACGGAGCCGCAGCTCGGCAAGCGGGTCGGGCCTCGACGACCTGGCGGCCGCAAGTTGCGCCATCCAGGCCCCCATCAGCAGCCCATGGACGACGATACCGTCCAGGCCGGCACCACGGGCGGCTTCGTGGTCGTAGTGGATCGCGTTGAAGTCGCCGCTGGCGCCGGCATATCTCACCAGATCGACCCGACTGGCAGACTTCGCCAGGGACGGCAACACGCTCCCCTCCCCGACGGGCTGGACCCGCGATGGCGCCTCATTGGGACCGCGCAGCGGTGCCGGCGGCTCGCCGTGATCGACACCGGGTTCGGCGGCCGGCTCCTCGCCGAGCAAGAAGGTCGAGGTCGAATCGAGCAGGCGCCCCTCGGAACCGTCCACTGCCACAGCGAACGTGACGAACGTGGCTGCGCCCCTGCTGCGCACCTTCGCGACCGACCCGACCAGCTTCAGGTCGGCGCCTACATCAAGCGGACCGTGCCATAGGAAACGCTGATCAACATGGACCAGCACTCTGGTGTGAGCGCGCACGTCGTCCCGATCGAGAAACAACGGGGCCGCCATGAACAACAAGGCGCCGGCGTACGAAGGCGGAGCGACATCAACCCAGCGGTCGGGATCGTCGCCGGTGGCCGCCACGTATTCGGCAACCTTCTCGGGCGCGATGCGGGCCCGCACGGACTCGAGCTGCAGGCCGGTTAGCGCGTCAAGGGTCACAGTGGAGCGCAGGTTAGATGGCGACGCAGCCGATGGTCCACCAGGCTCCTAGCGGACTGTCGCACAATTAATCACGGCGTCTCTGCGGCCCTCAGCGCCCCTGGCTAACTCGGGACGTTCGGCCATCGGCTGGCGCGTCAGGGGTGTTTGTCGGCAGGGCCTCGCCCAAACCCCCCTCGGCCCTCCGCCTCGGCGCATCTGCTGATGCGCCTTCGTTGTGCGTCCTACCCAGATGACGCTGATGACTCGCAGACACGCGCCCGCTAATTGTGCGACAGACCACTAGAGGTACACCCCCCGCGGAACGGTGATGATGCGCTCGCGCGCCAGCGTACGGAGAAGCTCAGTCGAGATCGGCGCGTCGGCAGCGACTAGCACCGCTTCGGTCACAAGATCCCGCAGATCCGCGCCGGTTGCTCCCTCGGTCGCTCGGGCAATGGCCGGCACGTCGACAACCGACTCAATGTCCCGCAAGTAGCGTTCGAGAATCGCACCACGGGCGGCTCGGTCGGGAAGTGGTACCTCGATTTCGGCATCGAACCGCGCAGCCCGCCTCACCGCCGGGTCAAGCTGCGAGATGTTGTTGGCCGTCGCCAGCGTGACCACACCCTGGTGTCTGGAGGCGACCCCGTCCATCGCGATGAGGAAGTCCCGCATCTGCTCGCCCCCACGCGGCGCAATCCGATCGAAGTCGTCGATGATCACGAGCGCGGGAGCCAGCCTACCCAGCTCGCCGTACAAGGAGTCGATGCGGCGCATGACCACATCTGACTGGCACAGGATGATTGACGCTTCGCCGACGAGTGAGGCCGCCAGAGCACGCACCGCGGCGGACTTGCCGACGCCCGGCGGCCCGTGGAGTAGCACCCCTCGATTCGTGGAAAGCCCGGCCGCGGCCAATCGGGCCTGGCTGCGAAACACCGACACCACGTGGCGGTCGAGGTCGCTCCAGACACGATCCGGGAGGACCACGTCGCTGCGATCGCCATCCAAGTTGCTCGTGACGCGCATCCGCAATCGGTTGTTCTCGAGATCGGCGAGCACGGTCCGCATCCTGAACGGATTGGAGAGCTCTCCCGCCTCGGCGGCCACTGTGTTGACGATCTCACGGACTCTGGCTCCGTTCGCCGAAACCGAGAAGCCCACAAGAGATTGCGAGTTCCAGTCCCGCTCGATTCCCAGCACAACCGGTTCGGTGGAGAGAGTCCCCGCGGCGAACGATACGTAGATCTCCGCCGGATAGCGCTCTGAACCATCGTCGGTATCGAGGGACAACCACATGGGAGTCGGCTCGCCGTCCCCGCCCATGACGCCGACGACACCGTGTTCTTCCATGAGGGCCGCCAGTCGAATCCCGACCAGCACCGCATCGAGGGGACTGAGCGATCGTACGTCGACAACTATTTCCTCGCGACCGGCGCCCAGCGAGCGGGCGGCGAACGATCGGGCATCGACGGGCCCACCACGGATGTCAAGGGCCCCATCAATCAGATGAGCGAGGTGGCTCAGGGCCAGGCCCACCTGATTCGGGATCTGCTCCGAAGGCGCGCTGAAGACGGCCGGAGTGCTCGGCCGTCCTCGAGGCGCGCGGGTGTCTCGGTGATTGCTCATAAAAGAGATGCCTGACGGCCGGCAGGCGGGGTGAAACATATAACAGGCGCGGCGAGCGCGCAAGAGGTTTCTTCGTTGACGGGCGGAGACACCCAGTAGTGGACTATCGAGGAGCTAGCGAGTCTCTTTGTGCGGCTGATGCTGCCGGCACCAGCGGCAGTACTTCTTGAGCTCAATACGCTCGCGAGTGTTCGTCTTGTTCTTCGTGGTGACGTAGTTACGCCGCTTGCACGAGTCGCAGGCGAGCGTGATCGGCGGTCTCTTGTCGGAAGCCATCGAGTTTCCTTGATTGAGGTGAGCGCACGGGATCTTAGCGGACGTTCGGGGGGCGGCAGCCGCCGCTAGCGTGATGGGGCTCAATTCAGGCAACCGATGTGGAGAGCGCATGGCCGATTCCGCCTGGTTCAAAACTGCCGTCTTCTACGAGGTGCCGGTCTACGCCTTTGGCGATGCCAACGGGGACGGTACCGGTGATTTCGCCGGACTCACCCAGCGCCTGGACTATCTCCAATGGCTCGGCGTCGACTGCCTCTGGCTGCTGCCTTTCTACGAGTCACCTTGGCGCGATGGAGGCTACGACGTTGCCGACTTCCGATCAGTGCTGAGCTCATACGGCTCGGTGGACGATGTGCGGAGGTTCATCGCGGAGGTTCATCGCCGCGACATGCGGGTGATCGCGGACTTCGTCGTCAATCACACTTCCGACCAGCATGCTTGGTTTCAGGATGCGCGGCTGCCCGGCTCGCAGACGCGCGATCGATATGTCTGGACAGACGACCCGACCCGGTGGGGCGAGGCGCGAGTCATCTTCACGGACACGCACGACTCCAACTGGACCTGGGACGAATCGGCGGGCGCCTATTTCTGGCACCGTTTCTTCGACCATCAGCCCGATCTCAACTACGACAACGCCGACGTCCGCCGCGAGGTCGAGGATGCGATTCGCTACTGGATGGAGATGGGACTCGACGGTCTCCGTCTCGATGCGGTGCCCTATCTCTTCGAGCGCGACGGCACGAACGGCGAGAACCTCCCCGAAACACACGCATATCTGAAACGGCTGCGGGAAATGGTCGACCAGGAATTCCCCGAGGCGATTCTGCTGGCGGAAGCGAACCAATGGCCCGACGAAGTAGTGGCGTACTTCGGCGACGGAGACGAATGTCACATGGCGTTCCACTTCCCTCTGATGCCGCGCCTGTTCATGTCGCTCAAGCAGCAGAGCGCCGAGTCGGTGATCAGAATCCTGAAGCGCACCCCTCAGATTCCGGAGACGGCGCAGTGGGGCATCTTCCTCCGCAACCACGACGAGCTGACACTCGAGATGGTGACGCCGGACGAGCGGGCATACATGTACGAGCAATACGCCCCCGATCCGGTGATGCGCAAGAACCTGGGCATCCGCCGTCGACTGGCACCCCTGGTGGACGGCGATCGGCGACGCATCGAGCTGCTCCACGGGCTGCTTTTCTCGCTGCCGGGCAGCCCCTTCCTCTACTACGGCGACGAGATCGGCATGGGCGACATGTATGAGCTCGAGGACCGTGACGGGGTGCGCACCCCGATGCAGTGGGATGCCACCGCGGGCGCCGGTTTCTCAACGCAGGATCCGTCGGGGTTCTACCTCCCGGTCGTCGCCGCCCCCGGCTACACCCCGGCCGAAGTCAACGTGGCAGATCAGCGCAAGGACCCCGACTCATTGCTGCGTTGGATCAGGTCCATGCTGGCGATCCGCAGTGACCACCCGGTATTCGGTGTCGGCGATTTCGAACCAATCAGCGCGGGTCACCCTGCCCTTTTCGCGTTCCGGCGCAA
Source organism: uncultured Acidimicrobiaceae bacterium (assembly GCA_947258375.1). Lineage (GTDB taxonomy): Bacteria > Actinomycetota > Acidimicrobiia > Spongiisociales > UBA5794 > JAHEJX01. Next base: position 23,525 of record CAMYIJ010000057.1, read on the forward strand.
CAACTCCCACGAGAGCATCCTCGTAGTGGCCAACGTCTCCGATCAGCCGATCACGCCGGCCCTCGACGTGACTGGCGAAATCGCCAGCCTGATCGGAGATCGAACCGTCCACGATGGCCAAGTCGAGTTGGGCCCATACGAGTTCGATTGGCTTGTAAGTACTCAGTAGCGCTTCGCTTCAGTACTCAGTAGTCAGTACTCAGTATTCAGTATCGGGGTAGAGCTCAACTCACGTACTGGATACTGAGTACTGGATACCCCAACAAGAGAACCACCCCACAACCGTGGGAGGGCCCTCTCACATGAAACTCCAGCTCAGGCCGCCACTGGATACCCACCCCACAACCGTGGGAGGGCCCTCTCACATGAAACTCCAGCTCAGGCCGCCACTGGATACTGAGTACTGGATACTCCAACAAGAGAGCCGCCCCACCAAATGTGGGACGGCCCTCAACACCGAGCCCGAAAGCTCCGGTCGCTACTTCACTTAGTGATCTTGATCACACGACCCGCACCAACCGTACGGCCACCCTCACGAATCGCGAACCGCAACCCCTCATCCATAGCAATCGGAGAAATCAACTCCACCGACATCTCCGTATTATCACCCGGCATCACCATCTCAATACCATCAGGCAAAGAAACCGCACCAGTCACATCAGTAGTCCGGAAATAGAACTGCGGCCGATACCCATCAAAAAACGGGTTATGGCGACCACCCTCCTCCTTCGTCAACACATACACCTGAGCCTCAAAATCAGTATGCGGCGTAATCGAACCAGGCTTAGCCACCACCTGACCCCGCTCCACCTCATCCTTCCCAACACCCCGCAACAACAACCCCACATTGTCCCCAGCCTGACCCTCATCAAGAAGCTTCCGGAACATCTCAACACCAGTCACCGTCGTATTCTGAAGATCCCGAATCCCCACAATCTCCACCGGCTCCCCAACCTTGATAATCCCAGTCTCAATCCGACCAGTAACCACAGTCCCGCGACCAGTAATCGAAAAGACATCCTCAATAGCCATCATGAACGGCTTATCAGTCTCCCGCACCGGCTGCTCAATATACTCATCAACCGCCGCCATCAACTCAACAACCTGAGCCGCCGCCCCCTCATCACCCTCCAAAGCCTTCAAAGCAGAACCCCGCACCACCGGAACCTCATCACCAGGAAACTCATACTCAGTCAAGAGATCCCGAACCTCGAGCTCCACCAGATCCAAAAGCTCCTCATCATCAACCAAATCAACCTTATTCAAAAACACCGCAATCTTCGGAACCCCCACCTGACGCGCCAACAACACATGCTCCCGAGTCTGAGGCATCGGACCATCATCAGCCCCCACCACCAAAATCGCCCCATCAATCTGAGCCGCACCCGTAATCATATTCTTCACATAATCAGCATGACCCGGCATATCCACATGGGCATAATGACGATTCCCCGTCTCATACTCCACATGAGCAATAGCAATCGTAATCCCCCGCTCCCGCTCCTCAGGAGCCTTATCAATCTCATCAAAAGCCGTAAACGCCGTATCCCCACCAGCACCAGACTCAGCCAACACCTTCGTAATCGCAGCAGTCAACGTCGTCTTCCCATGATCAATATGACCCATAGTCCCAACATTCACATGCGGCTTAGTCCGCTCAAACTTCGCCTTAGCCATAACCTCAGGCTTCTCCTTATATATATGGTGCTTACGAGTGCTTACTCACCGCGGACTTTGGCCACGATCTCATCTGCGACCGATTGCGGTACTTGCTGATACGAGTGGAATTGCATGGTGTAGTTCGCCCGACCTTGCGTGCGTGACCGCAGGTCACCCACGTAGCCGAACATCTCCGCCAGCGGCACCAGGGCCTTGACGACCCGGGACTGCCCGCGTTGTTCCATGGATTCCACTTGCCCGCGCCGTGATGAAAGGTCGGCGATGACGTCACCCATGTAGTCCTCAGGGGTGACGACCTCGACTTCCATCATCGGCTCGAGCAATTTGATGCCGGCCTTCTTGGCAGCGTCCTGCAACGCCATCGAGCCGGCAATTCGGAAGGCCATCTCGCTGGAGTCCACCGCATGCGATGAACCATCGGTGAGATGGGCTTCGATATCGACCAACGGGTAGCCGGCGAGCACGCCGGAAACCATTGCGTCGTTCATGCCTTTCTCGACGGCCGGGATGTACTCCCGCGGCACATTGCCGCCTCGGACCTTGTCGATAAAGACAAAACCTGTGCCCGGATGGCCCGGGAAGAGACTGACCTTGACCTCGGCGAACATCCCGGAGCCTCCGGTCTGGCGCTTCAGCTTGGTCACGACACCTTCGATGGCCTTCCTGACGGTCTCCCGGTAGGCGACCTGAGGGCGGCCGACGTTGGCCTCGACGCTGAACTCGCGCAGGAGGCGATCGACGAGCACTTCGAGGTGGAGCTCGCCCATCCCGGAAATGATCGTCTGGCCGGTCTCTTCATCGCCCCGCACTTCGAAAGTCGGATCCTCTTCCGACAGGCGAGCCAGCCCGTTGCCGAGCTTGTCCTGGTCGCTCTTGGTCTTCGGCTCGATCGCCACCGAGATCACCGGTTCCGGGAACGTCATCGACTCGAGCTGAATCGGGGCGTTGCTCGCCGAGAGCGTGTCACCGGTCTTGGTGTTCTTGAGGCCAACCGCGGCGACGATGTCACCGGTCATGATCTCGGTGATGTCTTCCTGATTGTCGGCGTGCATCCGCAACAGGCGGCCGAAGCGCTCTTTTCTGCCGTTGGTGGTGTTGACGACGGCATCGCCTTTGGCAGCCTGGCCGCTGTACACCCGGAAGTAGGTGAGCTTGCCGACGTACGGATCGCTCATGATCTTGAAGGCCAATGCGCTGAAGTCCGACGTGTCGGACGGGCTCCGCGACAGGTGAGTCGATTCGTCGCCCGGCTTGAAGCCGCGCGTTGGCGGCAAGTCTGCCGGGCTGGGCAGATAGGCAACGACGGCGTCCAGCAGCGGCTGCACACCCTTGTTGCGCAGCGCGGTGCCCAGGAGCACCGGCACGAAGTCGCGATTGATCGTCCCCATCCGGATCACCTGGCGAATCTCGTTGGGGTTCAGGTCGTGATCGAGGAGATACTTCTCCATCAGATCGTCATCTTCCGCGGCGACGACATCGAGCATCTTGTGGTGCCACTCGTCTGCCATCGGGCGGTACTCGTCCGGGATCTCGACGACCTCACGCTGTTTGCCCTCGAGGTCGTGCCACACGATGGCGCGCATCTCGACGAGGTCGATGACTCCGGCAAACTTGTCCTCTGCTCCCATCGGGATCTGCACGGCCACCGGGTTGCCGCCGAGACGTTGCCTGATCGAATTCATCGAGCCGAAGAAGTCGGCGCCGACCCTGTCCATCTTGTTGATGAAGCAGATCCGGGGCACGCCGTACTTGTCGGCCTGGCGCCACACAGTCTCGGACTGGGGTTCAACACCGCTGACGGCATCGAAGACCGCAACAGCGCCGTCGAGGACGCGCAACGAACGCTCCACCTCCACCGTGAAGTCGACGTGGCCCGGCGTGTCGATGATGTTGATGGTGTGACCGTCCCACTCGCAGGTGGTGGCCGCGGAGGTAATTGTGATCCCCCGCTCCTGTTCCTGCTCCATCCAGTCCATCACGGCGCCGCCCTCATGGACCTCGCCCATCTTGTGGGTGCGGCCGGTATAGAAGAGGACCCGCTCCGTAACGGTCGTCTTGCCCGCGTCGATGTGGGCCATGATGCCGATGTTGCGTACGGTCTCGAGCTTGATGCTCCGTGCCATTTGCGTTGCGTCTCTCTAGGTGACTACCAGCGGTAGTGGGCGAAAGCCTTGTTTGATTCCGCCATCTTGTGGACGTCTTCGCGACGCTTCACGGCCAGGCCGGTCCGATTGGCGGCATCGAGGATCTCGTTGGCCAACCGCTCGGCCATCGTCGGCTCCTTGCGGCGGCGGGCGAACTCGACGAGCCAACGCACGCCGAGCGTCTGCTGGCGCCGCGGCCGGACTTCGACGGGCACCTGATAGGAGGAGCCGCCGACACGTCGGGAACGAACCTCGACGGAGGGACGGATGTTGTCGACCGCCCGCTTCAGCGTCTGGATCGGCTCGCCACCGGTACGGCGCTCAACGATGTCGAGCGCCCCGTATACGATGCGACGGGCGGCGCCCTTCTTGCCCTTCCACAGGACTTTATTGATGATCTGCGATACGAGGATGCTCTGATAGATCGGATCGGCCTCGATCGTGCGTATTTCTGCCGGTGCTCTCCGCATGGGCTAACCCTTCTTGGCGCCGTAGCGGGAACGGGCCTGCTTGCGGCCATCAACGCCGGCGGCGTCGAGCGCCCCGCGGATGACCTTGTAACGAACACCGGGCAGGTCGCGCACCCGACCGCCTCTCACGAGCACGATACTGTGCTCCTGGAGGTTGTGACCCTCTCCGGGGATGTAGGCGGTGATCTCCATGCCCGAGCTGAGCCGCACGCGGCACACCTTGCGCAGCGCCGAGTTCGGCTTCTTGGGCGTGACCGTATATACACGGGTACAAACGCCGCGGCGCTGCGGCGAACCTGCCAGCGCCAACGTCTTCGATTTCTTCAGCTTCGGCTTGCGCCCTTGGCGGACGAGCTGCTGCACGGTAGGCACTATGTGTCCTCGTTTCTCATGCCTGACATTCTTCTTTGCTGCGCCCACACCCGTCCCCGGGAGGCGCTTTGACTGTTTCTTACAGACGAAAATCGAGGCGCTGCCCGCGAGCAGAAACCCCGATCCCGTATTGGGTCGCTCCATTCACAACAGCCCCGCAGAAGCAGAACCTCAGGGTAAACAGGAACCCGGTGGGAAAACCGTTACCGGGAGTATAGGCAAGCGCGCGATGGGTTCAAGCCGTCGAGTCGGATAGAGCCTCGGCCGAGACCCGAACACACCTCCGCTCGCCGCTGGCCCGAGGACGACGTAGATTGCGGCTCATGTCCACCGGACACCGGAACCTGCCGTCGGTTGCCCCCGCAGGTGACGCACCATGAGAGCCATCGTCTACGAGCGGTACGGGCCGCCCGATCGGCTCGAGTTGCGCGACGTCGAGATGCCCGCCGTGCGGGACGACAGCGTGCTGATTCGGGTGCACGCAACATCCGTCAACCGGTCCGATTGGGAGACGCTGACCGGTCGCCCTGCATACGTGCGCATCGGAGGTGCCGGGTTCCTGAAGCCCAAGGTCCCCATCCTCGGCACAGACGTGGCAGGCCGGGTCGAGGCGGTGGGCAAAGACGTGACGCTCTTCCAGGCCGGCGACGCGGTGTTCGGCGACATCATGTGGCACGGCGGGCGTGCGTTTGCCGAGTACGTGCGCGTCCCCGAGAGCGCTCCGATCGTCCTGAAACCCGAGAGTGTTTCGTTTGATGATGCGGCGGCGCTGCCACAGGCGGGACTGCTCGCCCTACAGGGTCTCCGCAGCAAGGGCGAGGTGGAGCCGGGGCAGCACGTGATGATCAACGGCGCCGGCGGCGGGTCGGGCACGTTCGCCGTGCAGATGGCCAAGTCGCGGGGAGCCGAGGTCACGGGCGTCGACGGTACGCCGAAGCTCGACGGAATGCGCTCGATCGGCGCCGACCATGTCATCGACTACACACGAGAGAACTTCACGAAGAGCGGGCATCGGTACGATCGGATCCTCGACTTCGCCGGCCATCGGTCCATCTTCGCCTACCGGCGGGCGCTTCGTCCCGACGGGATCTACTCGATCGTCGGCGGGTCCGCGCCGCGCATGCTCCAGGCCTTGGCGGTCGGTTCGTTGATCTCGAAAACCGGGAGCAGGAGGATGGGTGTGCTCATGGCACGACCGAACAAGGAGGACCTCGCGCGGCTCGCCACGCTGGTCGAGACCGGAGAGCTGACGCCGATCGTCCACCGCCACTTCGAGCTGAGCGAAGTGCCCGAGGCCCTGAGGTACCTCGCCGAGGAGCGAGCCGTCGGCAAGCTCGTCATCACGGTGGCGACAGAATGACGCGGCCCGCCGGCTGAGGCACCGTTCGTCGCCTCGCGTCTTTGCTACAGCGGAAACTGGGGTGGCGGGTCATTCTCCGTTTCGGACCGTGACTGCGGCTGCGGCTGCGGGCGGTCGACCCGTGGCTGAGTTCCGGGGTCGTTGCGCAGGCCGATGGCGCCGATCAGCACCACATACATGGCGAATAGCGTCTGGCCGGAGTTGATCAACCAGATGGCGATTCCACCGGTGAATAGGACGCTGATGACCTTGGCAACGTTTGCGCCCCGGTCCGGCAAAAAGATCTGGAGAGCGCTCGTCAGCATCTGGCCGCCGTCGAGCGGCCGGATCGGTATCCAGTTCAGGATCCCCCAAACGAGCCCGGCAAAGACGAACCCGTCGGCGACCAGCCCGAACGTCTGGTTTGTGATGAGATCGCTGCGGCCGGCGAGCAACACCGGCAGGGCACCGGCAATCGCGAGGGCCGATCCGGATGCCGCTATAAGGAAACGCCGGCCGGCGCTCAAGCCCGTCGGCGGCTTGTAGGTCGTAACACCGCCGAGCACGAATATCGAGATGGCGACGTCGGCCGCCGCGAACTTGCGAGCTGTCAACGCATGGCCGGTTTCGTGGAGCAGCACGCCGCAGAAGATCCCCAAGCCGAGCAGGGCGGCTTCCTGCAAATCGTTGGTCCACGTGTACGTGAAGTACAGGAGAAACAGAAACGAGAAATGAACGGAAACCGGGATCGGGCCCATTTGGAAGCGCAGCACGCTGGGCAGGTTACCGCTGCCGGAGGATCAACACGCCGGCGATCGATGGGGAGTCACTCTGGGGTGACGTACGCCGCGGTGAGGCCGCCGTCGACAACGAAGTCGCTCCCGGTGACATATGACGACTCATCGGACGCCAGGAAGAGGGCGGCTTGGGCCATCTCGACGGCTTCTCCGAATCGACCCATCGGCACGTGAACCAGGCGCCGCTGCTTCTTCTCGTCGGTGTCGAGGAAGCTCATCAGCAGCTCGGTGCGCAGCGGTCCGGGGCACAGGGCGTTGACCCGGATGTTCTCGCGGGCGTGGACCACTGCCAGCTCGCGCGTGAGCGCCAGGACCGCTCCCTTGGAAGCGGTGTACGCGATCTGGGGACTGGCGGCGCCCATGATGGCGACAAACGACGCGGTGTTGATGATCGAGCCACCGCCCGACGCCCGGATGGCGGGGACTTCGTACTTACAGCCGAGGAACACGCCCAGGGCGTTTATCCGCATCGTGAGGTCCCAGATGTGCTCGTCGGTTTCGACCGCATCGCCATCTTCGGGGTGCATGATCCCGGCGTTGTTGAATGCAACGTGCAAAGCCCCAAAAGCGTCGATCGTGGCTGCGACCATCGCCTCGACCTCGGCGGCGACTGCAACATCCGCGGTGACGGCGATCGCCTGGCCACCGTCTGCCACGATCGCGGCCGCCGTTGCGGCGTTGTCTTCTTCCACCAGATCGGCGCAAGCCACCCTGGCGCCGTTGGCGGCGAACAGCAGTGCCGTTTCCCTTCCGATCCCAGAGGCGGCTCCGGTCACCAGCGCCACCTTGCCCTCGAGTCGCATCAGTCAGATCCTTTCGAAATAGCGCGCTCGTTCCCAATCAGCCACCGAGCGCGCCGCGGTGTCGATCTCAACCCGGGCCGCGTGTACGTAATGGTCGACAACATCATCGCCGAATGCCGCCCTGGCGAACTCGCTCCCATCGAGCTCCGCCGTGGCGGCTTCGAGCGACAAGGGAAGCTCCGGAATGTCGGTCGCTTTATATACGTCTCCGACGAACATCTCAGGCGGCTCGATCTGGTCCTCGATTCCCGCCAGGCCGGCTGCCAGTGAAGCTGCGAACGCCATATATGGATTAGCGTCGGCTCCGGGAACGCGGCACTCGATGCGCAAGCTGGGGCCGCTGCCGACCACGCGAAAGCCCGCCGTGCGGTTGTCGCGAGCCCAGGCAACCCGGGTCGGGGCCCAAGAGCCAACCCTAAACCTCTTGTACGAGTTGAAGGTTGGCGCATAGAAAGCCATGACATCGCCGATATGGCGCATCCAGCCGCCCAGGAACCAGCGAAACTCATCGGATACGAGGAACCCGCCGATATCGGTCTCCCCGGCAAACGCGTTCTCGCCGTCCCGCCACAAGCTGAGATGCAAATGGCAGCTACTGCCGGCCTCGTCGGTGTGCGGCTTGGCCATGAACGTCACACTCACTCCCGCAGCATCTGCGGTCTCCTTGAGGCACTGCTTGAAGACAACATGGCGATCGGCCATTGTCATCACGTCGCCATAGCGAACGTTCAGCTCGTGCTGACCGCGCCCGAACTCCCCCTTTGAGTTCTCCACCGGAACCCCCGAATGCCGCAGGTTGCGCCGGGCAAGCCCGACAAAAGGTTCGACCCGAGCTCCCTGGAGCAAGTGGTAGTCCTCGATGTACCACCCGGCGTGGTCGAGATTCGCGTAACCCTTGTCGTGGGCCTGGCGATACGAGTCGTCATAGAGGAAGAACTCGAGTTCGCTGGCCGCCATCACATCGAACCCGGCTACCGCAGCTTGATCCACCTGGCGAGAGAGCACGCTGCGCGGCGCTACCGAGACCAGCTCATGGGCGCTGTCGTCAACTACGTCGCAGATGACAAAGGCGGTCCGGGTCGTCCAGGCCGCCAGCCGGAGCGTGGCCATGTCCGGCACCAGATGGAAATCGCCGTATCCCAGCTCCCAGTTGGCATACGCGTATCCCTCGACCGGCTCCATCTCCATATCGACCGTCAACAGATAGTCACAGGCGTGAGTCCCGTCAGCGACACCGCTGTCGAGGAAGAACCCGGCATCGAAGCGTTTACCCAGCAGACGCCCGTAGTGGTCGGTGAAGCCAACGACCACCGTATCCAGCTCGTCGGCTTCGTAGAGCGCCTCTAGATCGTCAAGACTCAGCATGCCTTCAATCGTCACCGGTTTCCCCTCACACAGGGGCCCGCAGCGAGGTCCAATTTGCTACCTCGGGGGCGCTGGTCAATCATCCACGCAAACCCTAGACCCTCGACGGCGCCGGAAGCACAACGCCGCGGCACTCTGAGGGCGGAGGGTTGGTAGAAGAACGCCTGGCACACGAGCCGCAGCAAAGCGATAATCTCGTGAACTCCGGTCGGGCTTTGACCGGTTGGACTCGACGAGGGCAGAAGAGGGCAAAGTGTTGAGAGCATTTGATCGTCGCCGTTTCTTGATGTGGGCGGCAGCCTTGGCAGCGCTGGGCACCCTCGCCTGGATCCTGTCGATCGCCAATGTCGCCGGGGCCTCCAGCGGGGGTATCTCCGGCTATTCCGGGAATCCGGCCATCGGTGGTGGTGCCACTTGCTCGCAGTGCCACAGCGGCGGCGTAGCGCCGACAGTCACCCTCGACGGTCCCACGAGTCTCTCCTCCGGCCAGACTGCGGACTACACGCTCACGATCGTCGGCGGCAACGCCGGCGGATTGGGTGTTTCTGTCACCGGCGGTGAACTCGGCGCAGGAGTGGACACCCGGATCGCGGACGGTGAGATCGTTCAGACCAGCACCAAGCCGACAACCGATGGCGAGGTCACCTGGATGTTCAGCTGGACAGCACCCAACTCGGGCGGCGAAGTCACGATGTACGGCGCCGGCAATGCGGTCAACGGCGACTTCGGGCTCGGCGGCGACGCAGTAGACACCGATTCGCTGACGATCAGCGTGACGGCTGTGAATGCTCCCCCGGTGGCCGATGTCGGCGGACCGTATGTGGATGATCCGACGGCGTTCATCGTATTTGACGGTTCCGGTTCGTCCGATCCCGACGGCACCATCGCAAGCTGGGAATGGGACTTCGGGGACGGCGGGACCGCCTCGGGCAAGACCCTGTTCCACAGTTACGTCGAAGACGGCGTGTACACCGTGACCCTCACGGTGACAGACGATGCCGGAGCCACAGACACCGCGACCACCACAGCCACGATCGGCAATGTCTCCAACCTGCCGCCGACAGCCGATGCCGGAGGACCGTACGACGGAACGACCGGAGAGCAGATCGCATTTGATGGATCGGGCTCGAGCGACCCCGAAGGGGAGACCATCACTTATGCGTGGGATTTCGGCGACGGCAATACGGCCACCGACCGGGAACCCTCACATTCCTACTCGGCGGCCGGCTCCTTCACAGTCACCCTCACGGTCACCGACGAGTCCGCCCTATCCGGAACCGATACGGCAACCGTGACGGTCGCCGCGGCGCCGACCACCACCGTCACGACGGCCGCCCCATCGGTCTCCGGCGTGTTTTCCTCGATGTGCGCCGGCTGCCACGGTGCCAACGGCCAGGGCGGAGCCGGCGGGCCCTCGCTCCAAGTGAGCACCAAGTCGACGTCGGAGCTTCAATCGATCATCGCCAACGGCTCCGGCGGGATGCCCGGCTATTCCGCGAGTCTCGATTCATCGGTGGTTTCCGGTTTGGCGAGTTTCACCAAAGCAATGCAGAGTTCGTCAGCCACCACTAGTCCGCCGCCCACCGGCGGAGAGGACATCTACGGCGCGCGGTGCGCCGGCTGTCACGGTGGCAATGGCGAAGGCGCCTCAGGCCCCTCGCTGCAGACGAGCACGCTGTCGACTTCGGCGATCAACACCATCGTGACAGATGGTTTCGGCGGGATGCCCGGCTACGCGGACAAGCTCGATGTTGACCAGATCTCAGCCGTCTCCGCATACACCGCCGGGTTGCAGGATGCCGAAGCCACTACCGACGACTCCGAAGGCACCGGCGCGGCGGCCTACGCGAGCCAATGTGCCGGTTGCCACGGAGCCGATGGTGAGGGCGGCTTCGGGCCTTCGCTGCAGGACCTCAGCATGTCGGCAACCGAGATCGGAGATGTCATTGCCAACGGGTACGGCGGGATGCGTGGATTCTCGGATTCGCTGACACCGGAGCAAATCAGCGAGCTGGCCGCCTACTCGGTGAGCCTGCAGGCGGGCGCTACGGGCGGTGAAGGGTCGATGCTCTATGCCACTAACTGCGCGGCCTGTCACGGCGCGTCGGGCGAGGGCGGCATTGGCCCGGCTCTGGCCGGAACGTCCCTCTCCGCGGGCGACATCGGATCCGCTATTCAGGGTGGTACGGGCGCCATGCACTCGCTCGCCTCTTCGCTCAGCCCGGACGACGTGGCGGCGGTCGCCGACTACATACTCGGGCTACAGGCGGACACCGGTGACTCCGGTGATCAGGGCGCGGCCGACGCAACGGCCGCGATCTACAGCTCCATGTGCGCCGGCTGTCACGGCGCCGCAGGCGAAGGCGCATCCGCTCCGGCTCTCGCGGGGACGGCCCTCGACACTGCCGGGCTCATCACGATCATCACCAACGGCCAGAACGGCATGCCCGGATATGCCGGCCAACTCTCGGCCACGGAAATCGAAAATCTTGCCGGTCTCGTGTTGGCCCTGGGTCAGGGCCACGGTGACGTGAGCGACACGACGACCAACGCCCCGGCCACCACGAGGGCCGTCGTCACCGCCGAACCAGAAGACAGCGATGATGACGAGGGTACCGCGGCGCGCACGCTGGGGATCATCCTGCTCGCACTGGTGCTGGGATCGGGGACCTACCTCGGATTCGCCAGCCGGGCCGTTCGACGCGAGTAGGTATCCGGCGGGGATTTCTGGCGGCAACTGATGGCCTCAGAATGCGTCTAGCCACTCAGAGTAGTAGGGCCGAAGTGCCCTAGACACTAGGCCTGTAGCCCCATGACTGACATCCGCAACTGTGCAAGAGTAGGCAGTGGTGATACGTGTACGCAGCGTGGTCTCCTGCTACAGTGCAACCGGGTAGGAAAACTATGGGCAATGATGGGAAGGCACGGGAGCAGTGGGGCTTCAGGGAGTAGTCGCAGGGGAGACGCTGGGCGGCCGAGGGCTATTCACGCGAGCAAGGGTCATGCGAGGCCTCGGATTGATCTTGGCCTTTGCTCTTGCCATCGGCGTTCATGTCTCCGGTGTTGCTTCGGCTGACGACATCGACGGACCGGCCTTGGCCGCGCTGCAGGTCCTCCAGGCCGCGGCTGCCGCTCCCGAAGCCGTAGATGACGCCTACTCGTTGCAACCCGGCACCACCCTCACCGTGGCCGCTCCCGGCGTGCTCGCGAACGACAGCGACCCCGATGGCGACGACCTGAGCGTCGTGCCCGTTGCCGGCGCGTCCCACGGATCGTTGACGCTGGCCCCGGACGGCATGTTCATGTACACCCCGGTCTCCGGCTTCGATGGATCCGACTCGTTCCAGTACAGGGCCTTCGACGGCACCAGCCAATCAAACGTGGCGACCGTTGCGCTCACAGTCACCGGCGCACCCGCAACGACGACGACGACGACGACGACCACCACAACGACAACCGCGGCGCCGCCGGCGATTGATGCCGCGACCATCTACGCGGCGAACTGTGCGGGATGTCACGGAGCGGACGGCTCCGGCGGTGCCGGCCCCAGCCTCATCACCAGCACCAAGACGTCGGCCGAGATTCTCCAGGTGATATCTGACGGCGCCGGATTCATGCCGGGCTACGCCGGGTCTCTGACCGCCGACGAACTCGACGCGCTGACTGCATTCACGCTCGCGTTCCAAGAAGCTCCGGCAACCACGACCACAACCACGACCACGAGCACGACCGCTCCGCCGGTCAGCACCACCACGACCACAACTACAGCGGCGCCGGTGATCGATGCCGCCGTAATCTATGCGGCCAACTGCGCCGGCTGTCACGGGGCCGACGGCTCCGGTGGTGCCGGCCCCAGCCTCATCGCCAGCACACTCGGGTTTGAAGACATACTGACCGTGATCTCCAGCGGGGCCGGTTTCATGCCGGGCTACGCGGGGACCCTCTCGGCAGCCGAGATCGATGCGCTCGCCAACTTCACCCTGGGATTCCAGGGACCTGGATCCACCACCACTACCACCACCACGACCGAACCTCCAGCGACAACCACGACACCGCCTGGCATCGACGCCGGCGCGATCTACACGACGAATTGCGCCGGGTGCCACGGACCCAGTGGTGAGGGAGGCATTGGCCCCAGCTTGATCGCCAGCTCAATGGACCTCGACCAGATCCTCGACATCCTCAGCAACGGTGCCGGAATCATGCCGGGATACGCGGGCACTCTGTCTACAGAGGAAGTCGACGCGCTGGCAGCATTCACCCTGGCCTTCCAAGACCCGGACACAACCACGACTACAACCACAGCACCGCCGACCACAACGGTGCCGCCGACTGGACCCGACGGCGCGGCCCTCTACTCGGCCAATTGCGCAGGTTGTCACGGCGCCAACATGGAGGGTGGCTTCGGACCTGCCCTCGCCAACACGGCGCTGACCGCCGACGAGATCGATGCGATCACAGCAGGCGGAGCCGGCGCAATGCCGGGGTTCGCTACGTCGTTGAGCGTCGATGAGATCAGTGCGATCACGGAGTTCATCCTCACAGGTGGCGGCACACCCGGGACCACGGTGCCGCCGATCCCGCAGACCGGAGACCAGCTGTACCACACGTTCTGCTCCAGCTGCCACGGGGTCGAAGCCCAGGGTGGTTCCGCCACCAGGATTGCTGGCAAGAAGTTCAAGCACATCGTCCAGGCGGCGACCAAGGGACGCGGCGCGGTGATGCCCTCCTTCGCCAGCGTGCTGACTGAAGACCAGATCGACGAGATCGCCGATTACGTCTCCTCACTCGACAGGCAACGGCCGACCACGACCGCGGCACCGGTCACAACGACAACGACAACGACAGAGCCTCAGACCGGCCAGCAGCTGTATGGGAGCTTCTGCGCAGGCTGCCACGGCATCGATGCCGAGGGCACCTCGCTGGGTCCGGACATCCTCGACAACGACTTCTGGGAGATCGTCGAATACATCATCAACGGAAGCGGGCCGAAGATGCCCGCGTTCGGTAGCGCCCTTTCGATGGAGCAGGTCGAAGCCATCGCCGACTACGTGATCGAACTGGCCGAATCTCAGCCCCCTGCGACGACCCAGCCACCGACAACGACCACTACTACAACGGCTCCGCCGGGCACTACAACGACCGCGCCCCCGGTGACTTCGACCACAGCGCCACCGGTGACCACCACGAGCAGCACGACGACGAGCACCACCACAACGAGCACCACCACAACGAGCACCACCACTACGAGCACCACCACTACCACTTCGACGACTGCACCACCGAGCATCGACGCGGCTGCGATCTACTCGAACAACTGTGCCGGTTGTCACGGAGCCAGCGGTGAGGGTGGCGCAGGACCTAGCCTTATTGCGAGTCGCCTGACCATTGAAGAGATCCTGGTGGTTCTCAACAACGGCGCCGGGTTCATGCCAGGCTACGCCGGGAGCCTGACCCCAGATGAGCTCGACGCCCTGGCGGCCTTCACCCTGGCCTTTCAGACTCCATGAGCTAGCGCCCGCGAGGCGCGGGACCTCACACCCACAGAGCCCGCACTCATCGATATCATGATGGACTCGAGGAGTGGTCGGCTCGGCCCGTCTTGATGTCGCTGAGGTTCTCGCGAGGTGCCGGAGACATCGTAAGCGTCAAGGCTCGCTACCGCTCTCCCGACAATTCAAGCCAGGAGCACGGAACATGACGGAGCACGACAACGTAGAGGAACGGCTGGCGGCCACATTCGACCGCATTGCCGAGCTGCGCGAGCGCCTCAGTCAGTGGGATCCCGAGGCCGAGCTTCCGCCCGCCCCCACCCCGGAACCCGAACTCGAAGCCGAGCCAGCACCAGAGCCGGAGCCGGAACCCGAACCGGAGCCGGAGCCAGAGCCAGAGCCAGAGCCAGAGCCAGAGCCAGAGCCAGAGCCAGAGCCAGAGCCAGAGCCAGAGCCAGAGCCAGAGCCAGAGCCAGAGCCAGAG
>CAMYIJ010000058.1 GCA_947258375.1 uncultured Acidimicrobiaceae bacterium
CCTCGACGACATCATCTCCGAGGTGATCGACGATCCGGCCGGAGACCACGATCTTCCTGCGGTCGTACACGACGACGGGTCGGTCACGCTCGATGGCGAAACCACGCTGGCCGAACTGTCCGATGACTATGGCTTCACCTTCCGGCACGGCGGAGTGACGACCCTTGCCGGCCTCGTCCTGGCAGAAACGGGCACCGTGCCACGGGTGGGTGATCGAGTCGAGTCGCAGGGCCACGAGCTCACGGTCGAAGGCATCGACAGCTACAAGTTGACCCAGATCCGAGTCACCAGGCTCGACGTACCTGCCGACGGACCCAACTCCGGCGATCCTGATCCGGACCACTAGATCCATTCGGGGCAACTGTTCTGCGTACACGGCAGCTTCCGGGATGAAGCACGCCGATGTGTCCTCCCGGAGCACTCGATGGAATGTGCGTTTGGGTTCCACATTGTTGGTGATCTGGGCGGGTTCGAATGACCGGGGAGTGAGCGCGTACCACCGCCCGCTACGGTCCACCGTAATGAAAGAGATAGGCATCACTGCGGACTTGGCGGCGGCGCTCCACGAGCTCGTGGACGTGTCCGATGCAGCCGAACGTGCGCCTAGCGATCGACAGGCTGCACGTAGGGCGATCGAGCAGGCGTCGGTGGTTGTGAAGCTGGCTCGATGCGAAGGCTTTGGCGGCGGGATCCAGCGGTAGCAGTATCGGCGACTCGGCGGATCTGGCCCGAGCAGGACGTACTGCGCCGGCGCGGTTCCCCCGCCTACTCGTTCTCGTCAGAGAGTCGCTGTTCGGCATGGGGGTGTCGCGGCCAGCTCTGCCGGACGGCGAGAGCATCTGTCGACACCGTTTTCTATCGGGCTCACAGGAGGTCGGACTCGAAGAGGGCAGCCGGTCCGCCTGAGCTTCAATCGATGCCTTCGGGCGGGGGCTACCTACGTCTCTTCGTCGATTGCGTCTTCTTCGGCTTGGCGCTCGGCGACCTCAGCTGCCATCTCTCGATGGGCCCGGTCGCCCTCCATCCCGACTCTCCTCGTTCCAAGGTCCTCAAGCGCGTCGGCGAAACCGTATACGACGAGGGTGTCGTGTTCGTGAACGGGAGTGTGACCACGTGGGGCGCCGAGAAACGTTCCGTCCGCGCGGCGGATACCAAGCACCAGCACGCCCTCGGCAGGCAGGTGCAGGTTGGCTAACTGGTGCTCGGCGAGCCAGCTGTCCGCTTCTACCCCCAGCTCGGCGACCGCGTAGTTGCTGGCGAGGTCGAGGAGCTGCACGTAGTCCCGCAGCTCCAGCGTGGTGAACCGGCGCAGCGTTGCCGCGATCAGCTTGGATAGCAGGCGATCGATTGCCCGGCTGCGAGCGCCGAGGAGAATGAGCAGCAGCCCACCGACCAGCATCCCCACCCTTGCCAGAACGCCACTGGTATCTCCCTGCCCAGCGAAGCCAACGACAACGGTCGCGATGATCGTCACCAGGCCGGCGTTGCCGACCAGCATCAGCGAGAGCACGATGCGACGACGCACCGGATGGTTGACGATGAGCTCCGACTCCGATGTCGTGAAGCCGACCCCGGTGAGGGCGCTGCGAGCCTGGAGGTGGGCCACCTCGGCAGAGACACCCGTGGCCGTCAAGGCGATGGTCCCCACTCGATTGACAATCAGGGTCACAGTGAGGATAACGAGCAGCGTTGCGATCGCGATCAACGGACGACCCCTTTCACACCGAATCGATCTCGGCAACGTGGGCGACGGCGTCGCCCTGGTTGACGAGGGGGTGTTGTGTGTGGCCGATGATGAGGCCGTCGTTCTTGGCTGTGAGCCGGCCGACGCGCTTGCCGAAGGGGTCGACGATGGTGGCGATGGTCTCACCCTGGTTGACGCGGGCGCCGAGGTCGGCTTCGAGATGCAGGATGCCACTCCGGGGCGCTCTGAGCCATCTGCTGCGACGAGAGATGGTGGTCTGGGCGGGGGCGTGATCCACGGTGGGGATGATGCCGAGTGCGGCGAGGATGCGGCGCGTGCCGTCTCTGCCCATGGTGATGGCAGCCGGGTCGAACCGCAGGGCTTCGCCGCCTTCGTACAGAAGGACCGTTGCGCCGGCTTCGGTGGCGGCCTGACGCAGTGATCCGTCGCGGGTGCGGGACTGGACGGAGACCGGTGCCGCAAAAGTGTGAGCGAGTTCGAGGGTGTACGGGTCATCGAGATCGGCTCGGATCTGTGGGAGGTTGGTGCGGTGGTCCGAACCAGTGTGTAGGTCGATACCGACCTGGCAGCGGCTGACTACCTCAGTCATCAGAAGGTGAGCGATCCGTGCCGCTAGTGATCCTCGTGCCGAGCCGGGAAAAGAGCGGTTGAGGTCTCTTCGGTCGGGGAGGTACCGGTCGCCGGTGTTGAAGCCGTGGACGTTGACGACTGGGGCAGCGATGACCGTCCCGCACATCGCCCTCGGATCGAGGGGTTCGAGTACCTGGCGGATGATTTCGACGCCGCACAGTTCATCTCCATGCACCGCGGCGCTGAGCCACGCGACTGGGCCGTCGTGTGCGCCGTGCAGGACGAGGATGGGCAGGGTCACGGGAGTACCTGACATCAATCGAGCGATGGGCAGCTCGAACTTGGCTCTTTTGCCCGCCCGGACTGAGTTGTCGGCGATGACGAAGGGTTGTCTCCGGGGTGAGGTCATGAGGTTGGGTCGTGTTCGACGGCGGGTTGTTCTTCGGGGTTCGGTAGTGGAGTCTCGGGCAAGGGCCTGATCTTTGGTTGTCTGCGGCGCCGCCGACGCTCGGGAACAAGGTCCCGCATGGATTCGAGTTTGCCGAAGCACAGCAAACGGTCTTCGGCCTCGAGGACTCGTTCGACCTTCGGATTGGGGATCACTGTGGTTCCCCGGGTCAGGGTGAGCACGGTGATGTCGCGGTTGCGTAGGCCCGATTCGTTGATCGCCCGACCCACCAGATCTGCGCCCTCGTGAACGACGAGCTCCGCCACGCCATAGCCGGTGCTGACGGTCAGTCGCTGGCGCACGTCGAGTTCTGGGAAGGCGACCTGGCTCTCGATGTAGTCGATGATGGCACCGGCGACGTCGAGACCGGTTGCCGTCTCGATCCCTTCCAGGCCCGGGGACGAGTTCACCTCCAGTACAAGTGGCCCCCCTTCGCCTTCCAGCATGTCGACACCCGCCACGCGCAAACCCATGATCTGGGCGGATTGCACCGCCACGCGCGCATAGTCATCGTCCAGCTCGACGATTTCCGTGCTTCCGCCCCGGTGGACATTCGACCGGTACTCGCCCGGCTGTGCCCGGCGCCGCATGGCCGCTACCACTCGGTCGCCCACGACGAGTGCTCGGATGTCGCGACCCCCGCTTTCGGCGATGAAGCGTTGGATGAGGACGTTCTGTCTGGTGCTTTGCAGCGTCTCGATTACGGCTTCGGCCACCTTGGTGTCGGGGGCGAGGATCACCCCGATGCCTTGGGTGCCCTCGAGAAGCTTGATGATTACCGGTGCGCCGCCGACCCGTTCGATGGCAGGCAGGACGTCGGCGCGGTCGCGGACAAAGGTCGTGGCTGGGATCCTGATGTTGTGTCGGGAGAGGATCTGGATCGAGCGCAGTTTGTCGCGGGAGTTGGCGATCCCGTTGGAGGTGTTGGGGGTGTAGACGTCCATCTGCTCGAACTGGCGCACGACGGCAAGCCCGAAGAAGGTGATCGAGGCGCCGATGCGGGGGAGCACTGCGTCGTAGTGCGACAGCCGCTTGCCACGGTATTGCAGATCCGGCTCATCGCCGGACAGGTCGATGGCGAATCGCAGCGTGTTGAGCACACGTACCTGGTGACCGCGGTCGATCGCGGCCGCTTTGAGGCGCTGCGTGCTGTAGATTCGCGGCGCCCGCGACAGGATTGCGATTTTCATGTGCCGTTCTCCTTCTGCTCCGGTCTCTGGCGAGCCGACTGCACGGGATGTAGGTATGACCGGCCCGCGTCAACCAGGAAGCGGCGCCGAATCGCTGCCCGGCCTAGCAACATCCGAAAGCCCATCTCATCACGAGATGTCAGGGTCACGTCGATCTCGAACTCGTGCCCCCCAATCCGGATGGGTGCGCGGATCACCGGCCGCTCCTCGGAGTGTCCCGAAGAGGATCGCACCCGACGGAGCCCCTCTATCGGGTAGGACACGAGGGTCGAGTGCGCCCGCGAACGTTGGACCGGGTGCACCTCGAAGGTGACCCAGGCCTCGCCGTCGCGTTCATCGTGCGACAGGTCGAACGCGTGGAGCGTCGAGGTCCGGGCGCCGGTGTCGATCTTCACTTTCAGCGGAACGGGCGACAGGTCCGGTAATTCCACCCACTCGCGCCACCCAAGCAGCGGCCGCTCTTTCGATTTGCGCCGTGACACGAGCCGGTGCGAGGCCGGAATCGGCTCCGTCATGACGACCGTACAGTCTCGACGACGGCGAGAGCTGCCGCGAGGATGGCCTCTCTGTCCGGTTGTGTGTCGAGTTCGGTCAGGTTGCGCAGCGGCCGCCACATGGCCCCCAGCGCGGCCGATGCGCCGAGCCGGGCCGCGGTAGATCGGTTGTCACCGCGGATGGCAGCGCGGAGCCGCCGGTTGGACTCGGCCAAGCGTGTCCCGATCGTCGGGTGATGCAGCACTGCTGTGTCTGCGTCGATCCAGGCGACGAGGTCGAGGTGAGCAATGAGCACATCCAGGTAGCCAGACAGCAACTGGCTACCCTCGCCGGGCCACGACGGATGGCGCGAATAGCGGACGAGCACCTCGTCGATGTCGTCGAGAAACGGCTTCACCAGCTCCACAAGGAGCTGCTCCTTCGAGACGAGGTGGTGGTCATCCGCCTTGGAGATCCCGAGTGCGCCGAGCTCCCGGCAGAGCTCCGGCTGGCGAGCCGCGCCGTCGAAGTCGCGGATCTCGGGAATCAGGACGCCGCCCATGTCGAGTACGACGGCCGCTAGCGCGCCCACGACGGACCCTCCCTCACTCGCTCACGGCCATCGTCGACGCGCGCTCCCGCCGCCGCGTGACCAGGAACGAGACGCCCACTCCGACCTCGTAGAGCACAATCATGGGGATCGCGAGCATGATCTGGCTCACGACGTCGACGATCTGGGCGGGCACCCGAGCTGCCTCGCTGAGGCCTCGACCTAACGCGGCCCCGGCCTCTCGGCCGGAGGGCCGGCGGGTCCAACCGAGCGCTGCAAACATGCCCAGCAACAGCGCGGCGATGGCGAACATCATCGCCGTGGCGACCACCCAACCCGAATCGGTGCCGATCCCCGGCAGGTTGGTGAAGTTCATCCCGAAGAAGCCTGCGACGAGCGACAACGGGAGCATGATGGCAGCATAGACGGTGAGCACCTTGGTTACGTCGGTGGCCTGGCGCGCTTCGGCACCCCGGTACGCATCCAGGATCTCGGCGAGTGCGCTACGGGGGCGTCCAGGCCGGCGTGGGGATGGACCACGCGGGTGCACTGCTGCCACGTCGGTGCGTATCGCCATCCAGTTCACAAGCAGCTCCGGATCTGCTGCCAGGGCAGCATCGATCTGGTGGTCGACCTCGTCGTCGAACGCGTCGAGCACGGAGAACAAGCGCCGAGTGGGTACATCGGTAGTAGCGCCCACCGGCGCTGACGGACGCGCCGGCCGGGTGCCCAGCCAATGCGGCTTGCCTGTGGAGTCTCGTAGGCGTCGATCGTCTCTGGCGAGATGCGTCGAGGCAATAAGGCTGCCGGCGGGTGACCGGGTCACTTCTCGGTGGCTTCCTCTTCGCTGGCTTCCTCTTCGGTGGCTTGCTCTTCAGAGGCCGCTTCCGCCACGTTGCCCTCGGCGGTCGTTGCGTCACCGCGCCGCTTCGCGATCTCCTTGCGAACGCCATCAACGACCGTCTTGGTCAGCGCGACGCTCGCAGCGCCCGCCTTCTTGGCGCCAGCCAACGTCAGAGAGCCAGCCTTCTTCAAGATGGGTCCAGTCGTTTCTGCACCTTTGCGCGCCCAGACCTTGACCTTCTCCATTGACGAGGCCTGCTCATCGGACTCGGGAGCCGCGGGCGGCTCGGCTGCGAGCAGCAGGAACATAAGGGGTTGTCCTTTCGGTTGGGCCTTCGGCCGAGCGGCTTCCGTTCGCTCTACCGTTAGCAGTATGATTACCTAGTATATGATTACTTGCTAAATTACTAGTTGTCAAGTAGTAATGTACCCAAAGAACCTGAGGGAGACAGCATGGACAACGATTACACCGACCGAGCTCTGGCGGCCTGGCAGAAGGTTCGCCCCGACTTGGATGCATCCTCGACCGAAGTCGTCAACCGGGTCGTCCGCCTGGCCCGACACCTCGAGGCAGGACTGGACGAGGTGGCGACATCCTTTGGTCTGAGCCGGAAGGGAGACTTCGACACCCTGGCCGCACTGCGCCGAACGGTGGAACGCGGCCTCTCACCGACCGAACTTGCAGAGGCGGCCATGATCACAACGGGGGGAATGACCAGCCGCCTTGACCGCCTCGAGCAAGCCGGCTTCATCCAGCGCCACGTAGATCCCCACGACCGAAGAGCTCTCCTCATTCATCTCACCGATGGCGGAATGGAGCTCGTCGACAGCTTGTTCGAATCCAGCATCGCCAGGCAACGACAGTTCCTCGAGCCGCTCGGTAGTCGCGACCGCGCCACACTCACCCGCCTCCTCCGCGACCTTCTCCTCCACTTCGGGGACCGGTAGCAATGGACTGGATCACCGACAACCTCGGCATTTCCTCCTCGACACAGAGCAAGATCCTCGCCTCGATCATCGCCATCGTCGTATTGTTCGTGGCAAGAGGGCTCGCACTGCGCGCCATTCATCGACGGTTCGAAGAAGCCTGGGTCGGCTACCGCGCCCGCAAAGCCGCCACCTACACGGCGACCGTTCTCGGCGTCGCGATCCTCGCTTGGATATGGATCGACGCCTTCAATGACCTTCCAACCTTCCTAGGACTGGTGTCGGCAGGCGTTGCCATCGCCCTCGCCGACGTCCTGAAGAACCTCGCCGGATGGATCTACATCCTGGGCCGCCGCCCCTTTCGCGTCGGCGACCGCATCGAGATCGACGGCACCAGAGGCGACGTGGTCGACGTGCGGCTCTTCCGCTTCTCGGTCATGGAGATCGGCAACTGGGTCGACGCCAACCAGTCAACCGGAAGACTCATCCACATACCGAACGGCGTCTTGTTCACGAACCAGCTCGCCAACTACACCGAGGGATTCGAGTACATCTGGGACGAGATCCCCGTGCTCATCACCTTCGAATCCGACCGCCACCGAGCAAGGAACATCATCGAAAACACCCTCCGCGAGCACGCACCAGACGTCGAGACCACAGCTGGCGCACGTATACGAGAAACCGCCCGCAGCTATCACATCAAGATCGGGGCGCTCACACCTATCGTGTATCTCTCGGTGAAGGACAGCGGTGTGCTGCTCACCAGCCGATACCTGGTCAACGCCAGGCAGCAGCGCGACATCGGCCAATCCATCTGGACGACAATCCTCGACGGAATCGATGCAGACCCGCTCGTCGAGCTCGCCTACCCGACGGTGCGCACCTATCTGCAAGGTCCGATCATGATCGCCACAGACGCCTCGGCTACCGCCCCAGATGGCTCAAGCAAAGGGATGTAGCGCTCACGTCGCCCTGACCCCGCGTCGTGGTCCCGCACTCGCGCCCGACAGGTCACCGTCGCTGAGATTGCGCCACCGGCCTGATGAGGCGCCGGAGATCTCGCAGTCGTGCAGCTGCCGCTCGGCCCCGAGTGGTGCGGGCGGACCAAGCGTTGGTCATCGTGACCGCGGACACGGGAACCCCCCACGGCACGGAGCAACGCGGATTCACCCTCTCTCCGAGGCAATAGCATGGGGAATGCCACATCCGCTGAGGCGTTGGTCCAGAGGTCGAGGAAGAAAGCACCCATGGCACTAGACGAGCTATACCGAGAAGTGATCCTCGATCACTATCGCAATCCCCGGCGCAAGGGAACCCTCGACGGTGACCACATCCACGCCGAGGGACAGAACCCCTCGTGTGGCGACGAGTTCTCGCTCGACCTGCGAATCGAAGAGGGCGCCGTGACCGACGCCGCCATCCAGGGAATCGGCTGCTCGATATCGCAGGCCTCCGGCTCGATGATGGCCGAAGCCCTCGTCGGGAAGTCGCTCGACGAAGTCGCCGAGATGACCAGCCTGTTCAAACAGATGATGGGCATCGACGAAGGCGACAACCCCGTGGATCCGGACCGGCCGGGCTCCGTGCTCGGAGATCTCGAAGCGCTCCAGGGGGTCCGCAAATTCCCGGTGAGAGTCAAGTGCGCCGACCTCCCGTGGACCACACTCGAAAACGCGCTTCAATCGGTGGAGGCCGCGACGGGCTGACTCGGCCTCTCGACAACGAGCCAGGCCAGTATCCCGATGGCGACGAGATTCACCGCGGCCGACGTGAACGCATTGGCCCTGAACCCGGAGCTGACGAACAGTCGAGTGCCGAAGAACGCGGCCACGGTGCGTCCGGCGTTGAGCGACACGACGAGCCAAGCGAGGTAGCGGGCTCGGGCGTTGGGCGCCGCTTCCGAAGCGAGTGGATAGGTCGAGACGATGGTGAACTCAAACGCGGCGAAGCCCAGAGCGGCCGCGCCGATTCCGAGTACGAGGCTGTCATGGGCCAAACCCATGGCGAGGTAGCAGAGCGCTCCCGCGCTCAGGCCGAACAGCACCGCCCGCTTCTTACCGAGCCGATCCGTTATCAACGCGGTCAACGATGAACCCGACAGTTCGAACAATCCGAGCAGGGCGCTCAGCCCCGCGATGGCTCCCACCGCGATCTCGAAGGAGTCCTCGAACCAGGCGCCCAGAACCACCGAAATGGATTCGGCAGCACCGGAGAACAGGCCGGCGACGACGATCAGTGCCAGGCCGGATCGATCGATGGCCAGCCGGCCCCTCTCCCCTTCACCGGACTCGTCGGCGCGAACAACTCGCTGCGACACAATCACCGCCACTGCCGCCAGCGTCCCGATCACGTAGAACGCGGCTCGCCAACCCCAATGCTGGATGATCAAGCCAACGATCGGCGCACCGACGAGGAACGCACCCGCCCAGGTGATCTCGAACAGGGCGAGGAAGCGGGCTCGCTTCTCATACGGCGTGCGATCCGACAGATAGGCCTGACCGGAGACGTCGTACACGGACTTGGCCAGTCCCATGGTGGCGAAACCGACGAGGGCTCCGGCGTAGGCATTGGTAGCCGCGGTCACCAGGGCACCCGCGATGAACATCGCCAGGCCGAGTTGGATGACCCGCCGCCGCTGACGCTTGCGGCCGGCGGCAATGATGAACGGCGTCGCCGCCGACGCCGCAGAACGCACCGCCACGAGGGTGCCGGCATCCTCCAGCGAAATGCCGAGACCGCGGGCGATCACCGGCAGGAACGGTGAAGTCATGCGATGGGCGGTGTTGATCAGCAGCCGACCCGTGGACAGCAGCCACAGCGCCGGGCGCAGGTTCTTCAGCGCCTCCGTCAATTGCCGCTCAAAACGGGCCGCCTGGAGAGGGGCCGCCGCTCACTCGATGACGCCACCCTCCGTCATGCGTTTGATGTCGAGCAACTCCTCGACCTGCTCAGCGGTCAGCCAGCCCTTCTCAACGACCACATCGCCAACGTTGCGACCGGTGGCGAACGCCTCCTTGGCCGCGACCGCTCCGTTGTCGTATCCGATGTGGGGGTTGAGAGCGGTCACCACGATGATGTTGGCTTCGGCGAGAGCCCGCGACCTCTCGACGTCGGCTTCGATGCCTTCGACACACCGTTCCCGGAATGTGTCGGAAGCACTGGCGAGCAAGCTGACCGACTCGAGCAGGTTGTGAGCGATTAGCGGCATCATCACGTTGAGTTCGAAGTTCCCGTTGGCGCCACCCCAGGTGATGGCGGTGTCGTTCCCGATTACCTGGGCACACACCTGCATCATCATCTCGGACATCACCGGGTTGACCTTGCCCGGCATGATCGACGAACCCGGCTGCAGCGACGGCAGCCGGATCTCGGCGATGCCGGTACGCGGTCCTGAGGACAGCCAGCGCAGGTCGTTGGCGATCTTGAACAGTGACGTCGCCACCGTCTTGAGGGCTCCCGATGCACTAACTGTGGCGTCCTTGGCGGCCTGCGCTTCGAAGTGATCGTCGGCTTCACGCAGTGGATAGCCGGTGATGTCCGCCATGTCGGCGATGACCGCGGCGGCAAACCCGTCCGGGGCGTTCAAGCCGCTACCGACGGCGGTCCCGCCGAGCGGCAGCTCCTCGAGCTCCGGCAGTACCTTCGTCAACCGTTCGATGCCCTTGCGCACCTGGGTGGCATATCCGCCGAACTCCTGGCCGAGGGTCACCGGGGTCGCGTCCATTAGGTGAGTGCGGCCCGACTTCACAACGTCGGCGAACTCTTCGGCCTTGGCGGCAAGCGCCTCTCCAAGCGATGTCAGCTTGGGCAACAGGTCCTCGCGGATCGCCGCCACCGCCGCCACGTGGATGACCGCCGGGATGACATCGTTCGAGGACTGCCCGAAGTTGACCTCGTCATTGGGGTGGACGAGGCGCTCACCGAGAGCGCCGCCCAGGATGATCGATGCCCGATTGGCGATCACCTCGTTGGCATTGGTGTTCGTCGATGTACCCGACCCGGTCTGAAAGATGTCAAGAACGAATTGGGCGTCGAGCTCTCCGTCGCGTACCTCGTCGGCCGCGGTGGCGGTGGCCGCTGCCTTCTCCGCGTCAACGTACCCGGCCGGTCCGCTGACCCGAGCCGCCGAGCCTTTCAGCAGGCCGAGGGCCCAGATGAACCGTCGACTGAAACGCAAGTTCGAAATCGGGAAGTTATCGACCGCACGCTGCGTGGAGGCGCCGTAATAGGCGTCGGCAGGGACCTCGACGTCACCCATCGAGTCACGTTCAATACGCATGTCATCTCCTGGTTCTCTTACTTCAAAGAATACCCCTGCCACCGGTGGAGTCAGCCTGAGAGCCACTCCACGGCAATGGCGGCACCGGCGGCCAGCGTGAGCGCGATCACCACCCATGGAATCGCGGTCAGTGGCTGCCACCATCCGGCCTTGGAGACGGCTTCAGAGAAGGCTCTGCGGCCATACGTCAGCTCTCGCAGAGCCTTGTCGCGAGATGACAGAGTCTGCCGGCGCGGCACGTTACGTCCGTCCGAATCGTCCTCAAACCGATCCTGCACACGCTGCTGAAGAGGCTGCATCAGGACGAACAGCGCCACGAGGAGAATGCCCGCGACTGCAAAGGTGCGGCCGCCACTGGTGCGCAGGAGAGCCATCAGCCCGATCAGCCAGACGATCCAAACCCGGCCAGCCTCGCCGACGTACTTCTTGGCGTCGGCGGCGTCGACGAACCAGGCCTCCGGGGTCACGGCAGGTCGAGCAGCGGATCCCGCTCCGGGACGAGTCCCAACTCCGCGCGGAGCGTCTCATAGCCGGTCGCTTCGAGCTCGGCGGCCACCTCGGGGCCGCCGCTGCGGACGATCCGGCCATCGATCATGACATGGATCCGATCTGGTTCCATGTAGTTGAGAATCCGCGAGTAGTGGGTGATCAGCAGCACGCCGAGCGCGTCGGATCGGGCGCGCTCGACGAGGCCGGCCACCTCACGAACGGCGTCGACGTCGAGGCCGGAGTCGATCTCATCGAGAACCGCCACCTTGGGGAGTGCGATCGCCATCTGGAACATCTCCGAGCGCTTCTTCTCACCGCCGGAGAGACCCTCGTTGATCGGCCGGTCGATGAAGCGCTCCATGCCGAGCTCGGCGGTGGCGGTGGCCACTCGCTCCTGGAATGAGCCGTTGCCGGCCGCGTCCGCAAGTTCGGCAACAAACTCATCAAGCGAAACGCCCGGCACCTCGACCGGATACTGAAAGGCCTCGAACAAACCGAGCCGGGCTCGTTCGTCGACCGGTCGTCCCAGCAGCTCGGTACCGTCGAGCAGCACCGAGCCGCTCGCCGTGAACTCGGGCTTACCCATAAGAGCGTGACTCAGGGTGGATTTCCCGGATCCGTTCGGGCCCATCAGAGCGTGGATCTCCCCAAATGGAATCTCCAGATCGACTCCCTTCAGGATCTCCAGGTCGCCAATACCGGCCCGCAGGTCCCTGATCTCGAGTGCATTGCTCATTGGGTCGCTTCCTCATCCTCAATCACCAAAAACGCCTCATCTCCCTCGACCTCGACGTCGTATACGGGAACCGGCTTCGTCGCCGGGAACGACGCCGGCTTGCCCGTCTCGAGGTTGAACTCCGAACCGTGCCGCGGACACTCGACGTCGAGGTCGAAGAGTTCGCCTTCTGCCAGCGAAGCCTCGGCGTGGCTGCACCGGTCGCCTATCGCGTACACCGAGTCACCCACCCGAAACACCGCCACGCGATGTTCTCCGTAATCGACCCGAATGCCTCTGCCCTCGGGCAGTCCGGCGACCGATCCCAGTGTGATGCGCTCGCTCAAACCCGGCCCCCCGCCTGTGCATCGAGATACTTCTGGTAGAAGCGCTCACGTAGGGGCTCCACCATCTCCGGGACGGGGAATCGATTGAGTGCTTCCTGGAAAAACCCGCGAACCTGCAGTCGATCCGCCCGCATCGGGTCGAGCCCGCGGCTCATCAGGTAGTACCGCTGCTCCGGGTCGAGCTGGCCCACCGTTGAGGCATGACCGCACTTCACATCGTTGGCCAGGATCTCGAGGTTCGGAACGGACTGGGATGAGGCGCCGTCGCTCAGGATCAGGTTGCGATTCGTCTGGAACGCGTCCGTGCGCTGAGCTTCCTCATCGATTCGAATCATGCCGGTGAAGATGGACCCGGCTTCGTCTTCGACCGCCCCCTTGAGGAACATGGTCGAGTGGGTGTTGGGCGCCGCATGATGCATGACATATCGGTAATCGAGGGTCTGGTCCCGGTCGCCGAAGTAGGCGCCGATGACCTGAGCGTTCGATCCCTGGCCGGCCAGCTTGATGTTGAGCTGCCACCGGGCGAGCGCGCCGCCGAGGCCCGCTTCGGCCAGCTGGATTGAACTGTCACGACCGACGCTGAACACGAGCTGGCCAATTGCCTTCGTCTGCCTTCCCCACTCCTGATCCACCACGACCGTCAGGTTGGCATTGGCCCCGACGCGGCCCTCGATGTGAGGCACGACCAGAGCCGCAACATCGTCTGCGGAGTCGAGCCGAATGGCGATCGTGAGCTCAGCGCCGTCGGCAACGTCGACACGCACTCCCGGGAAGCTGGCGGCACTAGACAGGGCGCTCACGTCGACAACTACCGGAAGCTCTATCGCTTTGCCCTTATCTACGGCGATCTCGACCCATTCCGAGCAAAACGCATCGTGAGCAGCGGTGAAGATGTCCATGTCGGCGGGGACAAGGGATTCCTCTCCCCCGGCAACACGCTCACAGCGCAAACCGTCTGCGCGGGCCGCCGCGGCAACCACTGCACCGTCGACGATCTGTGCCCGGGCCGAGGCATCGGTGGCCTCATCTTCAGTCGGAGGCGTGTCGGCGCCCGGTGGGGGCGCCAGTTCAAAGTCGCCGAGAGCGAAGTCGAGGTCGACATAACGCCAAACCTCTTCGCGGCCCGTAGGCATGGAATAGGACGCGAGATGCTCTCGCGCAATTTCGCGACGCGCCAGCGCGTCGTCTGATTCACCCGAGGCGCGCAACAAAGCGCTCAAGTCCATTATTGGCAAGGCCGATCTCCTTTGAGCGGAGGCAGCCTACCGACAACCGACGGGTTGCCCCAAGTTTGTATTTGACAGAACTACAGGGCCAGTACACCATTGCCGACCTGTTGGGAGTGCCGACGGGTAGGCAGTCGGTGCCAGGGCGGAGATGACTTTGGCGGTACAGAGGTATATGGCGGTCGCGCTGGCCGTCGCTGTCACTTTCTCGATGACTGTTCTTGTCGCCGCGCCCGCCTCCGCTGATGAGGGCTTCGAGTTCACTTACTTCCCTCACCAGGGCGTCGATAGCGAGTTCAGCAACGACTGGGGTCGGCCCCGTGGCGATGAGGGTGAGCGAGCCCACAAGGGCAACGACATCTTCGCCCCCAAGATGACGCCCGTGGTCGCCGTCGCCGACGGATTCATAACGTTCGTCGGCACCACTGAGCGCCCCGGCAACCAGGTCCGCATTCGCCACGCCAACGGATACGAGACGTTCTACTTCCACCTCAACAATGACACCCCCGAAACGGATGACAACCGCGGCGGCGCCGAGTACGCCTACGCGCCCGGCATCGAAGAGGGCATGTTCGTTGAGGCGGGAACGGTGATCGGATACGTCGGTGACTCGGGTAACGCCGAGAAGACTCCGTCGCACACTCATTTCGAATTGCGTCGCAGAGGCGTGGCACAGAATCCCTACAACTACCTGCGGAGCACGCTGGCACGCCAGAAGCGGGTCTACGACCTCTTCGCCCGCCTCGACATCAGCTAGGCGCCGGCCCGTTTCCTACGGCGCCGGCCGCGATTGCGACCGCTCGCTTCATCACTCCGTCCAGCATGTCCTCGGTCAGCCGGCCGGTGAATGTGTTCTGCTGACTCGGGTGATAGCTGCAAAGTAGCGTCGTCTCATCGAGAGGAACCTCGAGTCCGTGACCGAACTTCGGGCGGGGTCGCGGCAGGACAACTCCGGTGCCTGCGAGATGGCGCCACATCGCCTGGTAGCCAAAACCGCCGAGGCATACGTAGACCGCGGCACGCTCGAGAGCAGCGAGCTCGGCTTCGAGCCAACGGCTGCAGTTGTCCCGCTCGACAGGCAGCGGCTTGTTGCCGGGCGGAGCACATCGCACCGCCGACGTAACCCAAGCATTGATCAGCTCGAGCCCGTCATCGATGGCGGTACTCGCCTGCTGCGTCGCCAGCCCGGCGCGGTGGAGCGCTCGATAGAGCCAGTCGCCGCTGCGATCGCCGGTGAACATCCGGCCGGTCCGGTTCGCACCGTGGGCTGCGGGCGCCAGCCCAACCAAGACGACTTGTGCCTCGTGATCTCCGAAACCCGGAACCGGGCGACCCCAGTAGTCCTGGTCGCTGAAGGCCGCTCGTTTCACGGCCGCGACTTCCTCACGCCACTCCACCAGCCGCGGACATAGTCGGCAGTCGATCAGGTCGGCAGTGAGCTTGGCAAGCTGCTCCGCGCTCACGGTTCCGGCGGGGGCAGGTGAGTGTCCCGGAAGCTGGTGTTGGCGCTCCACAACATCCAGCCCATGTCGCGGTCCTCGGCAACCTGCTGAATCGCCAGAATCTCGTCGGCTTCGATAAACGCCCGCTGAATCCACGGGCGATAGATGCTGAAGCCCTCCAGCTTCGGAATCCCGGCATCAAGAGCCGCGGTCACCAGCTCGGTAGCGTGCTCATTGGGATCGTCCCACCCTTTCCAACCGGGCCCGTAGGTGTAGCTGTAGATCATCGGGCTGAGAACGTCGATGGCGTTCGAAAACACCCGCGGGGATTGCCCGATCCCCTCGTCTGAGGGACTCTCGAGTGTGATGGCGAATATGTCGGCAGCCACCGCGCAGCCCATGGGGTTCAAGCGGGAGTGGGCCTCCGTCAGAAACGCGTTGATCGTCTCGACGCGTATCTTCTGCGACTCCTCGGAGTAGTAGTTCTCCGTCGTCAGCTCATCGAACTCCAGCTTCGAGATCGGGCCGTCGGAGGGGAATCGGATGTAATCGAACTGGATCTCGTCGAAGCCACCCCGGCAGGCCTCCTCGGCAAGAGCAAGCGGGTAATCCCACGATCCCCGATCGGTCGGATCCAACCAGCGAATCCCCTTGTTGTTCTGCCACGGCTCGCCGGTTGTGACATCGCGGGCCGCGATTGCCGGCCGCGCTTTGGCGAGGAAGTTGTCCTGGAACGTGACAATCCGAGTGATTTTGTACAGACCGTGGTCGTCCATGTCCTGGATGACCTTGGCGAGGTTGTAGTGACTCTGCACGGCCCCGATCTCGTGCGCCAGGGACACCTCGGTGTCGTGGTAGATCGTGCCCCCTTCAGACTTGGTATCCACGACAAACGCATTGACCCCGGTCGTATCCGCCAGTTCGAGCAAGTCGGCCCACTTCTCCCGGTTGCCCGCCTTGTCGCCGGCTACCCGGAGGGCTCGAATCATCCGCGGTTCCATTGCGAGCTCGACCGATGCCTCGGCGCCGTCCCACGCCACCACCTGCGGCTCCCAAGCCGGCCGCGAGAGCTGCAGGTCGCCGGTGACTGCCCGGGTCAGCTCAAAGGCCCCAAGCTCGTCGGTGCGAGTGGTCACCCGGCCCAGCTTCACCTCTGTGCCCGGCAACGGGCGCCCATCGGGGGTGGCCACCGTGCCCGTCAGGACGACCGGGTCGAGGGTCAGGGTGACCGTGCCGTCCTCCGGCAGCTCGGTCAGCTGGACGGAACCGGGCTCAAACCCGGGAGCGGCCGCCGAGATCTCCAATGCCTCGTCGCTCTTTCGCCAGTCCACCGTCAGGTGCCCTCTGTTGTCGGTTTTCGCGGCGTCGCCGAAGACGTCGAGCGTCGATGGCAGCGCGGTTGAGTCGTCGGCTGCGACGACGGCGATCGTCAGCGTCGGTACGGCCGGATCGAGAGGGCGAACGGATTCTCCGGCCGTGATACCGATCGGACCGGCGCAGGCCCCGAGTACGAAGCTCCCGATGATGCCTGCGGCGACGGTGATCAGGACGCGCTCGACCAGGCCGGCTCGACGCCGGCGAGTGCCTCCGCGTGTTGAACAGCAATGATTTGTCACGTCAGAAAGTACGAGCAGATTGCCCCGTGTTGCTCCAGGGCCAAGGGTAGTTCGTCACGGCGCCTGACGGATGTCGCGATGCTCGACGGCCCCCAGGCCGATTTCTCTTGCTTGCACGCTGGGGCCGTGTTACTTTCGAAGGGCTCTCCCAGTTTTGGGGGGTCGGTAACGACCAAAGGGGAGCCCATGTCACGTGACCTGGTGCAAAGGGCATCGCGACCGAAGTCAACCGACGCCGTCGGTATCTACCTCGACGAGGTTTCCGACCACGTTCTGCTCACCGGGGAGGATGAGGTTCGGTTGGCCCGCGCGATCGAAGCGGGCACCCGCGCCAGTGCCGTCCTGAGCACCAAACGCCGCATCTCCGACGCGGAACGGTGCCGCTTGGAGGCCGAGATCGAAGCGGGCACCGAGGCCCGGGCTGCGTTCATCCGATCCAATCTCAGGCTCGTCATCTCCATCGCCAAGCGATACACCGGCCGCGGCATGGATCTGATTGACCTCATCCAGGAGGGCAACGTCGGGTTGATCCGCGCTGTTGAAAAGTTCGACTGGCGCAAGGGATTCAAGTTCTCCACATACGCCACCTGGTGGATCCGCCAGGCGATCACCCGGGGACTGGGCAACAACGCCCGTACGATCCGGTTGCCGGTGCACATGATCGACATCGTGCGGACGGTACAGGAGACCCAGATCTCCCTCCAGGAGATCTATCGGCGAACGCCGACGATCGCCGAAATCGCCCTTGCGAGTGGGCTCGACGAGGACAAGGTCGTCGCCGCGCTGGGGGCTCCGGACGACTGCGTATCGCTCGATCAAACGGTCGGCGACAGCCAGGAGACGGCCCTGGGGGATCTCGTTGAGGACCCCGGAGCCGACAGCCCGGAGGCGGTCGCCCTGCTTCACTGCCGCGACGATGAGCTGGTGCGCGCTCTGAGCTACCTCGAACCGACAGAGCAAGCCGTCATGATCCTGCGCTTCGGACTCCATGGCGACGAGGCGCTGACGCTGGCGGCGATAGGGCGCCGCCTCGGCCTCACCCGCGAGCGGGTGCGGCAGGTCGAGGCCAAGGCGCTCGGGAAGCTGCGGCACCCGAGTATGAACTGCAGCCTCGAAGGGCTGCTCCGCTAGACGCCTGCATCACGGGGCAACTACGCTGCTCCGCTAGACGCCTGCATCACGGGGCAACTACGCCTGAGGCGGCCAGCGTGACACCTGGAGCTAACCTCTGGCCTGCGCCGCCGGTTCGCGTTCGGAACGGCGCCACGTCCATGGATCGAGATCCCGTGCCTGAAAGCAGAGAAGATTCGCCCCGGCTACCCGTTATCGCGGTCGTTCTGGCCGCCGGCAGCGGCGTGCGGCTGCGCAGCACCACCCCGAAGCAGCTGATGAAACTGGCCGGCAAGCCCGTCCTGGCGCACACCGTGCGCGCCTTCGAAGACACCCCCGACGTCGACGAGATCATCGTGGTGACGCGGGACGACCTGGTCGAGACCAGCCGCGACATCATTGCCCGCGAAGGGGCCGCCAAGGTGAGCCGGGTTCTCATCGGTGGTGAGTCGCGCAACGACTCGACCCGGACTGCCCTCAATGCACTGACGGACTTCGACGAGGCCAAGGTGTTGATCCACGATGCTGTCCGCCCATTCATCGACCGGGCAACCATCGAGGAGACAATCGCCTGCCTCGACGAGGTAGATGCCGTTGACGTTGCCATCGTG
Organism: uncultured Acidimicrobiaceae bacterium; assembly: GCA_947258375.1. Classification (GTDB taxonomy): domain Bacteria; phylum Actinomycetota; class Acidimicrobiia; order Spongiisociales; family UBA5794; genus JAHEJX01. The sequence continues at coordinate 18,543 of CAMYIJ010000058.1, forward strand.
CCGGCAGACACGATCATCGAGGTGGAGAACGACCACATTACGGCCATACCGCAACGCAGTCGGCTGCGCCGCGGGCAGACTCCGCAGGCGTTCAAGCTTTCAATCCTGCGGGATGCATACGGGCAGGCCGAGCGGGACCCGGAGTTCTCGGCAACCGACGACTGCGGCGTGGTCCACCGCTACCGGCCGGACGTGGAGATCAGAGTCGTCGCCGGCTCGCCGACCAACTTGAAGCTGACCCACCCCATCGACATCTACGTCGCCGACAAGCTCTTCCAAGTGCAGACGCTGGAAACCGAACCCGTCGAGACGGCCGAACTGAAGCGCCACCTCGACGGGCGCCACATCGTGGTGATCGGAGGCAGTTCCGGGATAGGCGCCGAAATCGGAGCGCTGGCCGAGGAAATGGGGGCCAAGGTCCACCCTCTCAGCCGCAGCACCACCGAGACATTCATCGAGGACCCCCGGAGTGTTGGCGCCGCGATCGATGCCATCGCCGCCACAACCGGAGCCATCCATCATGTCGTCAACAGCGCCGGCATCTTGCGCATCAAGCCACTCGTGCTTCAGAGCGACGATGAGATCCGCGAACTCATGGACATCAACTACCTCGGCCCGATCAATGTCGCCCGCGCCGCCTTCCCCCATCTCGAAGCGTCGCGCGGCCAACTGCTGTTCTTCACGTCGAGTTCCTTCACCCGGGGAAGGAGCCACTACGCGCTCTACACCTCCTCCAAGGCAGCCGTAGTGAACCTCACGCAGGCGTTGGCCGAGGAGTGGGCAGACGTCGGCGTCCGGGTCAACTGCCTCAACCCGGAACGGACTCTCACGCCGATGCGGGTCCAGGCCTTTGGCAGTGAAGACCCCGAATCGCTCCTCGGGGCCGACAAGGTGGCTCGCAAGGCACTCGAGACTCTGGTGAGCACCGCCACCGGACAAGTGATCGACGTCCGCCGCTGATCATGACGGTTGCGACCAACCCGGCACAGGATCGGCCGCGACCGGGCCCCGTCCGCCTTTTAGCCGGGGCCGTTGTCGCCGGCTTGAGCGTTGTGGCCCTCTTCGGCGTCTTCCTTGCCGTCGATTGGCGCAACGGGGCGGCGGCGTTCCTGCTACTGCCGCCACTGGGCGAGCTGGCGATGCGCCGCAGCCGGATCGGCCGATACCTGGCACGGCACACCGGGCTCGAGGCTTCGAATTACACGCTGACCGCGCTGTGGGCCGGCGGGCTGGCTGCAGTATTCGCCGGTAGCCAGGCTCCAGGGCCGGTGTGGATCGCTGCGGCTATCGGCGCAATGACGGCGTCGGCGGCGGCGGTCGAACGTATCGTCTGGGCTCGCTTCCCGGCCCAACTCGATGCAAGGCGCCTGCCGGCGGTCGATCGCACGCGGCGCGAGTTTCGCTGGTTCGACCGCTCGAGCACGGCCTACCTGAAGCTGGAGCAGGCACTGGCCGTCCTAGTGATCGTCACACAACTGCTCGCCACGACCCTTCTGATCGGTGATCCGACAACGGGCGTCGCCGTTGGAGTTGCGGCAGTGTCTCTCGGGTTCCTGGCACTGCGAGTCGGGAGTGCCGCCGCCGCCGCACTGCGCCGGGCCCGCCACGGCGACCGGGCGTTGAGGGCGGTCATCGGTGACGACGTCGCCGCCACGGAACCGGAGATCCTCGTCCACTTCAGCGGCTCGATTCATACTGCCTACCAACTCGAACAGTGGATGCCGTACATCCTCTCGAGTGGCCGTTCCACCCTGTTGGTCCTGCGCGAGCAAGCCACATTCGACGCTGTGGCCGGCCGCTGGCAGCTCCCGGTGGTATTCGTCGGCGAGTTCCCCGACCTCGACCTGGTCGTCCCACCGAGCGCCGAGCTGGCTCTGTACGTCAACACAGGCACAAAGAACAACCAGCTCATCAGGTTCAGCGACTTGCTCCACGTCCAGCTCCACCATGGGGAAAGCGACAAACCACCGTCATCGGGGAAGACCCTGCGTCTCTACGACCACCACATAGTCGCCGGCGAAGCGGCAGTCGATCGTCTGGTCGCCGGCGGGCTCGTGTTGAGCACCGCCCGGGTATCGATGGTCGGCCGTCCGGTCACGGACGGGTTGCCGGCCGGTCGACCGGACAACGACAAACCCACTGTGCTGTACGCCCCTACCTGGGAGGGCTACCACATCGACTCGGCGCTCTCGTCCGTCGGCTCGATGGGCCCGGCCATCGTCAAGAGTACGCCGGCCGACGTCGAACTCGTGGTCCGGCTCCACCCGCTCACGGGCACCGTCGACAGACGCCTGCGGCCCGTCATACAAGCCCTGCGCCGCGCCGTCGCCGACCGCGGATCGGCGGGGGTCTTCGTGGACGTGGCCACCGGTCCGGACCTCATCGAATGTATGGAGCAGGCCGATCTCCTCATCTGTGACGTCTCCAGCGTGCTCGTGGACTTCCTGGCGGCCGATCGGCCGATCGTGGTGTGCGACGTTGGCGGGCTGGGACCCACCGAACTGCGCCGCCGCTACCCATCGACTATCGGTGCGGCGGTTCTCTCGTCGGAGCTCGAGGACTTCGCGGAGGTAGTCCGCACCGCCCTCGCGGAAGATCCGGAGCGCGACAGGCGTCATCGCAGCCGAGATCGGCTGCTGGCAACCGTCGGTGACGCCGAACAAGCCTTCCATGACGCGATCGGCGAGCTGCTCAGACCGGGAGCCGGTCGATAGCAGCGGGCCGCGCCGGCCACGCTCTATCATTTCGCCCGTGGCCGGTGACCCCCTCCCGTCGATCGCAGAGCTGCGGGCGCTTGCCCAGCCGCCCTCAGTCCTGCAGCGCCGTAGCGCCGAGCACTGGACCGGCCGCCTCTACATGCGCCGCATCTCCATCTATGGAACCCGCCTGGCGCTGCGCCTCGGTCTCAGCGCCAACTTCGTAACCGGGCTCATGATCGCGGCCGGTCTGGCCGCGGTCGGCGTTTTCGCAGTGCCGGGGCTGTGGGGAGCGATTGCCGGTGTTCTTCTCATTCAGCTGTACCTGGGCCTCGACTGTGTCGACGGCGAGGTGGCCCGGGTCCGCGGCACTGAAGGCGCTCGGGGAATCTATCTCGACCGGCTCGGCCATTACCTCGTGGAGGGTGGGATGCTCGTGGCTCTCGGAATGCGAGCTGCCGACGGGGCGCTGGAGCCGGTGATCATCGGGCTGCTGGGCGCCATCGGGGTCATGCTGCAAAAGGTGGAGACCGACCTGGTGGCGGTCGCTCGACTTGGGCACGGTCTCGGCCCGGTGGCCGACGAGGCGTCCCGGATGAAGGCTCCGGCCCTGGCCAGAGGCCGCCAGATAGCCCGGATCATCCCTCTCCACATGGCCACCCATGCCGCCGAGGCATCACTGCTGATCCTCGGCGCCGCGATCGCCGATGAAATCCGCGGCGACCTGGTCGTGACCCGCATCCTGCTCGTGGGCTTGGCCGTGATCGCCGTCGGCATGGTGGCGCTGTCGCTGGTGGCGATCCTCAACAGCCGCCGGCTGGATCCGTAGGCTCCCGGAAGCGCCCTAGCCCGGGTAGTTGTACGCGTCTAATGCCGTGATCCCCTGTAGAAGTAGCACTGCCAGCGCGGCCGGAACAAACACGACGTAGATCCATCGCGCATCTAGCGAAGCCTCGCCCCGGCGGATCTGGCCGATGCCGGCCAGAAAACCGGCGACCGTGAGGCAATACGTGAGCAGCAACCATTGGATCGCGCTCTGGATCCATTCAGTACGGGGAGGAATGGCGTCTGGCGTTCCGTAACCCCACGAAACCCCAATCCAGAGGAGCGGTCCGAGGGCCAGCGCACACAGGCCCACAACGGCTAGTACGAGCCATCCCTCTCGAACCAGTGGGAGCAAAGACACCGTCGTGAGCACGATTCCAAAGAACACGGGTTGAAGAAGACTCGTCTGGAAGCTTGGGCCCAGAACCAGACTCAGGAAGCAAGTCGCTGCCACCACGACCAGAGTAAGACCTCGAAACGGGTGCGGGATCATGTCCGCAATCGCCCTCAGCCTCTGCAAATGGAGTCCTTCCGAAACGGATAGGTCAGAACAAGGTCAAGCGCGTCGACTCGATGCCGCGGAGCCTGTCGTAGTCGACCTCGATCCAGCCGATGCCGCGGTCCTCGGCAAGAGTGCGGGCCTGTGGCTTGACTTGCTGGGCAGCAAAGATGCCGCGGACTTCACCGAGCCGGGCGTCGCGGCTGAGGAACTCGAGATAGCGAGTGAGTTGCTCGACACCGTCTATCTCACCGCGGCGTTTGATCTCGACCGCCACGGTCGCCCCATCAATACCGCGGCACAACAGGTCGACCGGACCGACCGGCGTGGGGTACTCCCGACGGATCAGCTCGAGCCCCTCCTCGATCTCGCCCGGTGAGTCTGCCAACAGCTTCTGAAGGTCGGCCTCGACACCGTCCTTCTGAAGGCCCGGATCGTCGCCCATCTCCATAGCCGTCTCGAAGTGGATCTCGTTGAAGGTGATGGTCAGCCGCTCCCCTTTCGGGTTGATGACGATCCAGCGGCCCTCCTCCTCGATGAAGTCGTTGGGAGCGTTCATCCAGTTCAGGGGCTTGTAGGCACCGCCGTCGGCATGGACTGCCACACAGCCGTCCGCCTTGACCATCACCAGGCGCGTGGCCGGAGGCAAGAAGGCGTTGAGGCGCCCCTCGTATTGAACGGTGCAGTCGGCGACGACAATTCGCATGGGCGCAGGGTAATGCGGCCCGGGACCATCCGTTCTTGCGGACATCCGCGCCGATATCGGCGCGGATGTCCGCAGGAACGGGACTATGGCATGCCCGGTGCCACCCCGCGATACAGCACGCTATCGCCTATCGTTCTGTCACGGCTTACGCACGGATTGGGGAGACAATGAGCGCGCTACGCACACTCGCCGTTGGGACCGTATTCATCGCTGTGATCGCAGCAGCCTGCGGAGGGGGCGATTCCGATGCGGAGGAAACTGACGCCACCACCGCGCCTGCCCCGACTACCGCGGCGCCGGCGGCTCCCGAGACCACGGAGGCAGCCGGTTCGACCGAGGCACCACAACCGGATGAGCCGGCACCGGACACAACCGAGTCGGGAGCCACCGAGTCTGCGGTCACCGAGTCGGCAGCAAGCGTGACCATCGATGGCGTCCCGTATGAATTCGCCTCCAATGGGCCGGCGGCAACGTGCAACCCCGATTTCTTCGGTGGCTTCCTTGCCGTCCTCTACACCCCCGACCTCGGGGGCAACTTCTCGGTGGAGTTGTGGGATGACGGCTCCGGGGACGGCGCGCAGGTACCGGCCGCGAGGATGACGGTCGATGCCGGCGGCGAGATCCTCGACCTCGAGGCCGATCCGGACATGTCCTGGCCGGCCGCTGAGGCGGGCACGAGCTACGTCGCCGACTTCAGCTACGAAGGAAGCCGAGCCGAGGGCACGATCTACTTCATCAACAACGAGGTTGCCTTCGACGCCTCTTTGGCTCCGCTCGAAGCCATCGTGGCGGAATTCGAGGTCGTTTGCGCTGACGGCTAGATCCACGACATTCGGAAGCTCGTTCAGCGCCTGACTACGACAGTTTGACACGTGCCGGGCTGCTGTCGCCGGGCGCTTTCCGCCGGATTTCGGGGCTTCGTATTCCCCGGAGACTACGCTACGCAACGCGGTCAGAAGGAGGCTGCAAGTGACGGCCTCCGGACCACCGCGTAAGTCGCTACCAGCAAAGGATGGGGAACATGAGGAGGATCACGCTCCTGATAGCCGCGCTCGCTTTATTGATTCTTGGCGCAGCTCCTGCAATGGCCGACTATCCGCCTGAGGTGATAGTCGACCCTGGCGAATCAGTACAGATCATTGACGGCATCTTCATCTCAGTTGAAACCAACGGCGACGTGTTCGTCACCGATGGCATCTTCGTCAAGAAGTTCTCGACGGGCGGCCAGCCGACCCAGATCCAGGTGGGCAATGACAACATCACAACGATCATCATCACGCCCGGCGGATGCGACCTGAAGTGCATCTGAAGGTCACTCGCCGGCAGGTGTGAGATCGACAGAGACGGCTAGCCCGAACCACGTACTTGCCGTGTTGGGCCGGTCAAGCGGAAGTCAGGGCGCCGATTGCGTGCGGCTTCATCGCCAGGCCGGCCGCGCGGGCCAACGACCAGAAGAGGGCGGTGTCCGCACCAATCACGGGGCATCCAGCGATCTGCTCGAGCTCGGCGATGATGGGTGACGTGCGACAACCGGCGCCGGTGACCACGATGGCATCCGCAGGACCTGCGCGGGCGCCGATCTCGACGGCCGCACGTATGAGGTCCGATCCCGTCTGCCAGCCGTAATCGTCGGTGTCGGCTATCTCGTCGACCAGGCCCTGGTCCGCCATCGTTGCGCAGTAGGTGATGTCGAATCCGCACAGAGCGACAAACCGCTGCCAGGCGTCCCGCCAATCGTTCGGGTAGTAGGTAGGGCACAGCGCAACGCGAGACGCTCCCAGTGCCCGCAACGCGTCCACGATCGAAGTCCCCGCCATGACGCCGGGAACGCCGGCCGCGTCGCTCATCTCCGCGGCCCGCTCCCGCGCCTCCGCCTCGGTCTCCAGCCCGGACCAACCAAAGGGGGTGCCCTCCATCGCCACCGCGCGGCAGCCGGCCTCACCAAGCAGGCGCGCCGCAGCCAGTATCTGGGGATGGGCGGCGGAGATGCTGGCCAGGGTGTAGTCGAAACCCGGCAGATCGGGAAAGCACTGCTGGGCCACGACGGCACCATCGACCACAGCGGGGAACTCCACGATGCTCGGCGAAACCCATCGCGGCGGGGTGACGAAGCCAACCACAGGGATGTCGGCCATTGGTGCAGGTTAGCGCCGCGGCTCTTGTGTTCTTGCGATCTGCCGGCGCACGCGGGTCGGAAGGTCGCCAACGATGGACCACACGCCGGCGCCGTCTCGCTCAGCCGATTCGAGCCGTCTCGATCTTCTTTGTGAGTTGACCGGTCTTCACGTCGTAGATGTGGCCGGACACTCGCAGTTCGCGGGGGATCAATTCGCTCTCGCGCAGCCGCGCAACATCCGTCGCCAGCGACTCAGCCAGATCGGTGATGGCATACGTATCGACGACGTAGTTGGAACCAAACCTCTCCGTGACGCGGGCCGCCACCTCGGGATTGGCGAAGCGGGTCATGCCGCACTCGGTGTGGTGAATGATCACCAGCTCCATCGACGGCTTGGCAGCCTGCATACTCGCCAACATCCACAGCATTGAGATTTCGAGAGCAGTGCGGGAAGTAACGCGCCCGCCGACCGTGCGCATCGTGTGGGCATCGCCGACCTCGAGCCCGGCGAAGTGGGCGGGCACAACCCGGGCATCGATACACGTGAGGATCACGGTGGTGAGGTTCGGCGTGATGGGCAGATAACCCTTGTCGAACGTCGCTGCGAATACCTCGTTCCGTTGATACAACGTGGACAGGTCCGACACGGTGGAGTCCCTTTCGTCGCGGACTGACGGCGGGGGCTCCACACTGGAGCCCCCGTTCCGACACATTGAGTATGGCCGACTAGCCCGTGGGCGCCGAGATTATCGAGAACGTGCCGCCGTGCGGATCATTGAGAACTGCGATCTTCCCAGCCGAGGTATCAAACGGCGGCACGCTGATGGTGCCGCCGAGTTCGGCCGCTTTGGCGGCGCTGACCTCGGTGTCCTCCACGAGGAAGTAGACCATCCAATGGGCCGGGACCTCCGCCGGCCAGTTCTCGTCCATCCCGATGACGCCGCCATTGAACTCATCGTCGGCATCGCCGTCGCCATCGACCTTCGTCGGCAGCTTGATCACCCAGTACTCGGGCGGTGTCGCATCATCGGCCGGTCTGAACATCTCGAAGTCCCAGGGCAGGATGGCGCTGTAGAACTCCCGTGCACCCGCGAGGTCGCGCGTCGCCAGCTCATTCCAGGACATTGAACCCGGTTCCGTGAAGATGTCCGCGCCACGATGGGTGCCCGCCTGCCAGATCCCGAACATCGCGCCCGACGGGTCCGCGAGAAACGCCATCCGGCCCGAGTCCATCACGTCCATCGCCGGAGCGATGACCGAGCCTCCGGCCGCCATCGCCGCGGCGACAACGTCATCGACGCTCGTCACGTTGATGTAGGAGTTCCAGATCGGCGGCAGGCCTTTCATCATCTCGGGCTGCGGCCCGAGACCGGCGACGTTCTTGCCGCCCTTGGTGAACATCGTGTAGATGTAGTTGCCGTCGGGGTCGGTCTGGGGAGCCCCTTCCCATCCAAATAGCGCCGAATAGAACTCGGTCGCCCCCTCCGGGTTGGGTGATCCCAGATCGGCCCATGCGAAAAGCCCATGGGGATAGTTGTCGGCCACGCGCCAGCCTCCTTTTGTTGGCAGCAGACCTACGCCGCTGCTGTCCTTTGGAAACTACCCGATCGCTGTGACAGAAAAGCGCGGGAATCCGTCGCGTCGGCTGCTGCTAGCCGACGCTGCCTTCCATCTGCAGCTCGATGAGCCGGTTCAGCTCGACGGCGTACTCCATCGGGAGCTCCTTGACAATCGGCTCGATGAACCCGGCAACGATCATCGCCATCGCCTCCTCCTCGGAAAGCCCGCGGCTCATCAGATAGAACAGCTGCTCTTCGCCGACCTTGGAGACGGACGCCTCATGGCCGATCTCGGTGTTGGACTCTTCGATCTCCATATAGGGATAGGTGTCCGAACGCGACTCGGGGTCGAGGATCAGAGCATCACAGCGCACGAAACTCTTCGAGCTCTCGGCTCCCTCCTCGACACGGAGGAGGCCGCGGTATCCGGCACGCCCGCCGTGCATCGAGATCGACTTGGAGGTGATCAGCGATGTCGTGTCGGGAGCGGCGTGGACAATCTTGGCTCCGGCGTCCTGGTGCTGGCCCTCACCCGCGAAGGCGATTGAGAGCACCTCGCCGTGGGCGCCCTCTTCCATGAGCCACACGGCCGGGTACTTCATGGTCAACCGCGACCCGATGTTGCCGTCCACCCACTCCATAGTGGCGTTCTTGTAGGCGACTGCCCGCTTGGTGACGAGGTTGAACACGTTGTTCGACCAGTTCTGGATCGTCGTGTAGCGACAGCGGCCGCCTTCCTTGATGACGATCTCGACAACGGCGGAGTGCAGCGAGTCGGACGTGTACACCGGTGCCGAGCAGCCCTCGACGTAGTGCACATAGGCACCCTCGTCGACAATGATCAGGGTGCGCTCGAACTGGCCCATGTTCTCGGCGTTGATACGGAAGTACGCCTGCAGCGGATCGGTCACGTGCACCCCTGGTGGCACGTAGATGAACGAGCCCCCGCTCCACACCGACGAGTTGAGAGCGGCGTACTTGTTGTCGTTCGGCGGGATGATCGTCCCCATGTACTCCTGGACGATCTCGGGATAGTCCCGAACCGCGGTGTCCATGTCGCAGAAGATCACACCGAGCTCTTCGAGGTCTTCCCGGTTGCGGTGGTAGACCACCTCTGACTCATATTGTGCGGTCACGCCGGCGAGGTACTTGCGCTCGGCCTCGGGGATCCCAAGCTTCTCGTAGGTGTCCTTGATGGAGTCGGGAACCATGTCCCAATCCTTGGCCTGACCCTCCGTCGGCTTGATGTAGTAGTAGATGTCGTCGAAGTCGATCTCGTCGAGAGCGCCGTCGCCGCCCCAGGTCGGCACCGGCTTGCGGAGGAAGCGCTTGTATGCCTTGAGCCGGAACTCGAGCATCCACTCGGGCTCCTTCTTGATGGCCGACATCTCGCGGATGATTTCTTCGTTCAAGCCCTTCTTCGGCTTGAAGACGTACTCGTCCTCCGTGTCGTGCCAGCCGAGCTGATACGCGCCAAGATCTATATCAACGGTGGCCATGCGCGCTACTCCTCAAAATCAATTTCCACTATCGCCGTAGGGGTATTCTCTCACACGGGACCAGGCTACTCAACGCAGAGGGCCCCCGGCGGCCTGTCAGGTCTCCGCCCGGGAAGCCACCCACGCTCCGACGATGACAAGGGCGGCACCGAGCAGCGCGATCGGCGCAACGGCTTCGTCGAGGAACAGCACGCCCAGCAGGATGGCGACGACCGGTACGAAGTAGATGGCGACGGCACCACGAGTGGCGCCGGCCCGGCCCACGAGAGTGGTCATCAATACGAAGGCCAACCCGGTGCCGAGCACACCGAGCGGCACCATGGCAAGGCCCGATCGCCACGACCAGGTGGACGATCCGAGCTGTACGAGACCCACCGGAAGCACCACGATCAGTGCCACCGTCTGCGCCCGCAGTAGCACCGGCAACGCCCCGTATCGTTGCTGCAGCGGCACCGCCAGGTTGGCCGCAAGCCCGTAGAGCGCCACAGCCAGCAAAACCAGGCCCACCCCGAGCGCCGATGCCGACGAGTCGACCAGCTCCGGAATCGAAATCCCCAAAACGCCGACAAACCCGATGACGATCCCCATGAGCTGACGCCGGCCGGGCATGCTTCTCAGCAGGGCGGTCGCCCAAATCGCGGCCGACACCGGCACTGCGGCGTTGAGCATCCCGCTCACCGCTGAGTCGATCCATTGCTGGGCGATCGGAAACAGCAGCAACGGAGCAGCCATCCAGACGAGCCCCAACACCACCACCCGGGGTATGTCCGAACGGTCAATGGGCAAACGGGCCCGCTTCACAAGAGCCAGAGCGCCGGTGCCGAGTGCGACCCGAGCCACCGTGACGACCCCGGGAGCGAACGATTCGAGGCCGATCTCGATGAAGAAGAACGACGAGCCCCAGATCAGCGCGATCCCGACCAGGAGGCCCCATTCCGTGGCGCCGAACGCATCGAGGTTGCTGCCGCGAGCTGTGGAAGGAAGAGAGGATCTGGTTGTCGCCATACCTGGTTGAACCCCGCAGTCAGCGAGTCGGTTGCACCGGACCTGGGGAGACTACCCAGCGAAGCGGAGGGTGCCGCCAGATCGAATGGTGTAGATACCGACAATCGGGAACTCCCGCGACGCAGGTGAGCGTTTAACAGGTACAAGGATGACCCCCGGTGCCGAAGCGGTCGGCACCCTCCGGCCTCCACCCGGCCGGAGCCCCACTCCCGAAAGTCCGCCTAAGAACGGCACCGGGCGGTCATCCGCCAGGCTTATGACTCCGTGGAGATCTCGCCGGTTGTGAGGTCTATCTGGGTTCGTCCGCCCAGCGTGAGCCGGTCCACCGGCAGTTTGGTGATGAGCTCGCCGAAGGCCATGGCGACAAAGGTCACCCGGCGTACTCCGCCGCCGGGCCGGCAGCCCGAGATCGAAAGATCGATGGAATACACCGTCAGAGACTCCTCGCCCGCTGCGGCCATGAGCCGGGCAGGTCGGCTATCGAGGCTCGCGCTGCCGGCGAACCAGTCGACATGCCGACCCGAGTCACCCACTATGACATAGGCCAGTGATTTGTCGCCGCCCTCAAACGTGACCGCACCGGCGGCCGTCAGTGGAGTCTCCTCCTCGAATCGGGGGGGCCGATTGGCCTGGCTCACCACATCGTCGATGTCAAGGACGCGCCATAGCTGCAACGCTGTCGCCAGCGTGTTCCCGGGATCCCCTGCGGTGGTGTGAGGCGAGTCATAGTCCGGGTGGGCGGCGCATCGAACGCGCCGGATACCGATCTCTGCCTGGTTGGCCGCCGCCAAGAAAGCCGCGTGCCCGAGCGAGAACGGGCTCGTCGACGGACCCCAATCGACGAGCCGTCCGGATTCGTCGAGCGCGGCCAGATACAGTCCGGACCCATTGGCATCAACAACCACCCAGACTGGAGCGCCGGACGGGAGGCCCGAGACCGCGGTTGCCTCCGATTCCGTGACCGCAGCGACGGCACTGTCGAATACAACGGTTGATCCCGGAATCGCCCTACCGACGACTACTGACGTGACCGCAACCTCCACCCCTATGCCTTGAGCATCGGTGGCGACCACCACAACCTCACCTACGACGAGGCCGCCGCCATCGCGAAGTGCTTCACGCGCGCGATCGAAGACCTGGTACACCGCGTGCTTGGGCCGAGCGCCGTCCCGAGCCAGGATCGCGTTGGCTACCTCCTTTGCGACAGCAAGCGGCCCCGATTGGTCGGGGCAATCTGCCTCCTGGTACTCAGCGCCGGCCAACCGGTAATGGGTGCTGTCGCAGTCAATGCAGAAGCAGTCCGCGTTGTCGGGCTCTTCAAGGAGATTCTCCTGGCGCGCCCTCCGAATCGCCAAATAGATCTGGTCGAGCAACTCATCGCTGAGGACACCGGAGTTTTGAGGCGCCGTCGCCAGAAGAGCCGCCTCTTCAAGCTGGTGGGGCATCCGTACCCAGTACTCGGCGAACGACCCGTCGCCCCAGACGAAGATCATCGGATGCACTCCCCCAACGGGACCGCCGCTCTGAGTCCAGTATTGGAGAAGGACCTCATCGGGCCCAACCTCGGGCGGATCGGGCCCGACTTCGGGCGGATTGGATCCGCCCCCTCCCGATGAGGTGCATGCAGCCGCCGTCAGAGCGAGCGCAATCAGGATGACGGTGAGGCTGGGAAATCGGCCCGAACGATCATGGATCGCATGGGCCGGCCGCCGTCGATCCGCCGGCGCCGGCCCGTCGGTGTCGATTGGCTCGTCGAGATGTATGGAAGAAGACACACCCGCCCCCACAGCTATCGGAACGCCCAGGCTCGGCGCTGCTGCGCTCTCGCCAACGATAGGGGCACGGACCAGATAGATCAGGTCCAAAGCGGCTGTCCGCCAAGAACCGATAGGCCGTCGAGACCGAGCCAGACGTGTCCCGGTCGATTATCCACTGGGCAGCACCAGGCTCGAGCGACGATCCGCCGCAACCGGCCTATGCACATATCCGCATATATGCACAAGAGCGGTGAGGCGATGCCGTTGCACCTACCAATCGCGCTCTCTTGCGACACCCTATAGCCCGCAACCGATTCAGGCGTGGCTTCTACGGACTAAGATGGCCGTTCCGCAATCGGGCCGGACCGGGCCAATAGGAGATTTGCGCATACCTGAATGGCTATGCGCGGGTGATAGCGACAGACCAGTTGACGTGAGGGACAAACGATGAAGCAGCAGCCACCAGGCCTGTATCGACCATCGTTCGAGCATGACTCGTGCGGGGTCAACTTCGTTGCCCAACTCAAGGGGATTCGCAGCCACTCGATCGTCGAGCTGGGCCTCACGGCGCTCTGCAACCTCGAGCACCGGGGCGCCGCCGGTTCCGACCCCAACACCGGTGACGGAGCCGGCATCCTCCTCCAGATCCCCGACGCCTTCTTCCGGGCAGTCGTTCCCTTCGTGCTACCTCCTGAAGGCAGCTACGCCACCGGGATCGCCTTCCTCCCCCAAACAACCTCCCAAGCCGACCAGGGAGCTGCCGCCATCGAGGCGATCGCCGTCGACGAAGGCATGACGATCCTCGGATGGCGTGAGGTACCGACCGAGCCGGAGGGCCTCGGAAGGGCCGCAGTGGACACGATGCCGACCATCCGCCAGATCTTCCTCGCTGCCGAGGGTGCTTCGGACATGGCGCTCGAGCGCATGGCATACGTCGTGCGCAAGCGTATCGAGCACGAGGTTCAACTCACCGCCGGGCCGGACGAGGCCAACGAAGCCATGGGCGGCGCTTCGGAGATGCACGACGGGGTCTATTTCGCGTCGCTGTCGGGGCGCACGATCGTCTACAAGGGCATGCTGACCTCACCGCAATTGGCGTCGTTCTACCCGGACCTGCGCGACGAGCGGGTCGTGAGTGCGCTGGCGCTGGTCCACTCCCGCTTCTCCACAAACACCTTCCCCTCGTGGCCGCTGGCCCACCCCTACCGGTTCATCGCCCACAACGGCGAGATCAACACCATCCAGGGCAACCGCAACTTCATGCGCTCGCGAGAGACCCTGCTGGCCACCGACCTCATTCCCGGTGATCTGTCGCGGATCTTCCCCATCTGTACGCCGGGGGCATCCGACACGGCCGGCTTCGACGAGGCGCTGGAGTTGCTCTACATGGGGGGCTATTCGCTTCCCGAGGCGATGCTGATGATGATCCCCGAGCCGTGGGAGCGCCATGAGCACATGGCCCCCGAGGTTCGGGCCTACTACGAATACCACGCCTCGTTGATGGAACCCTGGGACGGCCCGGCATCGATCGCCTTCACGGACGGCCGACTTATCGGAGCGGTGCTCGATCGCAACGGGCTGCGCCCATCGCGCTACTGGGTCACCGAGGACGACCTGGTGATAATGGCCTCAGAGGTCGGTGTTGCCGATGTCCCGCCGTCGAAGATCATCGAGAAAGGCCGCCTCCAGCCGGGCAAGATGTTCCTGATCGACACGACCAAGGGCCGCATCGTCCGCGACGATGAGCTCAAAGCTGAGCTCGCGGCGGCCCGACCCTACGAGGAGTGGACCGGCCGCCAGATCCTCCGGCTCGACGACGTCGAGCCTCGCACGTCGAGCCGCGGTGATGCCGCTCCGCTGCTCTCCCGGCAGCAGGCGTTTGGCTACACCCACGAAGACATGAAGCTGATCCTGGCCCCGATGGCGCGCGATGTGAAGGAACCGCTCGGGTCGATGGGCACCGACACCCCGCTGGCTCCGCTTTCGGACCGACCCCGCTTGCTCTACGAGTACTTCAAACAGATGTTTGCCCAGGTCACCAACCCGCCGCTCGATGCGATGCGAGAAGAGCTCGTTACGTCGCTGCGCTCCATGCTCGGCCCCGAGGGCAACCTCTTCGAACCGACAGAGCGATCCTGTTCGATGGTCGAGCTCGAGAGTCCGGTTCTAACCAACGACCAGCTCGAGCAACTGCTGCACATGGACGAGGTCGAAACCGTTGAGGGATTCACCGCCGTGGTGCCGTGCCTCTACGAGGTTGCCGGCGACGGCCCGGCGCTCCGCTCGGCAATCGAAGGCATCTTCGACCGGGTCGACGAGCTGATCGCCGAAGGAGTTTCCGGGCTGGTCCTTTCCGATCGCGGGATGGACGCCGACAATGCTCCGATCCCGTCGCTGCTGATCACAGCGGCGGTCCACCACCACCTGATCCGCACCAAGCAGCGCACCAAGGTCGGCCTCATCGTCGAGACCGGCGACGCCCGCGAGGTCCACCATCTCTGCTTGCTGATCGGCTATGGGGCCGCTGCCGTCAATCCATATGGCGCCCTCGAGTCCATCGACGAGCTAGTCGCCACCAATGCATACGGCCTCGGCAAACTCGACGCCGCGATGGCTCGCACGAACTATCTCAACGCCGCCGGCAAAGGGATCCTCAAGGTCATGTCCAAGATGGGCATCTCCACCGTCGCCTCCTACACCGGAGCGCAGATCTTCGAGGCGATCGGGCTCGGCGAGGAGCTGGTCGAGCGGTACTTCACCGGCACCGTAAGCCGGCTCGGCGGGGTCGACCTGGCGATCCTCGCCGAGGAGGTCGCCCGGCGGCACAGCATCGCGTTCAACGACAACCCGCCACGCCGCGCCCACCGCGAGCTCGATGCCGGTGGCGAATACCAGTGGCGACGCGAGGGGGAGTTCCACCTGTTCAACCCGGAGACCGTCTACCGGCTCCAGCACGCCACCCGCTCGGGCAGCTACCGGCTCTTCAAGGAGTACACCTCGCTGGTCGACGACCAATCGACGAAGCTCGGCACTCTGCGGGGGCTCATCCGTGTCAAGACCGACGGCAGGGAGTCGATCCCGCTGGACGAGGTTGAACCGGCGGCCGAGATCGTCAAACGGTTCTCCACGGGCGCGATGTCTTACGGCTCGATCTCGCAGGAAGCGCACGAGACCCTTGCCATTGCGATGAACCGGCTCGGCGCCAAGTCGAACACCGGAGAGGGCGGCGAGGATCCGGCCCGCTATACGCCCGACGAGAACGGCGATTCGCGGCGCAGCGCCATCAAGCAGGTCGCTTCAGGTCGCTTTGGCGTCACCTCCGAGTACCTCACGAACGCCGACGACATACAGATCAAGATGGCCCAGGGCGCCAAGCCCGGCGAGGGCGGCCAGCTCCCGGGAAACAAGGTGTGGCCGTGGATCGCCGACACGCGGCACTCGACGCCGGGAGTCGGCCTCATCTCGCCCCCACCTCACCATGACATCTACTCGATCGAGGACATCAAACAGCTCATCCACGACCTGAAGAACGCCAACCCGCAGGCCCGGGTCCACGTCAAACTGGTTGCCCAGATGGGGGTCGGAACCGTCGCCGCCGGCGTCACCAAAGCCAAGGCCGACGTTGTGCTGATTTCGGGCCACGACGGCGGCACCGGTGCCTCTCCGCTGACCTCGCTCAAACACGCCGGCGGCCCTTGGGAACTCGGCCTGGCGGAAACCCAACAGACCCTCCTGCTCAATGAGCTGCGGGAACGCATCGTCGTCCAGGTCGACGGCCAGCTGAAGACCGGCCGCGACGTGATGATCGCCGCCCTGCTCGGAGCCGACGAGTTCGGCTTCGCCACCGCCCCACTGGTGGTGTCGGGTTGCGTGATGATGCGAGCTTGCCACCTCGACACCTGCCCCGTCGGAGTCGCCACCCAGAACCCGGAGCTGCGCAAGAAGTTCACCGGCAAGGCCGAGTTCGTGGTCAACTTCATGGAATTCATCGCCGAGGAGGTGCGCGAGCTTCTCGCCCAGCTCGGCTTCCGCACCCTCGACGAGGCCATCGGACAGGCCGAGTTGCTCGACCTGGCGGACGCCACCGAGCACTGGAAGGCTGCCAAGCTCGATCTGAGTCCCATCTTCCACCTCCCCGAGATCGCCTCCGGTCTGGTCCGCCACAACGTCGGCACCCAGGATCACGGACTCGACGCGGCTCTCGATCAGAAGCTGATCGAACTCGCCGCCGAGTCGCTCGCCGACGGGACACCGACCACGATCGACCTGGCGATCCGCAACGTCAACCTGACCACCGGCACGCTGCTGGGCCACGAGGTAACCCGGCGCTATGGGGCCTCCGGGCTGCCCGACAACACGATCTCGATCAACTTCACCGGGTCGGCGGGGATGAGCTTCGGCGCGTTCCTCCCCCGCGGCATCACGCTGAGCCTCACCGGCGATGCCAATGACTACGTAGGCAAGGGCTTATCGGGTGGTCGGATCGTCGTACGTCCCCACGACAACGTCCCGTTCGTCGCCGAAGACAACATCATCGCCGGCAACGTGCTCCTCTACGGTGCCACCTCCGGCGAGGCCTACTTCCGGGGCGTGGTGGGCGAGCGCTTCTGCGTTCGCAACTCGGGAGCGATCGCCGTCGTCGAGGGCGTCGGCGATCACGGCTGCGAGTACATGACGGGCGGCCGGGCCATCGTTCTCGGCGCTACCGGACGCAACTTCGCGGCCGGAATGTCGGGCGGCATCGCCTATGTCTTCGATGAGGACGGAACGTTCCCGAGCCGGGTCAACATGGAGATGGTCGCCCTCGAGACGCTCGATGCGGAAGATGAGTCCTTCGTTCGGGATCGGATCGAAGCCCATCTCAAGGAGACGGATTCCGCCGTGGCGGCCCGCCTCATCAGCAACTGGACCGATTTGGCTTCCCGTTTCATCAAGGTGATGCCGACGGACTACCGGCGGGTGCTCGACGCGGCCCGCCGGGCTGAAGAGCTTGGCGAGCCTGTTGTCGACGCGATCATGGAGTCGGCGCATGGCTGATCCGAGAGGGTTCCTCAAGTACGACCGGGCCGTGCCTGCACGGCGGCCGGTCGATCTCCGAATTCAGGACTGGAACGAGGTCTACAACGAATTCCCCACCGAAGCTCTGCAGCAGCAGGCCGCCCGCTGTATGGACTGCGGCATCCCGTTCTGCAGCAGTGGCTGCCCGCTCGGCAACCTGGTGCCGGACTGGAACGATCTCATCTACCGGAATAGCTGGCGAGCTGCGATCGATCGGCTCCACGCCACCAACAACTTCCCGGAGTTCACCGGACGTTTGTGCCCGGCTCCCTGCGAAGCCTCCTGTGTGCTCGGAATCAACAACGACGCCGTGACGATCAAGCGCATCGAGGTTGAGATCATCGACCGGGCGTGGGACGAGGGCTGGGTCGTCCCGGTACCGCCCGCCCTTGCGACCGGCAAGACCGTCGCCATCGTCGGCTCGGGCCCCGCCGGCCTCGCCGCCGCGCAACAACTGACGCGCGCCGGACATCGGGTGACGGTGTTCGAGCGGGACGACCGGGCCGGTGGCCTGCTGCGCTACGGAATCCCGAACTTCAAGATGGAGAAACGTTTCCTCGATCGCCGGCTCTCCCAATTGGAAGCCGAAGGAACCGAGTTCCGCCTCAACACCGAGATCGGTGTTGACATAGCAGCGGACCGCCTGACCGCCGACTTCGACGCCGTTGTTCTCGCCGGAGGAGCGGCCCAGTGGCGTGACCTCCCCATCCCGGGTCGTCACCTCAACGGGATCCACCAGGCGATGGAGTACCTGCCCATGGCGAACCGCGTACAGCAGGGCGATATCCAGGAGCCGGAGATCTCGGCCGCCGGCAAGAGGGTGGTCATCATCGGGGGCGGCGACACCGGAGCCGATTGCCTCGGAACCGCTCACCGCCAGGGGGCGGCATCGGTCCACCAGTTCGAGATCCTGCCCCGGCCCCCCGACGAGCGGGCCGCGGCGACCCCATGGCCCACCTGGCCCCTCCAGCACCGGGTGTCTTCGGCGCACGAGGAGGGAGGCGACCGCGAGTTCGCCATCAGCACCGTCCGGTTTGTCGACGACGGGAACGGCAACGTGGCCGGCCTCGACACCCACAGGGTTGAGCAAGCAGTGCGCGATGGTGGAGTGGTATTCGACCAGGTGGACGGAACCGATGAGCATTTCGCCGCCGACCTCGTGTTCCTCGCGATGGGGTTCACCGGCCCCGAGAAGAGCCTGATGCTCGACCAGTTCGGCGTCTCCCTAACCGACCGCGGAAATGTAGCCCGAGATGATCGCTGGGCCACCAACGTAGCCGGAGTGTTCGTCGCCGGAGACATGGGGCGGGGCCAGTCGCTGATCGTGTGGGCAATCGCCGAGGGCCGGGCCGCGGCCGCGGCAGTCGATGCCTACCTCATGGGATCCACCGACCTGCCGGCACCGGTAATGCCGGCGGATCAGCCGCTGCGGTGAAAGCTCACGGCTAACGTCGCGCTATGCCTGTGATCGTCATCGGCGCCGACACTCCCCTGGGACGGGCAACGATGGATGAACTACTTCCGCGAGCCAGCGAGGTGCGCGCCTTTGTCACCTCGCCAGATGCTGCGGCGTCGCTGCGCTCGCAGGGAGTCAAGGTCGCTCTCGGCGACGTGTCCGACGGCTCCCACGTCGGCGGGGCCGCCCTCAACGCCTACTGCGCCGTTCTCATCGCCGAGGCCGCCGCCGACGGTCGGGAGCGTTCGTTCGCCGAGACTCCGCAGGCCGTGATCAGCAGCTGGATCGAGGGCCTCAACGACGCCGGCGTCACCCGGGTCATCTTCGTTGGCGACCGGCCCGCCCCTGCCGCGCTCGCCGCACTCAAGGCTGAGCTCGCCATAGTGACCGCTGCGGGGCGCCCGGATGCGCAAGTCGCTGCTGAGGTGAGCCGGCTGGAAGACGCCGTCGACTTGCCCGAGGGCACCTAGAACACTTCCGGGCAGTTGGGCGCTATCGGGCTGCGCAGCATTGCGCCGAACCTGGCCACGGCCTCCCCGGAGCCGTCGATACGTCCGGCCCGCGCCAGCGTGTCGGCCAGATCGGCCCCCAGATAGAGAGCACTGAGCGTCGCCACGTCCATCGTGACGTCTGCCGTTTCGGTTGTGGGCGAGCAGGAAGCGCCGTCCGGTGATCCTTCCAGCGCGTAGGTCCCGTCCGCAATGCCCATCGTGTCGACTACCTCGATCGTGATTCGATCGCTCGTGCCGTAGCGCCGCGCTCCCAGCGCACCGGGAACATCCAGCACCCGGACGTACATGCCGTCGAGCTCCTTGCGCTGGATGGCGCGAGGGTTCGCCACCTGCCAGGGCAACTCGAGATCGGGCGGCTGGTTGTCCGCCGTGACATTCGGAAACAGGTCGATCGAGCAGAGCAGCGACCACAAACTGAGTCGAGCGTCGCTGTCGACGCCGAGAAGCTCGATAACCGTCACCGAGCCATTAGCGACCGAGTTCTCCCATTTGGCCTTTTGCCTGTACGTGGCGTACCCGACCGCGGTGCCGTCACGGAATGCGGCCAGATAACGCCTCTCGGATGCTCCCCCGCGCCAGTGTGCCGGGTCGCGGAATTCTCGTTCCTTCCACCACACATCGTTCCGCGACGTCTGGCCGGGCCGCGCAGTGAAGACGGAGTCGTAGATGCCGGGAAACACTTTGCCGGCCTCGTCGACGGTGATGAGCCGGACCTCGTCTGGGGCCGCCGGGACGCCGGCGGCGGGCGCGTCGATGGTGAGGTCGTGAACCGGTGCGGCCACTCCGTAGCCATACCTGCCGTAGATCGAGGACTCAGATGCCCACAACCCCGACACCACCTCGCCGCGGGCTCCACAGTCGTCGAAATGAGCCTGGACCATGCTGTTGAGGATGCCGCGGCGCCGATGAGTCGGCTTGACCGCCACAACCGTCAACCCACCCATCGGTGTTGCGGTCCCACCCGGCAACGACACGTCGAAGGTGAAACTGCCCGAGGCACCGACCATCTCGTCGCCGTCAAATGGGACATAGGTGCGCTCGAGATCGAAGAACGCGCGGAATCGTTCGTCGGCGTCGTCGTCGTCGCTCGGGTCGTCACCAAACGCTCGCGATATCGTCTGGCGGAATGCGGGAACCTCATCGGCGGTAATCGGGCGAATCTCCATAGGCATAGGCAGAAAACTAGTGCCGTAGCGGCGTCTAGGGTGATGCGGTCGCTACAAAACTCGCAGGAGGGCCTCTTGAGTTCCGTCAGAATCGCCGTTCAATTCCACCCCCAGCACGGTCAATACTCCACTATCCGCGCCGGGGTCAACCGCGCCGAGGAGATGGGCGTGGATATCGCCTACAACTGGGATCACTTCTACCCGCTGTACGGCGAGCCCGACGGCGAACACTTCGAGTGCTGGACGATGCTCGCCGCCTGGGCCGAGCAGACTGAAAGAATCGAGATCGGGCCGCTCGTCACCTGCAACAGCTACCGCAATCCGCAGCTGCTGGCAGACATGGCCCGCACCGTCGACCACATCTCCAACGGCCGCCTGATCTTCGGCATCGGCTCCGGCTGGTTCGAGCGGGACTACAAGGAATTTGGATACGAGTTCGGCACCGCAGGCAGCAGGCTCCAGAATCTGAAGCGCGACCTGCCGATCATCAAAGAGCGCTGGGGAAAGCTGAACCCGCTACCGACCCGCGACATCCCGATTCTCATCGGAGGCGGCGGCGAGAAGGTAACGCTGCGGCTCGTCGCCGAACACGCCTCCGTCTGGCACTACTTCGGGACTCCGGAGACGATGAAACCCAAACTCGAAATCCTGCGCGGCCATTGCGCCGCCGTCGGGCGCGACTACGACGAGATCGAAAAGAGCGTCGGGATCGACTGGGAGAAGGTTGACGACATCGCGGGAACCGCCGACGCGTTCTACGACCTCGGCTTCCGCCAGTTCACGTTCGGCACCAACGGCCCCGACTTCGACATCGCATTCGTGAAGCCCTGGCTCGACTGGCGCGATTCAAAGTAACCCAAGCCAACTTCCCGGCGGGCCAGCGGTTGCTAGCGAAGGGCGATGGGGGCGGTCCTTCTTGTGTGTCTCCCCCGGAGCGGAGGGGAGACGAGGGGACCCGCCGGCGACGCAGTCTCCGAAGCGGGTAGAGGGGACCATCAGCAGTTACCGGCACGATTCGGTCGCCGTCCGCCGGGCCGGTTCGAGTCTGCTGGCGAAGGAGGAAAGGGGGCGGCGGGGGCGCGGCCATTGGCGCGGTCCGGTCGCCGTGCGTCGGGCGGGCTCGCGATTGCTGTCGAAGGAGGAAAGGGCGATGGGGGCGGTCCCTTCTTATGTGCTCCCCGCAGGGGAGACGAGGGGGGTTTGGGTGAGGCCCCAACCCCGTATGTGCTGTGGTCTTGCCGAAAGCCAAACGTCCCGAGCCGGGACCCGCCGGCGACGCAGTCGCCGAAGCGGGTAGAGGGGACCATCCTCCGGCGCGGTTCGGTCGCCGTCCGCCTGGCCGGCTCGAGTCTGCTGGCGAAGGGAGCGGCGGGTCAGGTTTGGTCGGTTGTTTGGGATGGCGGCGGGTCGGGTTCTCGTGGCTGGCGGGAGGGTCG
>CAMYIJ010000059.1 GCA_947258375.1 uncultured Acidimicrobiaceae bacterium
GTCGAACGCCTGCTCGACATGGCGGCGGCCGAGATCAACATGGATCCGGTGGAGTTCCGGCTCCAGAACCACATCCGGGCCGGCGGTCCGTTGCGAACCATGGAGGGCGATGAGCTAGATCAGCTCGACCAATCGGCCCTTCCGGACGGGTGGCCCGAGCTCGGCAAGCTCACGGGCGAAGGGCTCCAGGAATGCCTGGTCCGCGGCGCGGAGGCCTTCGACTGGGCTGAGAAGTGGTCGGGTTGGGGAACGCCCTCGGCTGTGGACGGTCCCAGGCGGCGGGCGGTCGGCGTGGCAACCGGCGTTCACTCGTGTGGCACCGAGGACGAGTACCCCGTATCCGCACTCGTCCGGGTGCACTCCGATGGGGGCGCGACGCTTTTCGTCAGCATGGGGCGGCAGGGCCAGGGGAGCGAGACGACACAGGCCCAGATCGCCGCCGAGGCGCTCGGCCTTTCGATCGACCGAATCCGAGTGGAAGCGGGCGACACCGACGCCTGCCCGCCGAGCCACGGCTCGATCGCCAGCAACACCTCCTACCGCACCGGCTTCGCTACATGGGACGCCGCGATGGATGCCAAGCGGCAGGTCCTCGAGACCGCGGCGCTGCAACTGGGGCGTGCCGCACCCGGCGATCTGGATATGCGGGCCGGCGTCGTGTTCAGCCCGACGGATTCGACCTTGTCGCTACCGCTCGAACAGATCATGTCGACATACCTGCCGGAATCCATGACACCTCCGGTCATCGTTGGTCGGACGACAACCCCGATGCCGCCGTCCCTGATGCACGCCCGCTACTTCGCGGCCCACTTCGTGGAGGTCGAGGTTGATGTCGACACCGGCGAGATCCGGCTGCTCGACTATGTGGCAACCCAGGACAGCGGAACCGTGCTCAACCCGAAGGTGCTCGAGAACCAGGTGATCGGGGGCGCCATCCTGGGTGCCGGGTTCGCATTGACCGAGCGCCTCGCCTTCGAGCCGGAAAGCGGCAGGATCCTCAATCCGGGTTTCCTCGACTACAAGGTGATGCGGGCTCCCGACTTCCCGCTCGACCCCGGAGTGCTGTTCGCCGACTACCACGATCCCGTGGGACCATTCGGAGCGAAGAGCGCCGGCGAAGCGCCGACGACTGCCCCGATTCCGGCGATCTCCCAGGCGGTGTACAACGCGATCGGCGTCTGGCTGGACATCCCGATGACGCCGGAGCGGGTGCTGGCGGCGCTGGGAAAGATCTAGAAAGGGAGGCACGATGGGAGAGTTGGACGGCAAGGTTGCACTGATCACGGGGGCGGCTCAGGGTATCGGGCGGTGTGTTGCGGAGTTCTTTGCCGCGGACGGCGCAACGGTGATGCTGGCCGATATCCAAGGGGACAAGGCTGCCGAAGTCGCCGCCGGCCTCTCCACCGGGGGCCACGTCGCGGACTCGGTGCAGACCGATGTGGCCAGCGTGGCGTCGACGGTCGAGATGGTGGAGCGCACCATCACGCGATTCGGAGGCGTGGACATCCTCGTGAATGTCGCCGGCATCGATGCCCCACCGGGATCGGCGTGGGAGATCGACGAGGATCACTGGAAAGAGGTGATCGACGTCGACCTCACCGGCCAGTGGTGGTGCGCCAAGGCAGTGCTGCCGCACATGATGGAGCGCGGCTCGGGCCGGATCATCTTCATCAGTTCCGGGAGCGCCCGGGTGGGGGACCACGACATCTCGGTTGCCTACAACGCCGCCAAGGCCGGGTTGATCGGATTGACGATCGGCTTGTCGGTTCAGCTGGAATCTTCGGGGATTCTCGTCAACGCGGTGGCGCCGGGCTCGACGGGAACGGGAGAGCCGATCGACCCCGAGAGGTTGGCAACGTTCGAAGACGACCTCCCTCTCGGCGTCGGTGGCCCCGAGCCCGTTGCACATGCCTGCCTGTTCCTGGCGCGACCGAGCGGCGACTGGGTGAGTGGTGCGGTCATGAACGTCAGCGGTGGATGGGTGCGCGGCTGAGGGAAGCCTGGCTCTTGATGGGCCTGTTCGGTGCTTGATCGAGGCTCGCCGTTGAAGATGTCCGTCTCCTCACCCGCGTCTGTCAGATTCTATTATCGATGTCACGGAGAGTATGACAACGAGCGAATCCATAGAGTATGCTCATAGTAGCCCCGGATTGGATGGTCGTGGATCTGTCGAGCAAAGTTGTGATTGTTACCGGGGCAGCTCGCGATCGCGGGATCGGCCGGGCTGCGTCGATCATGATGGCAAAGGCCGGGGCCACAGTGGTCGCTACCGACCTCGCCCAACCGGACCCGGACAACCTCGGACTGGGTCAGCCGGCCGGTTTGGAGCGGACTGCCGAGTTGTGCCGATCTCACGGGGTGCCCGCGATGGCACTGGCTCTCGATGTCACCGATCCTGCTGCGGTCCGGGGCTGCGTCGATACGGTCATCGATGCCTATGGACGCGTTGATGTCGTCTTCAACAATGCAGGGACGCCGGTCGGTATCGGCGGGTTTATCGATATCCCCGATCTCCACTGGAACCTCTCGTGGCAGGTCAACGTCATGGGGATGGTGTACATGATCCGGTCGGTGGTGCCTTTCATGCGGGAGTCCGGGGGTGGGTCGATCATCAACAACGCCTCAATCGCCGGTCTCGGCGCGGTGGCCGACTTTGCGGCATACACGACCACCAAGTTCGCGGTGATCGGCCTGACAAAATCCGCTGCCGTCGATTTCGGCCCCGACGGCATCCGGGTCAATGCCGTCTGTCCTGGGCTCATTCAAACCCAGATGGCCGACAAGGAGATCGAGTTGTATGCAGATTCGTGGGGGGTCAGCTTCGAAGAGTCCAGAGATCGGCTGGCCGAGTTGGTACCCGTTGGCGGATGGGGGACGCCGGAGGATATTGCGGACGCCGTCGCGTGGCTGGCGAGTGACTCCTCCAAATACGTCTCCGGTGTTGCGCTGCCGGTGACGGGCGGCCTCGCCCCCGGATTGTGACTGGAGGTCACTGAATGGATTTCACCGAGTACGCCGGCTGCGATGCCGTGGAACTTGGGGGGCGCGTGCGAAAGGGACGGGTGACACCGGAGGAGCTGGCGCAGATTGCCGCCGACGCCGTCGGCCTGCTCAATCCGCAGTTGAACGCGGTCATCGAATTGTGGCGGGACCGGGTCGAGAGATGCGACGAGGCTTCGAACCTCGACGGACCGTTCGCCGGCGTCCCCTTCTTTCTCAAGGATATTGCGGTGGCTGAGGAGGGCAGGCTCCAGGAGATGGGCTGCCGGCTGTTTCGCGGTCACACCTCGCCCTACACGACTGAATTGGCCAACAGGCTCAAGAAGACGGGCCTGAACTTCCTCGGCAGGACGACGTGCCCCGACAACGCCTACTCCTTTGTGAGCGAGTCGATCATGAACGGTCGGACTCGGAACCCGTGGGACCTCGATCGCATTTGTGGCGGCTCCTCGAGTGGATCGGCGGCGATTGTGGCTGCTGGCATCGTCCCAATGGCTTCGGCCAGCGACGGGGGAGGTTCGATCCGGATTCCGGCCAGCATGTGCGGCTTGGTGGGGCTCAAGCCTTCCCGGGGGCGGCTCAGCCTTGCTCCGTTCGCGACGGAGCAGATGTATCCGGAAGCAGTCGAGGGCGTGCTATCGCGCACCGTTCGGGACACGGCAGCAGCCGTGTATGGGGCGGCGGGGTCCGACGTAGGTGAGTTCATGCACGCCCAGCGCCCTGGCAGCAGCTACCTCGATGAGCTGTCGGAACCGCGGCGGTTCCGAATCGCCGTCACCCTTGATGCCTGGGGCCCTTACGATTCCCCGCCCCACATCAAAGCGCAGGTCGAAGAGACCGTTGCCCTGCTCGAAGCAATGGGTCATGAGGTGGTGCCGCGAGTTCCATCGGTGGACTTCGACGCCTTCTACGACGCGTTCTCGCTCCACTGGGTGGGCGGGACTCTGGCGCTCGAGGCGACCGCTTCCGAGATGGGACTCGAGTTGTCGACGGATCTGCTGGAGCCAATGCTGTACGAGCACGTGGTCAGGGCCCACTCCGTGAGGCTCACCGAGTGGCTTCACAAGGACCATGTGATGATGGAGGTGACGCGAGATCTCGACGCCTTCTTTGTGGACAACGGATTCGACCTCGCCCTGACGCCGACCGTGGCGATCGATACCCCTTCGTTCGACAATCCGTACGGGCTCGAAGCCACGGATGTGTCCGTCGATCGCTGGATCGAGAGGTGCTGGTCGGCCGTTCCGTACACATCGCTGGCCAACGCCACTGGAGTACCGGCGATTTCCGTTCCCGGGTCGCTCGATGGCAACGGACTTCCGCTAGGCATGCATTTTCTCGGCCGGTGGGGGAGCGAGAACGATTTGATCAACATCGCTGCACAGATGGAGATGGCCCGGCCGTGGGCGAATTCGGTTCCGCCTGTCCACCTCTCCTCCGTATCTATCGGGGATTGACTCGACTTGGCCCCTCATAGACCGTCGATTCTGAGTCTTTACTGGTATCTACCCTAGGAATCGCTTGCAACTCAGTTCTAGGTGTGCTTAGATCCGGGGAGCGGCGGGGCACGCCGCACGAAGACGAGAGGGAGCCTCCCATGACTCGGACACGACATCTCATAGGATTACTACTGGTTCTTGCCTTGGTCGGATCGGCTTGCGGTTCGGATGCAGACGACGCCGGAACCACTGCAGCTACTCAGGAGTCGACGGCCCCCACTGCCGCCGAGCCGTCCGAGATCGTGGTCGGCTGTTCCGACGGTGTTCCCTCGTGGGATGGCTTCATCGCCTTTGAGAACGACTGCGGTGCGGTGGGTATCCCGCTGCTCTTCGATGTCGTGGCATTCCCGACCTCCGACCTTTCCGACTCCGAGGGGATCGCTGCCGCATCCATCACGCCTAGTGACGACTTCTCCGTGTTGACGGTCTCGCTTCGCCCAGAGATGACGTTCCACAACGGCGATCCTGTCACCTCGGCAGACCTCAAGTTCACTCTCGACCGAATCGCCAATTCGGAGGCGTGGTCCTACACCCTCGGGGGCTTCGCCCCTGATCTGATCACACAGGTCGACATCGTTGACGACCTCACGGTCGCCATCACGCCACCGAGCCCCAACTCGGAGATCGAGTCGCTCGGCCTGGCGCACTTTGCGGTGGGCATCTACCCCAAGGACTTCGGTGGAATGAGCGAGGAGGATTTCTGGACCAATCCTTACGGGAGCGGCCCGTACCAGCTCGTCTCGTGGACCCCGAGCGATGAAGCAACGCTCGAGAAGTTCGACGGCTACCACACGCCCGCGTGGCAGAACTTCGATCAGATCACCCTCAAGGGGATCCCCGACGACAACGCTCGGATTCTCGGCTTGGAGTCCGGCGAACTGGACCTCGGGCTTCGGCTCCCGACCAATGCCTCGGCCATCGTCGGCAGCGACGACGTGGAGTTGCTCGTCGGTGACCCGTCTGCGGTCTCCGAGTTGATCTTCGTTGCGAATACTCCGCCGTTCGACGACGTCGAGTTCCGTCGGGCGGTTTGGTACGCACTCAATCGAGAGGATCTGCTGGCCGGAGCATGGGACGGAGTCGGGAACCTTCCGAGCGCTGTGATCCCGAGCGCCCTCCCCGGCGCAACGTCCGGCAGCATCGCGCCGGTCTACGACCTCGACCTGGCCAGAGAGCACCTGGCGAAGTCGGCATACCCCGATGGCACCGAGTTCGAGCTGCTGGTCGTGGACGGGGACAGCCCCCGGCAGACGGCGGCCCAGATCATCCAGTCCAATCTGGCCGAACTCGAGATCAACGTCACAATCACCGCCCTGGCTTTCGCCGAGTTCTTTGATCGGTTCACGACGGGCGGTCACCAGGCCGTGCTGTGGGGGTACGAAGCCGTGGTCGCACCCCCGAGTGACATCATCGGGTACTACTTCGCCACCGCCGGATTCTTCGGGAACTGGGATACCACAGAGGCTTTCGATCATTTCGTTACCATCCAGACAACGGGTGAACTCGCTACCAAACAGGCAGCGATCGCGGCCTATGAGACGATGATGGCCGAGGGCGTTTTCGCCATACCATTGGCCGAGCGGTTCTGGGTCGCCGGTCATCGAGCGGAGCTCAGCAATGTCGTGATGAACCCGACGGGCTTCATCTGGATCAACCGAGCAACGCGCTGATCAGAAGATGCAGGAGGGCCGGTCCTCGGACCGGCCCTCTCGCAGGGGAGTTGGGTTGACGCCATGGCCCGTTATGGATTCATCGCCAAGCGAGTGGCAGGGATCGTACCGCTGCTGCTCGGGGTGATCTTTGCAGTGTTTGCGCTCCAGCACGTCACGCCCGGTGATCCTGCACGGCTCATTCTCGGGGCCCGTGCATCCGAGGAGGCGGTGGAGGAGTTGCGGTCCGAACTCCGGTTCGACGACCCGGTGGTTACCCAGTTCGTCCGCTATGCAGGCAATGTGTTTCAGGGTGACCTGGGGCGTTCGCTGCGGGCCAGCAAGCCGGTGACGTCGATCATCGCCGATCGGCTCCCGGTGACGCTTTGGCTCCTCGGGGCGGGGGTGGTGCTTTCGCTGCTGATCAGCATTCCGCTCGGTACCTTGGCTGCGATGCGCCAGGCGGGCTGGGCCGATCACGCTATTCGCGGTGTGAGCCTGCTCGGGCTAACACTGCCGCCATTCTGGGTCGGTATCATGCTTCTTCTGTTCTTGGCGCTCCCGACCGGATGGTTCCCGATTACGGGCTTCGGGGACACCTTCAGCGAGCACCTCCGGTCGATCACGCTTCCCGCGCTGACTCTTGCCATCTCGTTGGCGCCGATTCAGATCCGATCTCTGCGGTCGGCGATGATCGAGGTCGTCGAGTCGGATGCCGTAACGACCGCGCGGTCGTTGGGGATCAAGGGATGGCGGCTCGTCAGCCGCCATGTGATCCCCAATGCCGTGCTGCCGATGATCACCCTGCTGGCGGTCGAAGTCGGGTACATGTTGTTCGGAGCGGTGGTGGTGGAAGCCACGTTCTCCTTGCCCGGTCTGGGCAGCGAGATGATCACGGCGGTTGCCGGCCGGGACTTTGCGGTCGTGCAGGGCATAACGCTCGTGTTCGCAGTGATGGTGGTCGCCATCCACCTGCTGGCGGACATCGCGCTTGCGTTCATCGATCCGCGAGTGGAGATGGCATGATGACCGATGGCCCGAGTCAGGCATACGAGAGCGATGCAGTCAGCTCCCGGCGGCCCCTTCCGGGGATACTGGTGGCGGGGACGGTGATCGTTGGTGTCTTCGTGCTGCTGGCGCTTCTTGCCCCGTTCATCGCTCCGTTCGATGCAGTGGAGCAAGACATTCCCAACAAGCTCGCCGCTCCCAGCGCCGAGCATTGGCTCGGTACCGACGAGGTTGGGAGGGACGTCTTCTCGCGGTTGATTTGGGCGACGCGAGTCGATCTGCCGATCGGCTTCCTGGCGGCGCTGTTCCCGATGATCCTGGGGACCTTCCTAGGGGCCCTCGCAGCCTACTTCGGGGGCTGGGTCGATTTCGTTGTCACCCGGATCGCCGAGGTCGTGCAGGCCTTTCCCATCTACGTGTTCTTGATTGCTCTCATCTTTGCGCTGGGGCCGGGCGTCAAGTCCATCCTTATTACTTTCACCGTGGTCTCTTGGGTGTTGTACGCCCGCTTGATTCGTGGGGAGATCCTCCGGATCCGAACCCGCGAGTACGTACAAGCCGCCGAGGCGCTCGGCTACTCGCACGCACGAATACTGACGCGGCACTTGCTCCCAAACGCAGGCCGGCAGACCCTCGTGTACTTCGCCTCCGACATCGTCCTTGCGCTCATCACGCTGGCGGCACTCAGCTACTTCGGGCTGGGCGTGCAACCTCCGACCCCGGAGTGGGGGGCGATGGTGGCCGCCGGTCAGCGATTCTTGAGGACCCAGTGGTGGCTCTCGGTCACCCCCGGATTGGTGATCGCCGCGCTGGGAACGGGCTTGTCGCTCATTTCTGACGGACTCGACGAATGGTTGAAGGACGCATGAGCAAGCCGCTGCTGATCGTCGAGGATCTCCGAGTCGAAATCAACCGGCACGGTTCGATTGTGACTCCGGTCGACGAGGTTTCGTTCGAGCTACAGCAAGGTGAGATCCTCGGCCTCGTCGGTGAGTCGGGTTCGGGCAAGACACTCACGCTCAAGGCCCTGATGGGGTTGCTTCCCCCGGGGGTCGTCCAGGTGGGTGGGTCCATTAGCTCTCGCTCGGGCGACGTCCTCCAACCGCTCGATCCGGAAAAGGCCCGGGGTCGAATCATGGCAATGATCTTCCAGGAGCCGGCGACGGCCCTCAATCCCCTCCGAAGAGTCCGGGATCTGATCGCCGAACCGTTCATCGTCGGTCATGGCGTTGCTCGCAACGAAGCGCGAGCCAAAGCCGTTGCTTTGATGCGAGCGGTTGGCATCCCGGATCCCGAGCAGCGTTCCCGCGCTTATCCCCATCAGCTCTCCGGTGGGCTTCGTCAGAGGGTGATGATCGCTATGGCGTTGGCCACCGAGTCGACACTCCTCCTCTGTGACGAGCCCACCACCGCGCTCGACGTCACGATTCAGGATCAGATCCTTGGCCTGCTCGTTGAGCTGAAGAGGGAGCGGGATCTCACGTTGGTGCTCGTGACCCACGACCTCGCCGTCGTGTCGGAGCTGTGCGACCGCGTCGCTGTGATGTACGCCGGAAGAATCGTGGAGACGGGGGCAACAGCGGATGTGTTTGCGAATCCCGGGCACCCTTACACGGCGGCGCTGCTGGCGGCGGTGCCCCGGTTTGAGCCCGGGGGAGGCGACCTCACGACGATCGGCGGGTCGCCGCCCGACCTGCGCAACGTGCCGAGTGGATGCCGCTTCCGCACGAGATGCCAGTACGCCTTTGAGGAGTGCGCCACCGCGGGCCACCGCCTGACTCACGTTGCAGACGAGCGCCAGACGGCGTGCATCCACCCGGCCTGGATTGAGCGGGGCGTGGCGATATGACGGCACTGCTCGAGATCGAGAAGCTCACCGTTCAGTTCGGCTCGGCGACCCTCACCGACCGGATCCTTCGGCGAAGAGCCCGGGTCCTCAGGGCGGTCGATGATCTGTCGCTCACGCTCGAGCAGGGTGAGGCGCTGGCGGTTGTCGGCGAGTCCGGTTGCGGGAAGTCGACCCTGGCTCGGGCGATTGTGGGGCTCGTGCCGATTGCGTCTGGTCGTGTGCACTTCGATGGAATGGATATCGCAGGAGGTCGAGATCGGTCTACCCGTCGCCGGATCCAGATGGTTTTCCAGGATCCGGGGTCGTCTCTCAACCCATCACTCACCGTTCGCAACACCCTTGCCGAGGTTCTCAAGGTCCACTCCATGGTCCCCGCTGATCGAATTGGAGAGCGCTGCGCGGAGCTAATGGACCTGGTCGAGCTCCCGCCCGCGATCCTCGATGCACGGCCGCAAAGGCTATCGGGTGGCCAGAAGCAGCGGATCGGCATCGCTCGGGCCCTCGCGGCTGAACCGGACCTGCTGATTGCCGATGAGGCCGTAGCGGCTCTCGACGTCTCGGTTCAGGCCTCCGTGCTCAACCTTCTGCGCCAACTCAGGCATCGGCTCGGACTGACCCTCCTCTTCATCTCCCACGACCTGGCCGTGGTTCGCAACCTCTGTGACCGAGTGGCCGTCATGTATCTGGGCACCGTCGTGGAGGAGAGCAACACGGAAGAGGTCTTCGGTAATCCTCGACACCCGTACACACGCGCTCTTCTCAGCGCCGTTCCGAGGATTGGGGTGAAGAAGACCTCCGGCGAGGCGGCGTTGGCAGGGGAACCACCCAGCCCGCTCGCTCTGCCGCTCGGGTGTCGATTCCATCCCCGCTGCCCGATCGCGGCCGAGGTGTGCCGAATCGAAGAGCCGCTGCTGGAGAGCCGCCAGCAGCACGCAGCGCGTTGCCACTTCGCGTGGGAATCGACCGAACCAATAACGATCGGAGAACAGCCATGAGGTCCAGCCGGCGATCGACCACCAGCACAACAGCAACGAGATCGCTCGATGAGACCGACCGCGCCATCGTTCGAGAGCTCGCCGCGGACCCCCGGGCCAGCTACGCCGAGATGGGAAGGAGCGTTGGGCTCTCAGAGGCCTCGATCCGCGCTCGCGTCCTTCGGATGATCGACGAAGAAAGCGTTGTGGTGACCGGAAGGGTGGACCCGCGGTCCCTTGGTATCGGCGTAGTCGCCATCGCCTTCGTACGATGTGGCGGCCGTAGCCACGAGACCGCCGGCAAGATCGGCAAGCTGCGCGAGGCGGTCTACGTCGTTGCCACCGCCGGACGGGTCGACATGATCGTCGAGGTGCGATGCCGAGACGCCGAGCACCTTCTCTTCACGCTGGAGGAGATCCGACAGATCGACGGCGTATCCGCTGTCGAGTCTTGCACGATTCTTGTCTACCTGAAGCAGGACTGGTCCCGGGTGGGACTCGAAACCGACGGCGGTCCGACTCCACCTCAGAGCGCGGTCGAGTCGGTAGGTGCGATGCAGCCGAGCACAGACCTCGACGCTGTCGATCGAACACTTATCGCAGCGCTTGTGGCAGACGGCCGTTCTACATTCGCTGAGCTCGGACCACTCGTTGATCTGTCGCCCGCTGCAGTACGGGCGAGGGTGCTCAGGTTGCTTGATGAAGGCGCTGTGACAATTCAGACACACACCGCTCCCGAGGCGATGGGAATCGGTGGATATGCAGAGGTCGGCCTGGTGGTCGAGGGCCCCGCCACCTTGTCTGGGGAGGCTTTGGCGGAGTTCGCCGAGACAACGCTTGTGGCGGTGGTCACGGGCCGGTACCAAGTGCTGGCCGAGATCTGGTGGTACACCGCCGAAGATCTCGTCGACATCATGGATCGAATCCGCGCGCTCCCGGGTGTGTCCAGGGCCGAGACCTTCGTGAATCTCACGTTCGAGAAGTCCGACTACTCGGGCGGCTTTGTCGGGCTCGAGGGGAACTCCTGATGTTCCGCCTTGACGACCGGGTCGCAGTAGTTACCGGCGGTGCCGCTGGAATCGGCCTTGCCATCGCTCGCAGGCTTCACGATGCGGGCGCCAGGCTCGTCATCGCCGACATCGCCGATGGCTCGGAGGTCGCCGACCAACTCGGAGGGCTGTTCGTTCGCACTGATGTGTCGATCGGCCAGGAGGTGGAAGCTCTGATGGCGACTGCCGGGGAACGGTTCGACCGGATCGACATCCTCGTGAACAACGCCGGAATCGCCCTCGGCGTGGAGAGCGTGGGCGAACAGAGCGATTCCGATTACCGGGACCAGTTCGGTGTCAACGTAATGGGGGTCGTGAATGGGATTCGGTACGTGACGAGATGGATGCCGGACGGTGGGTCGATCGTCAATATCGCCTCATTGGCCGGGGTCATTGGGTTCCCCGGCTACGGATCGTATGTGGCCTCGAAGTGGGCAGTGGTCGGCCTCACGAAGACGGCAGCCCTCGAGCTTGCATCGCGTCGCATACGTGTCAATGCCGTGTGTCCGAGCGGAATCGCCACAGCCATGTACGACCCCAGTGAGACCCCCGGAGAGATCGCGCTCATCGAAACTGCGCAGCCAATCGCCCGGCCGGGTACACCAGATGAAGTAGCAGCCGCCGTTCAGTTCCTCGTCGCCGACGACTGCGCCCTTCTGACCGGCCAAGCCCTCGTACTCGATGGCGGTCTATCGGCCGGGCCGAGCATCGCCACCATGGAGATGGCCCTCGAGAAATGGACGAACCGATCATCGCCATCGGAAGGAGAGACATGATCGAGTATCGCTGTGCCGGAGTGCTCTTTGATCGAAACGGTGGGGTTGAGACCACGGACGACCTCGTCGCACTATCCCGTCTGCCCGAAGCCGGAAGCGAGTGATGGAGGTGCGAATGCATCAGCTTCTCGACGAGGAAGGCCGCTTAGTTGGCGACAGGTTTGATGGGAGCGATGAGCTGCTCGTCGAGATGTACCGGCTCATGCTTCAGACCCGTGTCTACGACGAGCGCGCCCTCGCTCTCCAGCGGACCGGTCGAATCCCCGCCTACTACCAATGCTCCGGGCAAGAGGCGCACGTCGCTGCGGCACTGGCGCTCGAACCTGATGACTGGATCCTGCTCGCCTACAGGGAGCAGGGCATGAGGTTCGCCCGCGGCATACCCCTGGTCGAGGACCTGGCGTTGTGGAAAGGTCGACCGGACCTCGCGTGGGATCCGGTCAAGCACCGAGTTTCTCCGATGACCGCCACGATCGGCACGCATCTCCCGCATGCCACGGGGATCGGATACGCAACCCGGCTTCTCGAGGGCGACCGGATTGCGATGGCCGTCTTTGGCGATGGAGCGACCTCCGAGGGCGACTTCCATGCCGCGCTTAATTCTGCGGGCGTGTGGAGGACCGCCACCGTGTTCTTCTGTCAGAACAACCAATACGCCCAGTCGACCCCCCTGGCCAAACAGACCGCCGCGGATGACATCGCAGGGAAGGCGGGCGCGTATGGCATCGCCGGCGTACGGGTCGATGGAATGGATCCACTCGCGGTCTTTGACGCAGTCCGGACGGCCGCCGCGCGGGCACGATCCGGGGATGGACCGACCCTCATCGAAGCGGTCATGTATCGGTATTCGGCACACTCGAGCTACGACGGGATCCCCGCGTACCGCAGCCGCGAGGAGGAAGCGCTCTGGGCGGCCCGTGATCCCCTTATCCGGATGCGTACGCTTCTCACTAACCGGGGCCTGATCGACGAGGAGTTCGAGCACTCGGTCCGGAGCGAGACGGAAGCCACCGTGGGCGCCGCCATCGACCTACTCGACGAGACGCCACTTCCCGCTTCCGAGTTCACGGCCGCCCACCTCTATGCCGTACCCCCCGGGCGGCTGCAACGTCAGGGGTCGTCCCAGGCCGTGGCGGTCGGTGGCGAGGGAGCGGACGAGGAACCGGACCTGGCTGAAACTACTGAGGCCATGACCATGGTCGAAGCGCTCAACAGTGCTCTCGATCACCAGTTCGCAACCGAGGATCGAACCGTTGTGCTCGGAGAGGACGTTGCATTCGAAGGGGGGGTGTTCCGGGTGACGGCGGGGCTGCTCGATCGTTGGGGACCCGAACGGGTTATCGATACGCCGCTCAATGAATTGGGAATCATCGGCTCCGCAGTGGGGATGGCGATCGCCGGCCTTCGCCCCGTGTGTGAGATCGAGTTCGCCGGATTCATGAACACTGCTTTCGATCAGATCGTGTTTCACGTCGCGCGCTACCGCTGGCGCACCTTCGGGCGGGTAGGAATGCCGATCGTCATTCGGATGCCGGCCGGCGGCGGACATCAAGGTTTGGAGGGCCACTCGGACAATCCGGAAAGCCTGTTCGTGCACTCGCCGGGTCTCACGGTTGTGTATCCGTCAACTGCATACGATGCCAAGGGCCTGATGGCAGCCTCCCTGGAGAGCGAAGACCCCGTGGTGTTCTTCGAGCCGATCGTCCGGTACTTCATGCGGGAGGAAGGCGTCCCCAGTGGCCATTATCGGATTCCGATTGGCAAAGCCCGGGTGCGACGTCACGGATCGGACGTAACTGTGGTTTCCTACGGCAACACCGTTTCCGCCGCTCTGGCGGCTGCCGAGAACCTCGAGTCCCGGGGCGTCGAAGCCGAGGTGATCGACCTTCGCACTCTCAAGCCGTGGGACGAGGAGACCGTGTTGGACAGTGTGTCGCGGACCGGTCGATTGGTGGTCGCTCACGAGGCGAACATCACGGGAGGTCTCGGCGCCGAGCTGGTCGCCACGGTGACAGAGAATGTGGGGGATCGACTCGAGACCCTGCCGGTTCGTGTGGGCCACGCCGACTCAATCTGGAATCCCTCTCTCCTCGAAGTGTTCAGTCTGGTGGGTCCCGAGCCGATCGTCAGCGCTGTGCTGAACGTCATGGATGACTGATGGAACGCGAATTCAGACTTCCAGATCTCGGATCGGGACTACGGGAGGCGACGATCGTTGCCTGGCAAGTCTCGGTTGGTGACGACGTTGAGACCGACGACTCACTGTGCGAGGTCGAAACCGAGAAGGCGGTCATCGAAATCCCCGTGCCGTACACCGGATCGGTCGCAGAACTTCGCGGCGCCGAGGGTGACATCGTGAAGGTCGGCGACGTTCTGGCAGTGCTTCTTGTCGATGGGGAGGCACCTGAAGAGGCGACGCCGCCCGAGCCGGGAACCGAAGAGCGGGGCGGTGCGACTGTCGAACCCGCCGACGGCCCCTTGGTGTCGCCGTCAACGGCGGCGCGTCCCAGCGTGATGCCTGTGATCCGCAAGATGGCTCGGGCCCACGGTATCGATCTCGCCGAGGTTGAAGGCACAGGAAGGGGAGGCCGCATTACCCGGACCGACATTGAGGCGCTGGTTGCAGCAGGCGAGACCCGGGATGTTGATCGATCACCGGGCACGAGCGAGTCGCTGTCGCTATTGCGTCGCGCCATCTCTGCGCATCTGACCGAGCAGTGGCAAACGGTTCCCCACGTGGCGGTTCATACGACGGTCGACGCCAGCCGTTTCGTCCAGGTGCTGGCCGCTCTCAAGGCACGGCTCGGCCGGCTACCGGTCGAGGCCTTGATCGTCAAGGCCCTCGTGCCCGCCGCTGCGGCCTACCCGCGGTGCAACGCTGCCATCGACGGCAATCGGATTGTGTATCACACCGGTGTGGACATAGGAGTCGCCGTCGACACCGCGGACGGCCTGGTCGTGCCGGTTGTGCGCCAGGTAGACAGAATGTCGCTTTCAGCGTTGGCCGTGACAATCGACGATTTGATGACCCGAGCGCGGCGGGGCGCACTCACCCAGGAGGAATCGGGTGGACAGACCGTCACCGTCTCCAACCTCGGTGCATTGGGAGGCGGTCATGCGAATCAGATCGTTCCACGCGGCACAACGGCCATAGTCTCGATCGGCCGAATCGAGGATACGGCCGTAGTACGGGGCGGGGAAATGGTGATTGCACCCGTCATGCCTCTTAGCGCAAGTTTCGACCATCGCGCAGTTGACGGCGGAGAGGCGCAGCGCTTCATCAACGAGCTGAAGGCAGGGATCGAAGAGCCGACACTCGTGCTGGTGAATGATCGAGCCGCGGACCCGACCCCGGGTCCCGACAAGGAGGAAAAGGAATGAGGTTCACACTCGACGGAATTGTTGTGAAATGCGCCGATGCCGCTGAGACGGAGGCCGGGTATCTTGGCCTCGGATGTGCTGCGGCCGGCAATCGAGCCGTCGGGGCAGGAATCGACACGATGCTGGAGCTCGGTCCCGGCGGCGAGTCCCTTCCCCCCGGCAAGTCGGTCGATCGGATCGTGTTCGGCGTTGATGATGTCTCGGCAGCATTCGATCGGTTGGTTGCGGACGGTGTGGAGTCAGTGAGTGAACCGCGCGACGGGTCGGCTGTTGTGCTCGGCCCCGACGACCTTCGCATCGAGATCCGGGAGGGCGATCGGCCGGCGGCGCTGCCGGTAGGACCGGACGATCTGCGGTTGCACCACGTGTGCTTCCTCACCACCGACTACGAAGGCGCTGAGGAGTTCTTCATATCCAACTTCGAGATGAGGAAGGTCTACGACTTCTCGAAGGCCGGAACTGCGGGTTTCATGTTCCTTGCGGACGGTGCATGGGACGCCGAAGGTCATGGTTTCCTCCTCGAGGTCATCGGCGGCCCCCAATTCATGACCGAGCAGCAAGCCTGGGACGCGCATGGGCCGCACTACGACCACGTGTGCTTCTCGATGAGCAACGTGGCTGCTTCGTACGATCGCGGATGCAAGGGCGGGTTGGCGCCCATGGCGCACCCACGCCACTACCCCGAATACGGCCTCGATATCGCATGGCTATACGACCGGGATGGACTCCACGTGGAGTTGCTCGAGGAGATGCCCCTACATGAATTGCGCGAGGCCCACAGCAGCGGCGTGGTGGAGAACCACTGGGTGGACGATGTCATCTCATCGCTCGACGTGATCCCGTTCGTGGTTCCGGCGTAGCTCCGTCGGTCGGAAGTCGATCGGCGGGCTGGAGTGTCTCAGGATCGCACCGGCAACCGTCCCGGACGGTCGGGTCATCCTCTATTCCCAGGGCGGTGGCCATGTGCTGAGCGGCGCGGTCATGAACGTCAGCGGCGGATGGGTGCGGGGTTTCTGACCGGATTGTGCTGTCGCGGTCACACCGCGTCCGGCGCATGACCTTTCAGGTCCCAAAAGGGTATTCCACGCGTCCGCCGACGACGGTGTAGCGAATCGGGATCTGAGCGATCTCTTCCGAGTGCACGGCGGCGAGGTCGGCGCCCAGAACGACCAGGTCGGCGGCCTTGTTGGGCTCGAGGGAACCGAGTTCGTTTTCGCGAAAGAGCGAATGCGCCGAGTTCCAGGTGTAGCCGCGAATCGCCTGGAGCAACTCGATCCGTTCGTTGCTGCCGAGATCCTGCCCGCCCATCGTCCGCCGCTCGACCGCAGCCTGGATGTTGTCGAGAGGCCGGTACGAGGCAACCGCCGCGTCGGAGCTGAGCGCCGTCGGAATCCCCATCTCGAACTCAGTGCGAAGCGGCATGAGAGCGGCCGCTCGCTCGAGGCCGAGGCTCGCGATGAAGTTCTCTCCCAGTTCATAGATCAACCTCGGCTGGCAGACAGGGATGATCCCGAGCGCTCGGATACGTTCGAGCTGCCGACGGGTCGGTGCGCCGAGGTGCTCCAGGCGGTGACGGTGGTCGACTCGGGGAGACTCCAGCAGGGCCCGTGCAAACGCATCGAGGCACATCTCGATGGCCTGGTCACCCTGGGCGTGGATACCGACCTGGAATCCGCCCCGGTGGGCGCGGCCGACGATGGCATCGAGCTCTTCTTGGGGCCAGAAGATCTTCCCATGGTCGGCAGGATCGTTCTGGTATCCCTCGGTGAAGGCAGCAGTCCCGCCACTGAGCGCTCCGTCGCTGTAGACCTTGAGCGGGCCGATAGAGAGCCACGGATCACCCAACCCCGTGGCGAGGCCGACCGCCTGGAGTTCTTCGAGATGGTTCGACAGGTACATGCACACAAAACGAACCCGCAAAGCACCCCGACGGCGCGCTTCGAGGTAGGCGGGCATATCGCGCGAGGTCACCTGGGCGTCGACCACGGTGGTCACGCCGGCCGCGAGTAGCAGCCGCTGGACGGCCACCAGATCTTCGGCTAGCTCATCAACCGGGGCCGGGTACGTGTTGTGACTCGGAGCGTGTGTTCCTACATCGACTGCGCTGGGCAACACCCGCTGCATCGCCGTGTCGAGCAGCATCCCGGTCAGGCGTCCCGCTCCATCGCGGACCAGTCGTCCCCCTTGGGGGTCCGGTTCGCTGTCGGTGACGCCGGCCAGTTCCAGGGCAAGCGAGTTGACCAGGGCGAAATGGCCCGATACATGAACCACCGCCACCGGGTTCTGCGGACTGACCGGGTCGAGGTCCCATCGCGTCGGCATTCGACGATCGGGGAACTTGTCGTAGTCGAGGTTGCGCCCTCTGACCCAAGCGCCGGGCGAAACCTTTGCGGCTTTTGCTTCAATTGCGGCGACTAGATCTTGGACGGAGCTAACGGCCGGGTAGCGGGCATCGATCAGGCGTAGTGATGACCCCAGCGAGAGGGGGTGACAGTGGGCGTCGACGAAACCGGGCACCACCGTGCCGCCGTCGATATCTACGACCGCAGTGCCCTGGGGAACGGCGCCGTGAATCTCATCCGCGGCTCCCACGGCCCTGATCCGGCCGTCCCGTAGGTAAACGCCGGCATCCTTCTGCAGCCGGCCAGCCGGAGTCAGCACGGACCCTCCGACGAACATCACGGGTTCAGCAGCTTGCCCTGCGGCCACCATTGACTCTCGTTCCTGACGCATCCGGCGACCTCCATCGTGCGGCGACGGTGTCGCACCGGCGGGTTCTGGACAAGTAAGCCTATCGTCCGCCTCAATCGATGAGCGGTATGAACAGAGGAGGAGGTACGTGATCCATGTCTGACTCCGCACTGCTGACTATTGATCGAGAGCGATTCCAGGAAGACTTCGATACGCTCTCCAGTTTCGGAGCCACCGCAGAGGGCGGCGTCAATCGTCCCGCCTTCAGCGCCGCTCACCGGGCCGCCCGGAGGTGGTTCGCCGGACGCGCCGAGGAGGCGGGATTGGTCGTGCATGTGGATGGCGCGAGCAACCATTCCGCCTCGCTGACCTTCCCCGGTGCGGAGAAGACCCTGGTCATCGGCTCCCACCTGGATTCTGTCCCGACCGGTGGTCGGTTCGATGGCGCCTACGGGGTACTCGCGGCTCTGGAGGTTCTTAGAAGGGTGAAGGAGGCCGGTCTTCAACTCTCCGTCAACCTCATGGCGATTGACTTCACCGACGAGGAAAGCCACTACGTGGAGTTCCTGGGCAGCCGGGCTTTCACCGGAGTGCTGCCACTTGCAGAACTGCAGACCCCTCATGCGGCCCCGATGCGGGAGGCTATCGCCGGATTGGGATTGGACTTGGAAGCGATGGCCGGCTCCGGACGTGACGCACGGGAATTCGCCGGCTACCTGGAGCTGCACATCGAGCAAGGCCCCCGGCTCATCAACAGCTCGACCGATATCGGCATCGTGGAGAGCATCGTTGGCCTCCGTTTCAGCCGCCTGGTGTTCACCGGCCAAGCCGATCACGCGGGAACCACTCCCATGGAGATTCGGCGCAACGCCGGGCTCGGGGCTGCCGCGTTCACCCTGGCGCTCCATGAGCTGCTCGACACCGATTTCCCAAACTGCGTCGGCAACGTCGGCAATATGGCTTTCACCCCCGGCGTGACCAATGTTGTCTCGAGACAGGTCACAGTCGACTTCGAGTTCCGATTCCCCGATGAGCAACAGGGAGACGCTCTCGAAGCCGTCATCGAAGACAGGATCGCTTCGATCGCCGAGCAATTCGATCTGGAATTCGAGATCACCCCGACCGGTCGGGCGAGGTCCGCCCAGACGGATCCGGCACTACAACGGGCCGTCGGGGACGCTGCCGAGAGGCTCGGCCTGAGCGCCATGACAATGCACTCCGGGGCGGGCCACGATGCCCAGATCATGTCTGCTTTCACACCGGCATGCGTGATATTCATCCCCTCCGTAGGAGGGATCAGCCACAACCCCGCAGAGTTCTCAACGAGAGAAGACTGTGAAAACGGAGCCAACGTGCTGCTCCAGACGGTCCTGAGTCAGTCAGGGGGATAGGCTGACGGGGGCTTCCAGAATGAGCAACGGGCGGGCGGCCGGGTTCATTGCAGACCTGCCAAGGCGGAACTTCACCTCCACATCGAAGGCACGCTGAGTCCGGAGACTGTTCTCCGGCTCGCCGACCGAAACAACATCGACTACCCGTACGGGTCGGTCGAGGCGATCCAGCACGCACTGGACAAGAAGGGCACGGATCTGGAGGTTTCCTCGACCATCACTATCTGACCACGCGAGCGCTCGCGGCATCCAAATCATGGGTGGCGCTCGGGAGGAGCCGGTTGCCGAACAGGTGTGATCGCCGATCCTGTCACACGACCGCACGCATGAGTACCGTTCCGCGAAGGGGGCGTTCGTACGCTCGACCGTCTGCTTTAGGCGGGTTCAGACCCGCTCTGTGCGAACATCATGGGCGTACGTAGCCAGCGCACCGAGATCGTCCGGATCTGAGGTCAGGACTGAGCCACGGGGTTCTGCACATGCCACGACGAGGGCGTCGATAGCGGATCCGCGGCCCGCCAGCGTGCGAAGGGTTGCAGCCCGGCGGGCGAGGCGTTCGGGAATGTCCTCGATGACATCGCAGGTCTTGAGGAGCCGGTTCGCCAAGGCGTCGCGTGCGGCGTCGCCATGGAGCGCCTCGATCAGCACGGGAGTGGGAACGACCGGCGGCCAGAGACCTTCGGTGCGAAGCGCCTCGAGGAGTGCTGCTGCCGCGGTGGATCGTTCGGCCAGTCGGGAGACACCACCTGAGTCCAGGATCAGCACGTCAGCCGGCGGCCTGATCGGCTCGTCGGACCAGCCGCCGGGCAATTGCCTGGGCCCGCGCGGTCTCCTCCGGTGTGGGTCGTCCCACCTCATCGAGGAGCTCGCTCAGGTACTCATCGGACGCCTCGATGAGTACCCGACGTCGTAGCTCGACGCGGATGGCTTCCTGCAACAGCTCGGACGCGGCCAGACCGCGTTCCTTGACTGCTCGATAGAGATCGTCGGGAAGGTATACCTGCATCCTTGGCATACGCCTAAACATACACACTCCGGGGAGCGATGGGAACCCCTCCGCCGCTCCGGCGATCCCGCACAACATCGCGAAAGCCCACGTGGATTACATGCATATCTAGCAATCTGTGCGTCTAGGTTCGGCGACTTCGCTGCAGTGTGCGCAGCATTGCGGGGCAGCCACTACCTCACTCGATCGGACTATGACCTCTACTCAGTCGTCCCAGGGAGGGAAGCTGGGGGGCGCCAGGTCGTCGATGCTGCGGCCTTCCCGATCGACCGTGGCCAGTCCCGACCACATCGCCTCGGCGACTCGCTGCACCCTGGCGTTGACCTCCTCTCCCCGGTCCCCGAGTCCGATCACGTGGCCGTTCTCGACCACCGTTCGGCCGTTGATGATGACCGTCTCGACGTCTTCGGTCTCCGCGCTGAACACGATGTTCTGAATCGGGTCGCGCAGCGGGGTCATGTTGGTGGAGGTCCCGGAGAAGATCACGAGGTCGGCCTTGGCGCCCGGCGCGATCCGGCCCAGATCCGTTCGTCCCAGCGCCGCCGCGCCTCCCAGGGTGGCCGCATTGAAGACGTCCGCGGCACTGGTGGTGCGGGGGTTGCCGCCCTCCATCATCCGGGAGTAGATCGCGGCAAGCCGCATCGCTTGGATCATGTTTTGCGGTGAGGTGTCGGTCCCCAGGGTCATGTTGATGCCGGCCTGCTGATACCGGCGGAACGAATCCAACCCCATGCCGTCACGTCCAAACACCCACGGGGCGTGCCCCACCGAGGAGCCGGACTCGGCGATGGTCGCGATGTCGTCTTCTGAACGATCCGTCCACCGGGTGCCGCCGAGAAAGATGGCGTGCCCCAGGATCACGGTGTCGTCGAGGAACCCGATGTCACGCAACCAGGCCACCGGGGTGGTCCCGACCCGCTCCACCATGTTCTCGATCTCCCACGGGGCCTGCGCCACGTGGATCGTGATCGGAACCCCGAGGCGGGCGGCGTGCTCCCGGGTCTTCAGCAGGAGCTCCTCGGTGCAGGTGTCCGCCTGGGCCGGAGCCAGCAGACCGCGCAGCAGGCCGTCGCAGGCGCCGTTGTGGGTTTCGATCTCGCCGGCGATCTCTTCGAGTCGGTCGAGACCACGGCGCTCGTGCCAGTCGTAGGCAACCGCTCGCCCGTCCGGTGAGTACCAGGCCGCCGAGTTGTAGAGCGGTGCGTAGTAGATCCGGTTCCCGTACCTCGCGACCATCTCGGGCAGGTTGCCCAGCTCGCCTCCCATTTCGATGCAGGTGGTGTTTCCACTGCGCAGGACCTCGGCCATGGAGTATTCGAGGCAGGCGGCGTCTGCGTCCGGTCCCAGCAACTCCATCCGTGGCATGAGGTAGTCGATCAGCGTGTCGTAGCCCAGCTCCGGTGGCCCGCCGCCCTCGACGAACGAACGGTCCAACGGCGACCCCGCCATATGGATATGGGTGTTGATGAATCCGGGGCACACGACCTTGCCGGTGGCGTCGATCTCGGCGTCCACCTCACCCTCGAACCGCTCGCCGACGTAGAAGATGTCCTGTCCCCGGATCACTACCTCGCCATCTCGCAGATGACGATGCTGCGCGCCGTCGAACGCGATGATGTGTGAAGCGCGAATGCGGGTGGTTCGATCGGTCATCGGAATCCTCTCAGTTGTTCCCAGCGCCGGCACCGCGAACTCAGGCCGGCGCCTCATCCCAGGCGAAGTGGCAGGCGGCGCG
The DNA here is from genome assembly GCA_947258375.1 of uncultured Acidimicrobiaceae bacterium. Lineage (GTDB taxonomy): Bacteria > Actinomycetota > Acidimicrobiia > Spongiisociales > UBA5794 > JAHEJX01. The sequence goes on from CAMYIJ010000059.1 coordinate 22,009, forward strand.
TTCGATCTCCGACGGACCGGTGAGATCGGGTTCTGTTTGCTCGCAGATCTCGGCCGCCAGCGGGCAGCGGGGCCGGAACCGGCACCCGGATGGCAGGTCGAGGGCACTAGGGGGCTCACCCTTCAGAGCTGACTCACCGGGCTTCTTCTTCACACCGAACTTGGGCGCAGCCGCCATCAGCGCTTTCGTATAGGGATGGCGGGGATTGTCGAAGAGTTCCGCCGTTGGACGATCCTCGACCGCGGTCCCGAGGTACATCACGACCACCCGGTCGCTCACGTAGCGCACCACAGCCAGGTCGTGTGAGATGAACATCAGGGTGAGGCCGAGGTCCCTGCGCAGCGAGTTGAGCAGATTGAGCACCGGGG
>CAMYIJ010000060.1 GCA_947258375.1 uncultured Acidimicrobiaceae bacterium
CACCCCCCAACTAGAGGCACACCCCCTCAACCCAGCTCGACGACCGCCACACCGAAGCCACATCATCGAACTCGGCCGAGCCGACCCCAACCCCAACCAATCGACGAATCGCTTGACGGCGAACCACCGACGCCCGAGCCTTCGCGCGCGCCCTCAACCAGCCGGTCAGCCCTTCAGCGATGCGGCAGGCCGCGGACTTCAGGCAAGCGCGAACCGCCTGGGTGGCAGCCACACTTGGGCAATCCCCCTTGTCGCGGCCGCTGCCCATGGAGGTCGCAGCCACACCGACTCGTCGATTCGACCTCCTGGGGAGACACATACCCGAACCCAACCGATCGCAGAATCCGGCGCACCAACACCTCTCCCGCTGAGCCACCCCGAGCCGCCCCCGGCGATCGGCCTCGACTGCTGGTCACCACTCCTCGTGTTTCGCCGGGCGCCAGCCGAATAAGCGCCGTCCCTAGCGAGTGCGAACAACGCCTGCGGGCTCCACAAGTAGCAGTCTGTCGCGGTCGGACGGCGCTGTTGCCTCCTGACCATCCGAACATGGGCCATTCGACCCTCCCCGGCCGGCCGTCGATTCGTAGAATGTGGTCAGGAGGTGTCCATGCTTAAGAAGGGAACCAGAGTCACCAGAATGACCCAGCGGGTTGGCGAGCATCCTCCCGAGGGCAAGATCATCGACGTGACACGCGATTCGTACGAGATCCGTTGGGATGACGGCCACACGAGCATCATCACTCCCGAGGGAATAGTCCCCGCGAAGAAGCCGAAAGGCTCCTGAGCCTCCGGTCGCGCAGAACCGGTGAGGCGAATCGCGGACGGCGGGCGATAAGATCTCGGGCGGAATCTCGAGGGAGGGTGTCTCATTACCGACGAGTCAACACTGCCGCCCGCCGGCTGGTACAACGATCCGGTCACCCAGGGGACGGAGCGATACTGGGACGGCCGGCAATGGACAGACGACACGCGACCACTGGCCATGGCGCCGCCGCCAACGGGGCCTACGGTTGGCAGGACCTCCGGCGGGGGCTGGGACTTGAGATGGCTGCTTTTCTCGTTCAAGGGCAGAGCGCACCGGGCGCACTGGTGGGCGGCAACCGGTGCTCTGATCGGCCTGGGGCTCATCGTCGTCCTTCCGCTCCTCGCCGCGGCCGGAGCAGGTGTCGAGGAGCCGGACTTCGGCAGCGACGAAGTGTCGGGAGTAGCAGTACTGGTGATACTGGCCGTCTATCTCCTCATTCTTTGGGTGTCGCTGGCCATCGGGGTCAAACGATGGCACGACCGCGACAAATCGGGCGCTTGGATGTTTCTCGCCCTGATACCTTTCGGATCGCTCTGGATACTGATCGAGTGCGGCTTCCTACCCGGAACCGACGGGCCAAATCAGTACGGAGGCGACCCGCGGCGGGTATCGACCGCTCCCTGAGCTCAGTACTCGGCGGGCACGAAAGTCTGATCCGCCAGCGGCGGCCGGACGTAGGCGAAAGAGTCCTCCCGGGGCGGGAGCTCGATCGGTGGATGTTCCATCGCCTCGTACGGGATCATCGACAGCAGGTGGCTGATGCAGTTGAGCCGGGCCTTCTTCTTGTCGTCGGCGTCAACGACCCACCAGGGGGCCTGCTTGATGTCGGTGTGGGCGAACATGTCGTCCTTGGCCTTGGAGTACTCAACCCAGCGGCGCCGCGACTCGAGGTCCATGTCGCTCAGCTTCCAGCGTCGGGTCGGGTCGGTGAGGCGCGCTTGGAAACGCCGCTCCTGTTCCTCGTCACTAACGGAGAACCAGTACTTGATGAGAATGATCCCGGAGCGAACCAGCATCCGCTCGAACTCGGGGCACGAGCGCAGGAACTCCTCGTACTCGTGTTCCGTGCAGAAACCCATGACCTTCTCGACCCCGGCGCGGTTGTACCAACTGCGATCGAACAGGACCATCTCACCTGCTGCCGGCAGGTAGGGCACGTAGCGCTGGAAGTACCACTGGGTTTTCTCCCGCTCTGTCGGAGTGCCCAGGGCTTCCACCCGGCAGACCCGCGGGTTGAGCCGTTCGATGATGCGCTTGATCACGCCGCCCTTGCCGGCGGCATCACGGCCCTCGAAGACCACCACGACTTTGAGTCCCTCGGACTTGATCCACCGCTGCAGCTTGGCCAGCTCATCTTGAAGTCGGGCGAGTTCCGATTCGTAGAACTTCTTCCGTAGCCGACCCCCTTCGGTGTATCGCTGATCTCGTACGTCTCCGGCCGATCCGGCCGCATCTTCCAATTGAGTCACGGTGATCCTCCTGTTGGCTACGAGAGTACTGAATCTGCATCTCGTCGCACAGTCGTAGTTGGTATCTGAAAGGAAGTGTGACGTCCGGCGTTGGCTCCCGGCGGTCATTCGCTTTAGATTTCGGCCATGCGCTATTCATCGCTCACCGAAGAGCTTCAAGGTCTTGGCACCGGGAGGTGGGCCGTGCATGCCCGCGCTCACAACCGACGCCAGGCCGGGGATGACATAGTCATGCTGAGCATCGGCGAGCCGCACATCCCCACCCCGGCCGCCATCGTTGACAAGGCGGCCGACAGCCTGCGATCCGGTCGAACGAAGTACGCCATCGGGCGCGGCGAACCGGACCTCCTGGCGACCCTCGCCAAGCGGTACAGCGAACGAAGCGGGCGCGAGGTCACATCGAACCAGGTCACGTTCTTCCCCGGCTCCCACACCGCCCTGTATGCGTTGTGTCAGACCCTTCTCGAGGCCGGCGACGAGATCCTCGTGCCTGACCCCTTCTACGCTTCATACGAGGGGATCATCAGGGCGTCCCGGGCATCGATCGTGACGGTTCCTCTGCGCCCCGAGAGCGGCTTCCATCTCGAGGTGGCATCTCTGGAGGAGGCCATCACGCCGCGATCCCGGGTGCTGCTACTGAACAACCCGCACAACCCAACCGGGGCCGTGCTGACGCCGCAGCGGGTGCAGGAGATCGCGGAATTCTGCAAGCGCCACGACCTGTGGCTCATCTCCGACGAGGCTTACGAGCATCTCATCTACGACGGAACCTTCGCCTCGCCGTTCGACATGGACGAGTACGCCGAGCGCACCGCCGTCATTGCCAGCGTGTCCAAATCACACGCCATGACGGGTTGGCGCTGTGGATGGGCAGTGGGTTCTGAGGAGCTGCTGGAGCGTCTGGTGTCCGTCTCAGAGGCCATGATGTTCGGCGCCCAGCCATTCGCTCAGGACGCCACCGACTTCGCGCTGACCAACCACTTCGACGAGCTGGACCAGATGTACGCCGACTACAAACGCCGTGCCCGCCTGGTCGCCGAGATGCTGGCGACGTCGGCAGCAGTGGATTGCCATCCGCCACAGGGGGGCATCTTCGTGATGGTGGACGTGCGGGCGACCGGATTGACCGGCGAGGAGTTCGCGTGGCAGCTGCTTGCCGAGCACAACGTGGCCACGATGCCGGGGGAGTCGTTCGGCGCCGCCGGTGGGGGCCACATCAGGCTGAGTCTCACCGCCGACGACGAGGACATCGAGCGGGGTTGCGAGCGGATCATCAGGTTGGCCGAAGGCTTGGTGAGTTCGTAACGGGGTCTACTGGCCTTCGAGCTTGGCCAACTGGTCTCGGAGGCGAGCCAACTCGGCCTTCAGCGCGGGCAGATCGCCCGCCTTGTCCATCGCCCGGTGCATCCTGTGCAGGATCTGGGGATCGAGGCCGCCGCCGTAGCCGGTTTGGGCCCCGGAGGTGTGCGACAGTCTGTTGCCGAAGTGGTCCGTGATCCGGCGCTCGGCCTCGGCGATGCGCTTCTTCAGCTGGTCGATAGAGAAGTGATCGGTCCAGTCGGTGCCCAGCGAACGCAGCTCGGCGCGCAGCTCATCCTCACGATCACGGAGATCCTGCCGCGTGGAAAACTCGCCGGGGGGAACCCGACGCAGCTCGTCCTGCACCCGGGCGAGTTCTTGTACCGTCTCCGCGAACCCATCCCCAACAGCTTCTGCAGCCATACGTGCAGTATATGGCAGGAATCCGGGGCCGTGACGGCACAGACTGGGTCACCACGAATGGCCCACCAGCTCGTCCAAATCCTGATTTAGGCGAATCTCAGCCCAGTCCGGTGGGGCAGGTGACTCCCGTGCCGGCGATTCCGCAGTAGCCGTTGGGGTTCTTGGCCAGGTACTGCTGGTGGTAATCCTCGGCGTAGTAGTACGGACCGGCTTGAGCGATCTCGGTGGTGATCTCGCCGTATCCCATCGCCGTGAGCTGCTCCTGGACGGCATCGCGTGTGGCAAGTGCCGACTTCTGCTGAGCCTCGCTGTTCCAGTAGATCGCCGAGCGGTATTGGCTTCCCCGATCGTTGCCCTGACGCATGCCCTGGGTCGGATCGTGCTCCTCCCAGAAGACCGCCAGGATCTCCTCGTACGAAACCTTCTCCGGGTCGAACACGATCATGACTGCCTCGGCATGGCCGGTACCGCCCGTGCAGGTCTCCTCATAGGTGGGGTTCTTGGTTATGCCGCCTGCGTAGCCAACCGAGGTGGAGTACACCCCATCCAGCTGCCAGAAGAGGCGCTCGGCGCCCCAGAAACACCCCATTCCAACAATCGCGGTTTCCAATCCCTCGGGAAACGGTTCCACGATGCGGTTGCCGTTGACATAGTGAGTGTCCGGAACGTCAAGTGGCGTGTCGCGGCCCGGCAGCGCGGATTCGACGGTAACGATCTTGGACTTGTTGAACATGAGGAGCTCCCGATTGTTTCGTACACCGTACAACGCACTGTGGCGCCGTACAGTCCTGAAAATTGTGTGAACTACTCCCCACAAACAGTTTGGGGACGAAGCCGTTGCCTCGTCCCCAAATCCGTTCGAGCAGGGTCTTCTCCCGCTCGGGCTACTTGCCGTCCTCACCGCCCGTGTGAACGAAGGTGAAGACCTTGCGTCCACCGTTCTTGGCTTCGACTATGACCTCGAACACCTTCCCGATGGGCGCCTCGGGGAAGTCAACCCGGATCTCCCAGTGGCCGTCGGCGTTGGCCTCGGTGACGCCGCTGCCGTATTTGGACTCCACCCAGATGCGCTCTCCGGCATCGGCCTTGCCGTAGAAGACGTCGTAGGGAAGCTCCTCACCGCATGAGCCGTATTTCTGGTTTGCGGTGAATTCGTGTTGGCCCTCACCGCTGCCTTTGTTGATGAATTCGAATACCTTGCGACCACCGTCATTCGACTCGACGACAACCTTGATCACCCTGCCGATCGGGGCCTCAGGGAACGTCACCCGGGCTTCCCAGTTCCCCTTGGAGTTGGCCGTAACGTGCTTGCTGCCGTAGTCGTTTCCGATCCACACCTTGGCTCCCGGCGTCGCCGTGCCCCAGAAGTCGTCGAAGGGCGGAGTCGCCGTGCTCTTGCCGTACCTCTGGTTGGCTGTGAACTTGTATGTGGGCGGCACGGGCTCATCGGGCTCGTAGACCACCACGACTGAGGCCGTGGTGGTGTTGCCGGCGGCGTCCGTTGCCGTAAACGAGGCGACGTTGCGGCCGACCGACAGGACCAGCACGATGCGCCAGGCGCCGTCGTCGTTGACGTCGGCCTCATAGCGGCCTGCGGCGACTGTGGCTTCGACCTCAGTTATGCCTTCGAACGCGATCGTCTTCTCGTGGAAGACCTGGCCGTCGGTGGGATGGAGGATCTTCAGCTTCGGGGGAGTGGTATCGCCCGGCTCTTCCTTGGGCTCCTCTTTCGGCTCTTCCTTGGGCTCCTCTTTGGGTTCTTCCTTCGGTTCCTCTTTGGGTTCTTCCTTGGGTTCTTCCTTGGGCTCTTCCTTGGGCTCTTCTCTCGGCTCTTCCTTGGGGCTTTCCCGAACGCTGTCCGTGCCGTCGGCTGACTCGGTCAGGGACGGTGCCGCGACGTCTTCGGAAACGGTGAGCGTTGCGGGACGCAATGCCCCCACCTGAGCAAGCGCCAGTCCACCAAGCAGTACAACCGCAAATGCGGCCGCAAAAACTGTGAAGGCTCCTTTGTGTTTCATCTGAACCCTCCATAGAGCTCGTTGGAATTGCTGATCGCCTGTCCTACTCCCACCCGTTACTCGTTGTGGACCGCTGAGGGGTTTATGTCGAATCGAATCTGGAGTGACTATTTCGGTGACTATGCGCGTTCGCCGGATCCGCAGTGCAGGTGCAGACTGGTGCTTGCAAAAGTGAGCGTTGTGCGTACAATTGTTTATGAAGGAGGCGCTGTGCCGCACATCAAGCAATATCCGACGGCACCGCCGGCCGGCTACCCGGTCGACCTCGAAGAGGAGATCCGGCTGGCGTCTGGTGAGACTCTGTGGGTGCGGCCGGTTGTACCGGCGGACGCCGCGATCCTTGCTGCCGAGTTCGCCGCGGCGGACGAGGACACTCTCCATGCCCGGTTCTTCTCTCGATCGTTCGACCTGACGGAGGATCGTCTGAGGTATCTCACCGAACTCGACTACACGACCCACCTTGCGCTCGCCGTCATGACAGTCGGAGGCGACGAATCCGAGGGGGTAGCGATCGGTCGCTACGCGGCCCGGAATTCGACCGATGTCGAAGCGGCGATTGTCGTGAAGCCGGAGTATCGCCGGCTCGGGATTGCCGCGATTCTGGTTGAGCGCCTTGCCGCTGCGGCCTCCGCCGCAGGCCGCAGCACAATGTCGGCGTCGTACCTCAGGGACAACGCAGCGGCGGCGCGTCTCCTCCACCAAACGGGCTTCAGCGGCGGCACACTCGATGGCGGCGCGGTGATCGACGTGTTGCGCCGTCTGTCGGGTGATCCGGCGACGATCGCTTCTGCCTAGCATCAGGTCACATGTCGTTGACCGTCGCCGAATCAGTCGCCCGCCTTGCAGAAGCTATTCCACTTGCGAAGGCGGCTGCGTGGGATGCCGTCGGTCTCCAGGTGGGTAGCACGACGGCGGGCGCCGAAGTGGTGGCTGTTTGTCACGAGGTGACCGACACGGTCATCGATGCGGCAACCGCCGCCGGCGTCGACCTGCTCGTTGCGTATCACCCCCTGTTGTTCCGACCGGCCCGATCGTTCGTCTCCGGTGGATCCGCCAGTGGCCGGGCCTTCAGGCTGGCTGCCGCGGGCGTGGCGCTCTATGTCGTCCACACCGCCTTCGACACGGCCGCCGATGGCTGCGCAGATGCGCTTGCAGCCAGCCTTGGGATCGAGGACCTCACCGGCTTCGGGCCGAACTGGCCGGGCGACTCCTCGAAGATCGTTACCTTCGCCCCGGCCGGCGCTGCTCCTGCGATCACTGCAGCCATGGCACAGGCGGGAGCCGGCCAGATCGGCAACTACACGGAATGCTCTTTCACAGTGGGGGGCGTCGGTAGCTATCGCCCTCTTGCGGGCGCCACCCCGCTGATCGGCGATGTCGGCGAACTGAGCCGTGAGGATGAAGTGCGTATCGAGATGAACATCCCCTCAGGGCTCGTCGACCGGGTCGTTGCCGCCATGGTGGCGAGCCACCCTTACGAGGAGCCGGCTCACGACGTATACGCGGTTCGGGCCAACTCAGGATTCGTCGGGCGCGTCGGCAATCTGGCGAGGGAACAGCCGCTGGCGGATCTGAGCCAAGCGGCGTCCGAAACCCTCGCGGTGCAGGTCCGCGTGGCCGGCGAGCTCGCCCGCCCGGTGCGTCGCGTGGCGGTCGTACCCGGAGCCGGATCGTCACTGCTGGGCGCCGCCGCAGCCGCGGGAGCGGACGTTCTGGTGACCGGCGACGTGTCGCACCATCGCGCCCGCGAGGCTCTCGGGATGGGGTTGGCGATGGTTGACGCCGGGCATGCCGCCACCGAACGTCCCGGGATGAAAAGGTTGTATTCTCTCGTCTCCGAGATGTTCAACAACACCATTGATCTGACACATATGGACCCGAGTCCCTGGGAGACCACTTGATGGAGGAGATGACCAGCCTCGCCGATCTGCTCGATCTGCAGGCGGTGGATCTCGAGATCGACCGCCTACTTCACGAGCGGGAATCGCTGCCCGAGCTGGCGTCCTACAAGGAAACGCACGGCAAGCTGCAGGAGGCAACCCGGCGCATGGAGGCCGCCCAAGGCCTGTTGCGCGACACCAACCTCGCGATCGACAAGACCAACGGCGAGCTCGAGATCGCCGAGGAGAAGGTAGCTCGCGAGCAGATGCGTCTGTACGCCGGGGGACTCAGTGCCCGCGACGCCGACTACATGCGGCGCGAAGTCGAGATGCTGACGCGCAAGCAGAGCGAGATGGAAGAAGAGGTTCTCGAGCTGCTGGAGCGCAGCGAAGCGCAGGAGGCGGAGTTCGAGGCGTCCTCCGCAGAAGTCGCGCAACTGACAGAGGCCAAGAACACCCTCGAGGCCGCCATCACTGAGGCGTGGAAGGTGATCGACGCTCGTCTCGTGGGCAAGGAAGGACGTAAGGCCGATATCGTCCCGCTGCTCAACGCCGAGATCGTGGAACTCTACGAAGAGTTGCGCGAGACCAAGGGTGGTGTCGGGGTCGGGCGGCTCGCCGATGGCGTGTGCGGTGGCTGCCACCTACGAATCACAGAGGCGGAGGAGCTCGAGGTGCGCCGGTCGGACCCACCCCGCTGCATTCACTGCCGGCGCATCCTCGTCGTCTGAGCGATGCTGTTCTGGCATATCGGGGCCACGACGGCAATCACCAGGTACACCTTTCGGGACGAACGGATGGATCTGCGGCTCCTCCTGATCGGAGCAGTCCTCCCAGATTTGATCGACACGCCTATCGGCCTGACCACGTATGCGGCCGTTGAGTCCGTCCGGTTGGTCGGTCACAGCCTCCTCTTCGCAGCAACGGTGATGATTCTCGTGATGTTGGCGACGCGGCGGGGGCGACCCCGCAAGAAGTGGATGCCGCTGGCGATCGGCGTGCTGATTCATCTCTTTCTGGACGCCATTTGGGTCGATCCCGAGACGCTGTGGTGGCCGGTCTTCGGTTGGGAGTTTTCGACGAGTGGCTTCACCGATGCGGCGGCCTATCTGTCGGCCGTGCTCTCCAGCCCTGTGATGTGGGCCGGAGAGGCGCTCGGGCTCGGCTATATGATCGCCCTGGGCCGGCGGGGCAGGCTCGGCGATGCCCACGCTCGGATGGAGTTTCTCAGGACCGGGCGAATCAGCGTTCCGCTTCGCTCTGCGCAGTGACATCCCGGCCTCCCAGCAATTGGGTCAGCACGAGACGGACGGCCAGCACCACGAGAAGGCCGGCGAACAACCGGCGCAGGAGCAGGGGATTGGCCGCCAATGCCATTTGGGCACCGATGACCGCACCGATGATCGAACCGCTACCGACCGGAATCGCCGCCCGCCAATCGACCCGACCGTATCGAACGTGTGCGTACGTGGCGATCGCCGCGGTGGGGGCGATAACCGCCAGCGAGGTCCCCTGGGCGACCGCCTGCTCGAGCCCGACCACGACGGCGAGCACCGGGACGAAGATCACCCCTCCGCCGATTCCGAGCGAGCCGGCCAACGCGCCCGCCACGAGTCCGACGACAACGAGGATGACGCCGGTGCTCACGGCAAAGCCAGCCGAACTGCCGCGACCAGCATCAAGGTTGCAAATATCCAAGTCAGCAAGGTGTTCGGGATCCGGTCCAAGTATCGAGCTGCCAGCCGCACTCCGACAGCCGCCCCGATCAGGAGGTATCCCGCCGCCGGCCAATCCACAGCCGAAGCCCGCCCAAAGAGGATCACAGCGGTGGCCGCCGAGACGGTGATGGTCGCCAGCGAAGTCGCGGCGGCACGGCGCTGGTCGAGCCCCATCCACAACACCAGTCCGGGCACGACAAGCACGCCGCCACCGACGCCGAACAACCCGCTTACGACGCCGGCGACGACACCCAGGGTTACGGAGCGGAGAGTGGCGAGCACCCCGTCGAGTGTAGGAGCGGACCGGATGCGCCGAGTAGCCCTCGGACGTCGCTCTGCGACGGCAATCGGACTTCGAGCCACTAGATTTCGTCGGTGCACCGCCGTTCAATCGCTCTCCTAGTCCTGCTCCTCATCGCCGCCTGTGGGGGTGGCGCCGCGGACACAACCGAACCGTCGCAGTTCCCCACCGGGAGCGTGCGGACCTGGTTCGATTCGCTCGACGCCGGCGACATGGTCACAGCCGAGCAACTCACCTTCTCCGAGTCGATGCTCGTGGTGCTTGCCGCAGAGAATGCAATGCCGATCGAGGAGCTCGCGCCCCTGCTGCGGCGAGGCGCCACGGACGAGTCGGCCGCGCGGTATCTCACTGAGTTCGCCGATGCGCTGCGAGCCCGGTACGGGGGGAATCTGGCCGCGGTCTCCGTTGACGGATTCACCCAGATTGGCGAGAACTTCGCCGCAGTCGCCGTGACGGGTGACGGCAGGGCGACGATCGTGACACGACGCAGCCCTGGAGGTTTGTGGCAGGTGGATCTGGTTGGCACGCTTGGCCCGGCGCTCATCGGTCAGATAGGCGACTTGCTCGACGGGGCGGGTGATGATCTGGACGGGGATACCATCCGGGATACTTATCGGATGGATGTGCTTCCGGCGCTCGAAGCGGCCGCCGCCCACGATCCTGAGAACTTCGCCCTCGCTGCCGAAATCCGGGAGATTCAGAGCGTGCTGGGCGGTTAGGAGCCTGCTGAACAATCCAATTGCGGCGCCTCTGCGGTTCTCGTCTCCCCTGCCTTCGCCCGACGATCTCGAAGTATCTACCGATACTCCTTCGCTCGTCGGCCTGTGGCAGATGACGACGAGATTCCGCAGATCCATCCACAGTGATTATTCAGCAGGCTCCTGACGCCCTGCGGCGCGCAACTCTGGAAGTACCTCGGCGCCGAGCATGGCAATAGTGGCCTCTTGATCCAAAGACGTCGTCTGGATAGTGACGACCTCTGCTCCAAACTCGACGAGCGGCAGGTAGGTGGCGACGTAATCCTCGGGCCCGCGCACGATGCTGTAGCGCGCCAGGATCTCTTCGGGTTCCATCTCGTCGGCGCGGGCTCGCAGATCTGCCGGATCGACCGCGTCGAGACGACCCGGAGCACGGAGCCCCCGCCAGGCGCCTAGGGTCTCCCACGCTTCAGCTTCGGTATTTGCCAGCACCGACCACCGGGTAGCGAGGATTCGCGGGTCCGGCCGCCCCATCACCGCGGCTGCCTCGTTGGCAGGGTCGATGACTCGCTCTCGGGTTTCCGCCGGCACCTTGACGCTGGTGATCACTCCATCGGCAAGCTCAGAGGCGAGCGCCGCCGACTTGGGTCCTCCCGCCGCCATCCATATCGGGACGTATCGCGTCGGAGGGCTGTAGAGCTTGGCGCGGTCGGTGCTGTAGTACTCGCCCTCAAAGGTGAGTTTCTCGCCGTCCAGCAGCCGGCGCATGATCACGAGTGCCTCACGCATCCGGGCGGCCCGTTCGGCGTAGGGGGGGAACGGCAGCCCCAGTGGGCCCTCGTTGAGGTTCTCTCCGGTGCCCACGCCGAGGTTGAATCGACCGGCGCTGAGCCGATCGAGCGTTGCCGCCGCCTGAGCGACGACACCAGGGTGATAGCGGAACAGTGGAGTTGTCACACCCGTCGTGATCTGCACCCGCTCCGTCACGGTTGCCATTGCCGCGATGGTCGCAAATGCAAACCCCGAGGCGGACACATCGTCCACCCAGGGATGGAAATGCTCGGACACCACGAGCCAATCGAAGCCGGCCTGTTCGGCCAGGCGAGCGTGCTCTACGAGGGTCTCTGGTTGGAATTGCTCATGCCCGCAGAAGTAGGCGAATTGGGTCAAGTTGGGGCCTCCCGGCCGAAGGGCGCTTGTGGTGAAGGACGGAGCTTAGGTGCCTGCCGAATCTTCATGGTCGACAGATCGGCTCCCGAGGGAACTCTTGGCGCGGTCAACCGCCGACGCGGCACCGCAGCAGCAAGTTTTCCTCACAAATCGCCTCCGAATTGACCTTCCATAGTTATCGTCAAGAAGAGCGTGTATTTGGCCGAAACATCAGCTAAGCGGTTCCCCTGCCGCTTTGGGGAGATGATATGACGGAGGATTCAGTTCGTCATCGACCACGGTCGATGCCCGATCTGCTGCTCGTCGAAGATAACCCGCTCCATTTGCGGCTCGTCAAGTCGATGTTGGCGGACATATGGCCCCCCAACGAGGTGGCCGAGGTTCGGCATGCTCGAAGCCTCGAAGAGGCGGTAGCCCAGATCACAGCCAACCCTCCTGCGTGTGTGCTCCTTGATCTCGTGCTACCCGATGCCGACGGTATGGACAGCCTCAACGGTGTACGGCGGGCCGATCCTCTGGTGCCGATAGTGGTTCTCTCCTCCCACGAGAACGCCAAGACGGCGCGGAGCGCCATCGAGGCGGGTGCTCAGGACTATCTAGTGAAAGGTGCCGTCAGCCCTGAGGATCTCGAGCGGTCGGTCGCCTTTGCGATGGGTCGAAAGGATCACGAGCGGCGGACGGTGGCCGAAACACCCGGGCTGACGCCATGGCCCGTCGAGTCGGCAGCATCGGGCATTGAGGCGCCGGCTGCTTCGGAACCCGCGGCGGCTCAGCCAGCGCCGCCGGTGGTGTACTCATCAGATGCCGAACCGCTCGGCGTTGCCGTCATCAACCTCGACGGCTCCATCCTCTTCGTAGAGCCGAAGGTGGCTGCGGCGATCGGCCTTACAGTCGAGGAGTTGGCGGCTGTGCCTGTCGAGCAACTCATCCACCCCAACGATCTGACCAACTGGAGGAAGATCGTTTCCGGGGATCCCGGGCCGGCCAACATCCGTTATATGCACGAATCGGGGCACCCGATCTTCCTCCGGATAACGGCCCGTCATGTGGTCGCGGGCGGCGACGAAGGCGGGGCGTTCGTGGCCTCCTTCTTCGCGAGAGGCGAAGTCGGAACCGCCTCGTCCGGCGCCTATGTGGTCATGACCGACTGGGGCTAGTGGGGGCTTCGCTCGATTCAGGATTCGAGCGAGTTGGCTTCGGCCAATCAGGATTTGACCGAAGCTATCCGTGCGGCCTCCCGGCCGCTCGCCTTCCGAAAATGTCGCCACGTTTTCTTGACGAGGGCGTGTGCGGAGCCCCCCTCGAGCACCCCCTCTCGGCTAGCACGCGAGAGTCAGGAGGCGGTGCGCGAGCCCGGCGATAAGCCGGATTCTGTCGTGAACGGTCATCTATCTGTGCGACCTACCTGGGACGTAACGAGCGGGTCCACTCTGTCCACACTTGGTCTTGCTCCCGATGGGGTTTACCGAGCCGCCGCAGTCGCCTACGACGCTGGTGGTCTCTTACACCACCGTTTCACCCTTGCCTGTGACGCCTCACGGCGCCCATCGGCGGTCTGCTCTCTGTTGCACTGTCCGTCGAGTCGCCCCGCCTGGCCGTTAGCCAGCATCGTGCCCTGTGGAGTCCGGACTTTCCTCGACGTCGTCCGATGGACGACGCCGCGACCGTCTACCGGGCTCGCGCCAAAGAACCGTACCTCAGCCGCCGCAGCTAGGGAAGACCGTTCGCGCGGCGGATGCGGTTCTCAGCGAGTACTCCTCCGGCCGTTCCCGTGACTGCCGCGATTGTCAGTGCAAGCACAACTAGACCCAGGCTCGAGTCGGTGCCGGAGGAGCTGAGGCCGATGGCGGCGCCGATCGCGGCGACGAGCATTCCCGCCAGGCCGCCATGAAGCACCCGGGATTGTATGGCCAACCGTCCTGCCAGGTAGCCCGCAACCAGCTGTGATGTGTACTGCAGGAAGATGAGCACGGCGGCTCCGGTACGGAAGTCGGTGAGGCCCGTCACTCCCAGGGCCAGGAATGCGATGAGGCCCACACCGAAACCGGCCATCACGCCGAGAGCAATTGCGGCCCAGCCGATATGCAGCTCAGCTGATCTGCTGATCAGGCGCCATTCTTGAGGTGCTCCTCGAGCCCGGCGATCCAGCCGGCGGGCAGGCTCCAATGGCGGGAACCGGAGAGCATCAACTCGAGGTAGGCAGGCGATGGCGCATAGGTCCCGTTGCGCCTGCCCTCGTGCATATGGACTGTTACCTGGTGGCGCTTGCCGGTGCGATCCATAGCCTCAACGGTCGTGGCGGTGCGCCGTTCGGCTGTTTCAGCTGCGTCGAGCGAGTCGAAGTCCTCATCGGGAACCGCAAAGACTGCACCCCAAACGGTGCTGCCTTCCTCCGGTTTCACGGTGGGAAGACCACCTTTCCAGGTGCGATTGCTCATTGGGAAATCGAGACCCCATTGTGGAAGGTGCGCGATGAATTGGAATTCGGCACCAGGTGCCACCTCAGCCATTTGTATTGGCGCGATACGCGCCGTGTACGCGAAGTAGAGCACGGGAGCCTCCTTGCGTGTAACCAACCAAAACTCCGTCCGGGCCGCTTGATCTGGGACAAGGATTGTAGCGCCTCGCGGGAGGGCCCCATCCGCCAGGCGGGGTCCGCGCTTCGGGAACTGAATGGTCGCCGAATACGTCTTAGGTGAGATGGGGCGACCACCGGCGACACCTCACGGAGGTGCCAGGAATGTCACAAACACTTGAAAAGACCGGCGGGCGCGGAATCGAGCTGCTCGCCGCACCAATCACTGAGGAACGACCGTGGGTCGTCTTCTCCGCCTGTCGGGACAAAGATTCCGACCTCTTCTTTCCGGAGACCAAAGCCCAGGAGCGCAGCGCAGTATCGATCTGCGCTACCTGCCCCGTGAAGGGCGAGTGCCTCGAATACGCCTTTGAGGCCGATATCCGCTTCGGGGTGTGGGGAGGAATGACCGAAAGGCAGCGCCGCCGGTTGGCGAGGCGCATCGCCTAACGCGTCTGTTGTGCCTACCGCGCGAAATAGCGCCCCGCTGTGCACAACAGACGCAATGAGGCTGGCTATGGTCTAGCGCCATGTCTACTGCGAGCTCGTCCGACTTCGACTGGCCGTCGGTGTTCAACGCCCTTATCGGGGGAGCCGATCTGGGGCGGGCCGGCGCCCATGAGGCCATGGCAGAGGTCATGGAGGGACGAGCGACGGACGGCCAGATTGCCGCCCTGATCCTGGGGCTACGAGCCAAGGGCGAGACCGTCTCCGAGATGACGGGCCTCGTCGACGCGATGTATGACGCCGCGATCACCGTGGACGCGGGCGACGATGTCGTCGATTTGGTCGGCACGGGCGGGGACGGCGCCGGCACATTCAACATATCGACGACTGCAGCCCTCGTTGCGGCCGGCGCCGGGGTTCATGTTGCCAAGCACGGCAACCGGGCGGCGTCATCGGAAACCGGGAGCGCCGACCTTCTCGAGCGGCTTGGCCTCCGTCTCGACCTGCCGCCGGCAGCCACGGTAGAGATGATCCGCGATGTTGGATTTGGTTTCTTCTTTGCTCCGGAATACCACCCGGCAATGCGCCACGCGGGGTCCGTGCGACGGGAGCTCGGTGTTCGCACCGTCTTCAATTTCCTTGGCCCGCTGTGCAACCCTGCTCAGGCGAAGCGAGCTGCCGTTGGTGTGTCCGACGCGGCGATGGCCGAGCTCATGGCCGGCGTGCTGCGTGCCCGCGGTACCAAGTACGCGTTTGTGTTTCACGGCCATGGCGGCCTCGACGAGCTGTCCACCGCCGGAATGTCCACGATTCACCGGGTCAGGGATGGCGAGATAACCACGGCGCAGTTCCAACCCTCCGATTTTGGAGTGCCCGCGGCGACCGTCGCAGATATCCAGGGAGGCGATGCTGCGGAGAACGAGCAGATCACCCGGTCGATCCTTGCGGGCGACGCCGGGCCGCGCCGGGACGTGGTCGTTGTGAATGCCGCCCCGGCGATCGTCGTCGCCGGCCTCGCCACCGGATTCGCCGAGGGCATAGTTCTCGCCGAGCAGGCAATCGATAGCGGCGCCGCCGCCGCAGTGCTCGCCCGGGCCGTGGAGTTCAGTACGTCGGTGTGAGTGTTGTGTCCTCGCCCGTTGCACACCGTCGGCGGCGGGCAACGTCTGGGTCCTTCTATGTCATGGAGAGGTGCCCCGAGGAACGAGGGGCGGCGGGGGCAGCCAAGGCGCGGTGGACAGCTCTGATCGCGGACTAGTTCCCCAGGAGTCGCGCAGCAACTCGGAAGGACCGCCGCAGGCGTTGCAGCAACTCCGAGTGACCGCCGCAGGCGCTCTCGTTAAGATTTTCGGAACAACGGAGCAGATCGTCACGATTGTGCCGAATCTGGGGTACATTGCCCGGATGCGCATTCGACTCCTTGCTCTTTCGTTGACGCTGCTCGCCGCTGCTTGCGGCGGGGCTGACGCGGTGCCGGAAACAACCAGGGCCCCGGCGGCCACTACGGCGCCGAGCGCATCCGAGACGTCGGCACCCGCGACTGAGACGACTGCGACCCAGGATTCGACTGAGAACGCGGATACCACGACAACGACCACTGAGGCACTCCGCGCCGAGGCGCCCATTGCTCCGGCATTTGTGACGACGCTATCGGACGGCTCGCAGTTCGACATGGGCGCACACGACCGGCCCGTCTATCTCGTGTTCTGGGCGGAGTGGTGAAGCACCTGCCGGCGGGAGTTGCCCGTCATCGATGCGATCGCCCCGGACTACGAAGGCGAAGTGACGTTCCTTGCTGTCGCTGGGCGAGCCGGGCTTGACGCCACCGCCGCCCGTGCCGCCGAGCTCATGCCGAGTGGGAGCATGCTGTGGAGCCTCGACGAGTCCGTCTGGGAGTCTTACGACGTGTTCGGCCAACCGGTGACTTTCGCCATCTCCGCGGACAAGGTGATCGTCGATCAGTGGTTCGGCTTGCGTGACGAAGGTCAGATCAGAGCCACACTCGACATCCTGGCGAGCACCGCCGGATAGGGGCCCCGCACCACCGGCACGTTCCATTGTCCGGACGCGATTAGGGTTTTCACCGACGCCGGGGGGAACCTCGCAGCGATCAATTGCGTCTGATGGATGTGGGTATGAGGAGAGTTGCGGTTTGGCTCGCGCTGGTGCTCGTCGTGAGTACTGGGGCGGGCGCGGCGTGGGCGCAATCCAACGATCCCGCATCCGAGGCAACCGAAGAGGCGCCGGCGACCTGGGAGATGACGATTCTGGCCGGCGCCAACGGCTGGGTGGCTCCGGCCGAGGCCCTTCCCATACGCATCACGCTGAGTTCAGACGTCCTGCTGGTCGGCCGCGTCGAAGCCGTCATCGGCGGCATCACGTCATCCCAGGCAGTTGAGGTGCCCGCCGGCGGCGTCAAGGACTACATGATCCAAGCCAACCCGCCGGGGTCCCGCCGCCAGCTGCGGCTCCAGTTGATTTCGGAGGTCGGCGGAGAGGAGACGGTGCTTCAATCCGAAGCCGTGAGCCTCAGGGTGCCGGCTGATGATCTGGTCGTTGCCGTGGTCGATGCCGAGCCCTATGAGAGCGCTATTCGCAGCGCGCAAGCCACACCGGTCGATCAGGAATTGCAGCTGGTGCGGCTGGGCGGCGACGATGTCGCCACGCTCAACGCGGCAGTCAGCTATCTGATTCTGCCAACCGCCGCCATGGCCGATCTCAGCGAGGAGTCCGTCGACACAGTGCGTCGCTGGGTCGAGCGGGGAGGCCGACTCATCGGGTCGGCAGCCAACGTCAGCCGCGTGGCCGACCCCGCCGGCGGTGGCTCTTTCATCGCGGCGAACGCTGTCGGCATGACCCTTGGTGCCGGCGAAGTCACAGCAGTCAACGATTTCGACACCCTCGACGCCGCCGCATGGGGTGACTTGCTGCGTTCGGTGCCGCAGCCGGGAATAGTCCGCATTCAGGAGCAGGGCGGGTTCAGTTCTCTCGTCGGAGCAGCCCTATCCGGTCGATCGGCCAGTGTTCCCGCCCTTCCCTGGCTCCTTCTCGGCATTCTTCTGTTCGTCGTCCTCGTGGGGCCGGTCAACTTCATCGTTCTCCGCGCCTTTGGGAATCCCGAGTGGGCATGGTTCACAGTTCCGCTGCTGAGCGCCGTGTTCGTCGCCGGCTTCTGGACCGTGGGCCGATCCCAGCTGCAACCATTCACCGTGACCCACACCTCGGTTGTGGTCGAATCCTCCAGCGGTGCCGTGGGCCGGAGCGCCTTCGTGCTCCAGG
This sequence comes from uncultured Acidimicrobiaceae bacterium, assembly GCA_947258375.1. Taxonomy (GTDB): domain Bacteria; phylum Actinomycetota; class Acidimicrobiia; order Spongiisociales; family UBA5794; genus JAHEJX01. The sequence goes on from CAMYIJ010000060.1 coordinate 18,083, forward strand.
TGGAGTCGGGAGGCGATCACGAACTGCGAATGGCCACAGGATGGAACTCCGAGGGCCAGGACTACCCCGGAGTTACTCCAGGGGTCGCTTCACTCGACTCGGAGGGACGGGCGGCCATCGCATATGAACTGGAGGATCTCGGCGTCGGTACCGCTCAGGGCATTTGGACAGCCGACGATGCAGGCGACCTGGGCTTCACGCTGCAGAAGACCGACAACGGGTTCGACGTTGTAGTCGCCAACCGCACCGACCTCACGTTCGACCTCTGGGGCGTTGTCGTCGACGGACTCGGCTGGCTGGGCTCCGAAGAGTTGGTCGCCGGAAATGAGGGATCGGTTGCGGCCCGCCCGAACACGCGGCGCAATGCCCGCTACGAGCCGGTGATTCTCGAGGCCGTACAACGCCGCGGGTTCGTCGGGGGCGATTTCTATGAGAACGAGTACCAGCAGGTCTACCCGATGGCGGTGTTCGCCGAACAGATGTCGCATGACCTCGAGAACAACGGCGTCCACTTCTTCGGTTTCACGAGCGATGCAACTCATAGCGTCCACGTCGACGGCAAAGCTGCCGACTCTCCCGGCCGCTCGTTATTCGTCATCGAGGTGCCGGACGACGGCAGCGTGCTGGCAGCGCGTACGAGTGTGCGGCCGCGTTTGCTGGCCGTCGAGGGCTCGTCGAGCGTCGAGCAGTATTACGAGGAGATCTTCGCCTACGGGGCCGAGGCGGTGTACTTCCACTATGTGGTTCCGGATGGCGTCACCCGCGGGAAGATCAGCCCCGGCTTCACGTCCCTGTCTGTTTCGGAGGTCTTCGATTGGACGCGCGATGCCTTCGTTGAGTTCGAGTGGGGTGATCCGCTGGATCTGACCGCCATCACGTCGCCGACCGGCGAGGTTGTCCTCAAGGCGGGACGTGATTCCAACGAGCGGTTCTTCGATGAGAGCCTGACCCTGTCACGATTCACGCTGGATTGGAGCGACAGTTGATCGTCGAATTCGACTCAGTCGTCAAGCGGTACGGCAAGACAATGGCGCTGGACAACGCCTCCCTGGAGGTGCCGCAGGGAGCCGTGATGGGTCTGATCGGGCCCAACGGAGCAGGCAAGACGACGTCGATGCTGATCATCACGGCGCTGCTGAGCCGTGACGGCGGCCGGGTGCGCATTGGCGGTATCGACCCGCAGCGCGATCCGCTGGCGGTTCGCCGGCACGTGGGTTACATGCCGGACTTCTTCGGCGTGTATGAGGGCTTGCGCTCGAGCGAGTACCTGGATTTCTTCGCGGCGACGCAGCGGATCCGCCCGGTGGCCCGCCCGGCCGTTGTGGCCGATCTCCTCGCCCTCGTCGATCTCGAGGACAAGTCGGATTCCGACGTCAACACGCTGTCGCGTGGCATGAAGCAGAGGCTGTCACTGGCGCGGGCCCTGATCCACGATCCCGAGTTGCTCATACTCGACGAGCCCGCATCGGGCCTCGATCCGCGGGCCCGGGTGCACCTGCGAGAGCTCATCTCTGAGCTCAATCGAATGGGCCGCACGATTGTGATCTCCTCACACATCCTCTCTGAGCTCGAGGGCCTGTGCACCCATCTGGCCGTCGTCGATCACGGGGCAGTCAAGGCTGTCGGCGAGATCGACGACGTCCGCTCCCAGATTTTCGGTCGGCAGCGGGTGAGTTTGCGAGTTGCCGGGTCGGGGGTTGTCGAGGCGGAGCAGATCCTGCGAGGACGTGCTCCGGTCGACGATCTCGAGGTGTTCGGAGATTCGATGCAGTTCTCTCTCAACGGCGGCGACAACGAGTCGGCGGATCTCATTGCCCAGCTGGTCTCAGAGGGAATCCAGCTGGCCGAGTGGCGCCTCGACGGGGCGGGGCTCGAAGAGTTGTTCCTCGAGCTGACGCACGACGGCGATCGAACTGCTGTCGATGAGTCAGTTGCGGAGCCCTCTGGGAGTGACGCCGGCGAGGGGAGCTCCAAGTGAATCCCGTTGCCCGGCGCGAGCTGCAGGAGCGCTTCCGGACGATCCGCTCGCCGCTGATCCTCAGCGTGTGGGTCCTGGCCGCCGGGATTGTCACCTTCCTGGCGTTCGTCGTTGCCTCCAACTCGGCCAACAATCAGCTCACCTCCCTGGGTGGCAGCGGGTTGGGATCTGTTGCCGCCGCGTCGTCGATCGGCCGATTTGTTCTCCACTCGCTTCTGCTCGGGATGATCGTCGCCATCCTGTTCGTGGTTCCCGGCCAGGCCGCCGTCGCGGTGGTGGGGGAGAGGGAGCGCCAGACGCTGCAGTTGCTCCAGGTGAGCCAGATGAACTCGTGGCGCATCATCCTTGGCAAGCTGTGGTCGGCGCTTGCCTACATCTCCCTGCTGTTGATCGCGACCACACCATTGATGGTGATTCCCGTGCTGCTCGGCGGTGTGACCATCGGCAACGTGCTCGCCGGCCTCGGTATGGTCGCGGTGACGGCAGTCATGGTTGGTGCGGTCTCGTTGTGGGTGTCGGCCAGGGCGAGGTCGATGCAGGGTGCCGTGCTCGGCGCATACGTGTGGACCGTGGTTCTGGTGATCGGCGCCATGGGCCTGCTCGTCGCGGAGTTCTTCCTGCTCGAACCGGATGACCTGGGGTCGACCCGCATCGTGAGTGGCATGCAGCGAGATGAGGGTCGGGAGCTCTACTCGACCTGGATCAACCCCGTGATCGGCATGGTCGATGCCAGCGCCAACGCGGTCGACTTCCGGACCCAGGTTGTCAGCTCGCCGTACCAGGTGTTCCAGGCGCCGCTCGTGAAGCGGCAAGGCTTCCGACCGGGCGATCTCAATCGTCTGACCATATCGAGCTTCAGCGAATTCGAGGTTTTTGATCCCCGGTTTGGGGGTCCGATCCGTCCCGGGGGTATCAACGTCAACGCATCCGGGGCCGTGGCCCCGACGATCCGCGGGCCGATATGGCCGCGCGCCCTGGCCTTCCAGGGCTTCGTGACGATGGCTGCGCTCTGGGCGGCCCAGCACATCATCCGGGCACCCCGTCCGGCGCGGCGTAGGCTCCGAAGGAGGGCGTCCAATGCCACCTGAGCCACTGCAGCGAATCATCCGAATCGCCAAACGGCATCTGCGGACCACCGACGTGCTGCGGCGTGCGATCATCGCCGTCGGCTTAATGGCAACCGCCGGCGCCCTGATTCTCGGAGTCGCTCGCTATGTCGTTATCCCGTGGGCTGAGCCCGTCGTATTCGGGGGGATTGTCGTGGCCTTGTTGGGAGCAATCCTCGCAACACTGCTCCGGCCCCCGACCGATGCCCGGGCGGCGCTCGAGGTCGATCAGCGGCTTGGCGGTAAGGACAGGGTGAGCACGGCCCTCGAGCTCTCGCTGACGACCGATCGCTCCCGACTCGCCGACAGCCAGATCGCCCACAGCGCGGCTTGGGCCGAAGGCCGCTCAACAGAACAGCTTGGGACCGTGATGCCCCGCCGCCAGCTGATCGTGCTGGCCGCGCTGGCCCTCGGCGCCGCCTTCATCCTGGCGTTGCCGGCTTCTCCGGCCGACGCAGAGCAGGAGCGGCGGGAGAATGTGGCGGCCGTGGTCGAGGCGGAAGCCGAGGCTCTCGAGGAGTTTGCTCAGGAGCTGCAAGACGAGGATCTTGCCGAAGAGCTGCGGCGTGACGCCGAAGAGCTACGCAACGCCGACTCGCTGGACGAAGCCGTCCAGCAGCTCGGCGAGACCCGGCAGGAGCTCGCCTCACGGGAGGATCCTGAGGCACTACCCCTGAAGACGGCGTTGGCGGGGCTCGAAGCCAAGCTGGCGCAGAATCCGATTGCCGAAGGCGCCGATGCCGAGGCTCAGTTGGCGAATCTCGCCGAAGAGCTTCAGGATGCCGACGCGTCCGAGCGCGGCGAGGCTGCGCAGCGACTGCGAAATCTGGCAGATGACGTGGCCGGGGCCGCTCCGGATCTGGCCGACGCACTCGACCGCGCGGCGGCCGCGGCTTCGACAAACGGCGACGTCAATGGAGCTCTGTCGCAGGCAGCCAGCGAGCTGGCGGCAGCGGCCGCCCAGGTCGCCAACGCTTCGGACCTCGCCAATGCTCGTGGCGAGGTACGCGCTTCCCAGCAGCGGCTCGCCGAAGCGCGCGCCGCTCAGGGTGAAGGCCAGGGCCAGGGTGAAGGCCAGGGCCAGGGTGAAGGCCAGGGCCAGGGTGAAGGCCAG
>CAMYIJ010000061.1 GCA_947258375.1 uncultured Acidimicrobiaceae bacterium
GCGGTGTGGGGCTCGACGACCGGTAAGAGCTGGGATGCGGCGCCGTCTGTCGAAACGCCTCCGGGCTCTACATCGCGTCTCGAGGCGATCGCCAAGGGGAGCGCCGGCTGGATAGGCGTTGGCGAGGTTGACGGAGCGCCGGCGGTGTGGCGTGCAGAGGAGTGGCAGAGCTGGGAGTTCCTCGGCCCGGCGGACGATCTGAGGGATGTATCCGGGATCATCGACCTCACGGCCGGGCCGGGAGACCGATTCTGGCTGATCGGGAGCGACGCCGGCCGCCACATGCTGTGGACGTCATCGGATGGGTTGGACTGGCGCAAACGTGATCCCGGTTTCGTCTCTGAGGGGGTCGTCATCGATGCGGCGATTGTTGCCGAGGACGATGGTGGCTGGCTCTACCTCGCCGGCAGCCGTTGCCGGGATGCAGTGTGCCGCCCCGCCCTCTGGAGGACTCGAGACGGCTTCAGCTGGGTCGATGCTGAGACTACGGCCGGTTTTCCTGGAGGCGAGCTTTCTGAAACACCGGGCGCCGTGGCCACGATGAGCGTCGCCGCGAACCTCATAGTGGCGGCCGGATCAACTCGCCTCGGCGGGTTCAATGTGCCTGCCGTTTGGGTTTCTGACGACGGCATCACCTGGACGGCCGCAGGGAATGGGGCGTTCGCTCTCCCAACCGTGACGGTACGTCTCCAGCGTGTGAGTGATACCGAACCCGCGGTTGCCTCGCTCACGGTCGACGGCCGAGCCGTGGATGTCGCTGCGGGCGACACGATGGTCACCGAAGTCGGTGTGGTTGCCGTCGTGAGCGTGGAGCGCCCCCGTATCAACCTGCAGTTTGGTGACGAGACGATTGACCTGGGCACCGGAGCATCCTCCACCCTGCGTCTGAGTCGGACCATCGAGAGCGTCGCGGTGCAAGCCCACCGGATAGTCGCCGTTGGGGTCGAGTCGGATCAGAATGTCGCGAACGACGCCCCAGTGGCATGGACTTCAACCGACGGCGGTACGAGCTGGGAGGTGCACCGGCTTCCGAGTCCCGCGGCGTCGCCCGAGTATGTGGGGCTCCGCCACGGACGACTAGTCGCGCTCGCGGCCGATGGGTCAAGTTGGTATCGCGATTGGGATGACCGTGCCGAGGCCGTCGCGGCTACTGCGGTCGTCGCCCGGCTGGTTACGGCGGTCGTCAACGGGAACCTGGCGGAGGTGATCGCCACCCTCCCCGAAACGCGACCCGACGTCAGTGGCGGTATCGACTTCCCCGGATTTGCCCATATCGACTTCGAGTGGTGGGACGAATCCACCGGACAGCTCGACCTAATCGCCATAACCGCGGCGTTCGGCTTTGTGACGGAGCTGGACACAGCCGTGCACCTGTTCAAATGCGGCGGTACACCGTCGTGGCACAATCAGGGGCGCGTTCGTGTCAATTGCCGCTACCGCATCAGCTCAGAGCTTCTCGCGACCCTGGGCATCGCCGAAGAGGAGGGCACACTCAGCGCATGGGTCGGAGAAGGCGTTGTTGTGAGTCTGGTCGCATCAGGGTCCGAAGGCGCTTGGCAGGAGTTGGCCCGGTGGGCCCGGCAGACAGATCCTGATGTTGCCTCCCTCATCTTCGGACCCGAGTCCGCCGAAGAAGCGCCGCCGCAGATCGACGCGGCGCTCGCCGGCGCTTCGCTCGCCTGGGCGGAGCGCTATCGCGGTTCGTTCCTGATGCCCGGCGACTCTATCGAAGTCGCTACGCCAGTCGGGAATATGACCTGGTCGGTCATCGATCCACCCGGCAGCGAGCTGCTGGAGGGCGTCGTCTTCGCGCGAGGAGCGTTTTGGGCCCTCGCAGCTGAGGTGGATCTCGATAGAGGGCCCGGCAATCTGATTCTGTGGAGGTCCGACGACGGCACCGTTTGGGAGGCGGTGAGCGAGCCACCCGCCGGCGGATGGTGGCGGCTCCTGGCCGCTGGAGACCGCCTCCTCGCGGTCAGAGACGACGGCGGACCTCTGATGGCCGGTGAGTGGAACGGGACCGGGTGGACCGAGTTCGAGATCGCAACCCCCGAAACGGGCAATTGGTGGCTGGGTTCTATCGCGGAATCGAATGGGCATCTCCTCATCCTCGGCGAGGGCTGGGAAGCGCGCGACGGCCGTCCACTTGGCGGCGCTCTCTGGGCCCAGGAACCGGACGGCCGCTTCGATGTAGTCGCCGTCGACGAGCCTGATCTCTCGACAGAGACCCCGCGGACTCTGGTCGGTGCGGAATCCGGCTTTGTGCTGGTCATCCAGAGCGGTTGGGATTCCCCGGATACACAGGTGTGGGGTTCGCCGGATGGGACTGCCTGGGAGCTCCTCTCGGACGAACCGGGGTACGGGGGCGGGTGGCTCGGATGGGCCGGCACCGTCGATGGGGATCTCGTGGTGATGGCCTGGGGTGGGGAAGACTGCTCCGCCATCGGCGAACCTTGTCAAACCGTCTGGCAGTACTGGCGTTCAGCCGACGGAATTGGCTGGGAGTTGGTCGCCGACATGAACCACGACGGCGCTGTGGCCGGAGGGCCGCTCGGCCTTGTGGCCGTCGGCCCGGGTGCCTCGTGGGGTCCTCCAGAGCCGATGTCCGTGCTCATGACCGATCGCGCCGGGCAGTTTGTCGAGCTCCCGGATGTGAGCCTGCATTTGCCGGGAGCCGACTGGGTCTGGCCCGGCGCGATCGCCATGAGTGCCGACGCGATCGTGGTGCAGATCAACGTTGGTTTCGACGGTGGCCCCTTTGAAGGGCAGGAGAACTCGTGGTTGCTCGTCGGACGTGTGCTCGAGCCCTAACACGTGCTGAATGAGTCGACTCGTACGGAAAGAAGCGGCGGCGGGCCTGTCACCCGCCGCCGCATCCTTGTCCGCGTTCAGTTGTTGCCTATGGGCACGGTGCTGCCAGGAGGTGGCCTCCGGGCGTTGCGAAGTCGGTGAACCGGCATCCGTATTCCGGATCGGCCACTGCCGCCGGGTCGCCGACGATGTCACCTTCCGGCTTGATTCCGTGTTCGGCCCAGGCGACGAGATCGGCAAACGCCGTCTCGTACTCCGCCGTCGTGAACCCGCAGTGGCTCACGCCGCGGATCGCCCGCTGCACCAGCAGATCGGGATCGCCATTGGCCGTGACGTCCTTCAAGTACTGGACTTCGTTGTGGAAGGGCACGAACAGGTCGCCGAGGTTGTGCATTGTCAGCACCGGCGTGTGGAATTTGCCGGTCAGCTGCGGCACGTTCTTGATGCCTTGCTTGATGCGAGCGTCGCGGTCGGCGGCGACTCGGACGATGTCGTCATTGAGCGCTGCCTCGAATGCACTCAACGCCGGGTCGAGGTCCACCTGGTACACGGTGTCGGTGTTGTCGACAGCGACCCCGCGCCGACCCGGAAGAGTGCCGTCGGTCGCGCCGAGATCGAACAGGAAGTTGCCCGGTATCCCGGACCCGAACTCGGGGAACGCGTTCCAGAAGATCCAGGCCTCGTCGAAGTTGGGCCGGTCACCGCCGGAGCGCAGCTCGGTCAGCTGCTTGAGCGCCTCGCCGTCGCTGTTGAGGGCGAAGGGCCAGGCGCCGGGGAACAGTTCGAGCGACGCCTTGATATCAAGGGCGGTCGTTACCGGATAGGCGGGGCTCACCGGGAACGTTGAACTACCGAGGGCGATCTGCTGGGCTGCCAGATTGAAGTCGAGGAAGAAGTCGAACAGCTCGAAGTCGCCCATCACCCCGCACACGGGCAGGGCTCCGTCGTAGTCCTCTTTCCACTTCTCGATCGTGGCACCGGTGATGTGGCCGCCCATGGAGGCGCCGGCGATGTATGAGTGCTCCGGAGGGCCGAACATGTTCTGGAACAGCAGCTTGACGTTGCGAGTGTCAACGGCACCCGCTTCGACGTTGTAGTCGTTCTTGGTGTAAGTCGACATGCCCCAGGCGTAGCCGTTGTCCAGCAAGTAGTGGCGGAAGGGGAGCTCCTCGGGGTTGAAGAACAGCTCCGTCCCGGTGCCCCGGAAGCCGTGGGCCCACATCACGAGGTCGCCGTTCCAGTCGGCCGGAACCTCCATGCGGTAGCCGGCGCCCTTGTGGACGCCCCACACCCGCGTGGAATCCTCGAAGCCGGGCACCGGGGAGAAGGGGAGGCTTTCCTCCACCACCGTGTAGACGGGCTCCTCGGTGGGGCTTTCTGCGACTGCCGGCGCAGCCAACATCGTCGCCACCAGCCCCAATATCGACACGATCAGAATGCCTCGTCGCGAGAGACTCTTCGTTCTTCTTGTCATGCCTAATTCTCCCCAATCCCCGGCGTATCGCCGGATGTAACCGAGAGCATATCGAGCGACCACCCAAAGTGCTTGGTATGCCCGGCTGGTGTTTCCCCCATCCAAAGCAGATCGAGTAGAGCGGCCCGGCCGCGTTGGCCGGTTCATATACTCGTCCGATGCAGTCCGGCCCCGCCTTCGATACGTCGCGGAGCCGCCTGGGGTTCGGTGTGCTGCTGCTCATCGCAATGGGTGTCGCCACCTACCCGGCGGCCGTGCTCAGCGTTTTGGCGACCTTTCTCATCGACGACTTCGGCATCACTCGGGCCGAGGTCGGCTTGATTGCCACAGTCAACATTGCGGTGTCGGCGCTCCTGTCGCCGATGGCCGGCCGGCTTACGGATCGGGTCGGGGGGAAGCGGGCGTTCGTCTTCATCTACGTTCTGGCCACGGCCGGTTTCCTGGCGCTGGCCGTTGCTCCGATCTACGCGGTGTTGCTGCTGGCCGCGATACCGGCCGGTTTTGGCCAGGCGGCCGGCAACCCCGCGACGAACAAGTTGATCGCTCTCCACGTCCCGGCCGGGCGCCAGGGAGTGATGATGGGGGTCAAGCAGTCCGGGGTGCAGGCCACGATCTTCCTCGGTGGTGTTCTGGTACCGAGGGGCGCAGAGGCATTCGGTTGGCGGTGGACGCTGGTGGTGCTGGCCCTGCTCACGGCGGCAGTCATTCCGGTGGTGCTGCGAGTAGTTCCCCGAGATCGCCCGGCCGCCATCACTGCGGCGGAGCGAAAGGGTGGTCCACTGTCCCCGGCAATCCGGGAGATGGCGATCTATGGGTTCCTGCTCGGTTTTGGCGGGTCGGTGACCTTTCTGATTCCGCTGTTCGTTGAGGAGGCGCTCGGCGGAACCCCCACTCTCGGCGGCTTTGCCGCCGCCCTGGTCGGTCTGGCGGCGTTCGTCGGCCGTATCGCCTGGGCCCGCCACGCCGAGCGCCGGCAGCGTTTCGCCGGTCCGCTGGCGGCGATTGCCCTCAGCGCCGTAGCGGCTTCGCTTGCCTTCCTGCTGGCGCAGTCGGTTGGCATGTGGATGGTTTGGATCGCCGCCGTGCTCACCGGGCTCAGCGCTTCATCGTGGAATTCCGTCGGCATGCTCGGTGTGATCACCGTGGTCGGGAGTGAACAAGCGGGAAGAGCCTCCGGGATAGTGCTGCGAGGTTTCCTCGCGGGACTCGGTCTCGGCGCACCGCTCTATGGCTGGACGGTCGACACGACGGGGAGTTACACCTCAATGTGGTTGATCTCGCTGGCGGCCTTTGTACTCGCCATACTGCCGCTCCGAGCGTGGGCTCGACGCGAGGCGGCGAGCTAGGGGCCCGGCACCTGCTGTGGTGACCGTCGTCCAGACTCCGATTCACACGGTCATCCTGACCCTACGAGATCCGATGGCCAAAGGCTGGGAATCCAGGTCGGCTACTCAGCCCAAACCTGCGAATCACATACCCCAGACGTGGCCGGACCAGGAGGATCCGGACCACGAAGCGCCTGACCACGATGCCCCACTCCAGGAAGCGCCGGACCATGAAGCCCCGGACCATGAAGCCCCGCTCCACGATGCCCCGGACCACGATGCTCCGGACCATGAGGCGCCGCTCCAGGACGCTCCGTTCCAGGTGCCACCCGACCAGCTGGCGCCGGCCGCGGCGAGGGTCGACCAGGAGACACCGTCCCAGGCGTTACCGAAGATGTCCTGCTCACCTTCGAGAACCACGCCGTTCGCCTCGATGTGGATTGTGCCCCGAGAGGCTTCCAGCGATCCGAGCCCGGTGCTCGAAGTGAAGCTCTGCGTAGCTGTGGGGGTCGGGTTGAGCTTGATTTCGGCTAGGTCCTCGAGGGTGAAGGCGCCGGCACCCTGGCAACTTCGACTAGCGCCAGATATCGAATTGGCGTTGCCCACGATCAGAGCCTTGATCTGATCTGGAGTTGCCTGCGGCCGCTGTTCGACCAACAGTGCCGCACCACCCGAGACAACTGCTGCTGCCTGGGAGGTGCCGGTACCCCGCATCAAAGTGCCGCTGATGGCATCCGGATTCGCGACCGCCGACGTCGAACCCGCGGCATATGAGGATGCAATCGACTTGCCTGGTGCGACGACATCGACGTGGCGCGCCTTGGAACCACAGCTCGAGAAACCTAGTACCTGGTCATCGATCGAGTCACCGGTACCGTTGGGGTCCGAGGCTCCCACTGCGATCACGTACGGGTTGGTGGCAGGGTTGCGAAGCGCCGAGCCGAGGCCGTCGTTGCCGGCAGCTACGACAACCACGATGCCGGCATTCCACGCCTGCTCGATGGCGTGGGAAAGTGGGTCGACGAGGTGGGGTTGCACTGAGTCGGTTCCGTAGGCGAGGTTGAGAACCCTGATGTTCAAACCGTTATCGTTGCGATGCTGCACTACCCAGTCGATGGCGGCGATCACTTGAGTGACATCGGTGACGCCGTTGCGGTCGGCCACCTTGAGGCTCACCAGGCGGGCGTCGGGAGCCATCCCGATGAACTTCCTCTTCTCTTTCGTAATGTCCCGGATGCCCTCTTCCTGGCCCACCATGATGCCCGCGAGATGGGTTCCGTGGCCAAATGTGTCGACATAGATCGTGTCGGAGTCCTGGGATTCGAAGGAGAGGTCGGGGCCATGGATGACCTTGCCGGGATACGAGAGGCCGGTGCCGGGAGAAACGCCGGAGTCGATGATGGCAATGTCGACACCGGCACCTGTGTAGCCGGCCTTCCACATCTGGGTTGCGTGAGTCACCTCACCCGCGACGGTTGACATGAGGCCACTCGTGTCCTTGTGGGCTTCCTTGTCGCTCCACTGGCGCAGCGATGTCGAGGAGGTGTCGGAGAACGTAACCGAGGACGTGTCGAGCAGTGTTGGCTCTGTGGTGAGCTCTGAAGCATGAGCGGGCGCGGGCAGTGCGAGTGTCATCGCGGCGGTCATCGCCAGCGCGGCAACGCCCGCCACCAGGCGCCGACTGGAGCGCATTTCCCACGACAGACCGGACACCGGTCCGGGCTTCGATGCGGTGAATTCCCACGACAAGCCGAGTCGGCGCGTCCCCCGATTCCTACCGGCGTTGCCCACTAGTTTGCTCCCGCTGTCGATGATCTGTCTTCTATATCGACGGCGTTAGTCGATTCATGGAAGCTCATTCTTGGTCGGCTCGGAGTGACTAGTCCCTGCCGCGGTGCGGCCGGGTCTCGTGCTGTCGCTTCCGGGCGGCGCCGCCCACTGGTAGAATCGCGGTATGAAGCGCCGGGTTGTGGGACTCAGCACTTTTGTGGGAGGGGCCGGGTTGATCGCCGGTCAAGTCGCCTATGTGAGCCGGCGCCGGCTGCCGCTCGGCGATGAATACGATCCAACCGGGAGCTTCGGCGATGCCACCCTGCTCCGATTGCGGATGGCGGTGCTCGGCGATAGCTCGGTGACAGGCCAGAGTCTCGACAGCGTCGAAGAGGCGTGGGCCCGGCTGCTGGCCCGGCACTTCTCCGACCGATTTCATGTCGAGTTGCGCAGCTACGGGGACGGCGGCGCCCGGTCCGAGGACGTGCTCGAAGAGCAGCTGCCTGCAGCCGAAGCAACGCGCCACGATGTCGCCATCGTGTCCGTGGGATCGAACGATCTGCTGCGGATGACTCCGGCGTGGCGATTCGAACGCCGCCTCGACGAGATCGTGATGCGCCTGAAGCGAGTGTCGTCGGCCGTGATCCTGTTCGGCGTCGGGGATATGGGTTCGATCCCACGTTTTCCATATCCCGTCGATCGGATGGCGGCGGGTACCGCGCGGGTCGCCGACCGGGTGCATCGCAGGGTTGCTGAGCGGCACGGTGTTGCCAAGGTCGACCAGTGGGCGCTCACGACGGAGGTGTTCAACAGCGGACCCCATATGTTCTCTCCCGACCTGTTCCATCCGAGTGCCGAAGGCCATCGTGCCTGGGCCGATGCCGTGATCCCCACCGTCGAGGCCGAGATCGCCCGGCTCGACCAGGAACTGCGTCTGCGGTGACGGTGCGGCAGCGGCCCTCCATGTGAAGGGCCGCCACCGATTCGCCGGGCCTGGGAAGGGAGGAGGAGCGGAGAGGGATGGGCTCTGTCCCGGCGGGCTATTCAGTTGTCGGGCTATTCAGTTGTGTGTCTTGATGACTCCCACATAGTGCGGCGCATAGCTGAGAGGAAGATAAGACCCGGGTGAAGGTTTGGTAGGAGTCCACTCCGCTGGGCGCCTGATTCGTCCCTCCCGGTACGTCTCGCCGCGACGCGTCGGCGCCCTATCCCAGGAGCTCTTTCCCAGACGCTGATCCGGCTCTCCGCACACAACGGCTCCTTGATCCGGCGATAACCACATACAATTGAGGTACCCGAACCGAGGTGTGCCGTGCAGGAGATGCCGAAGTCACCGCTTCGATCCAGCTCCTACCGGCCGCCCTGGTACAAGCGGCGCCTCCTTTTCTGGCTGATGATCCTCGTCGGCGTTCTCCTGCTGTTCCACGTCGCGGGCGGCTGGTACTTCTCGGGGGAGATCCACTCGTCGGCACTCGACCCGAGCCCGAGCACTTTCGAGTTCGACATACCGGTCCTGGCCGCCGCGAACGGGACGGTCACTTTGTCGACCGTTGACGGCCCCGATGAGCTGGAGACTCCGGGAATATGGGGGCTCGCATGGGCCGACGGCTACGGCCGGCTCACCGAGTTGGTGGCGACGGGTGACGAGACCGTCGAGTGGCGTCTCGAATTGGTGTCGGGGGCATCGCCCGTGGCCGGCGACCTGGCCGATCTCGACGGGAGGGCTTTCCCCGGCAATCCGATGGAGGGCCTTGGCATACCGTTCACCCGCGTGACGTACCCATCGAGTCTCGGCGACAACCCGGCGTGGTTCATCGATGGAGACGACACGACGTGGGTAGTGCTGGTGCACGGCAACGGGCTGACGCGGCGTGACGTGCTCAAGCCCCTTCCGGTGATCGTCGCCAACGGCAACCCGGCGCTTGTCATCACGTACCGCAACCATCCGCAGGCCCCTGCCGATCCCTCGGGTCGTCTCCAGTACGGGCTCACGGAGTGGCAGGACGTCGCGGCGGCGGTGGATTACGCCCTGGCCGCCGGAGCCGAGAATGTCGTTCTGGTCGGCTACAGCATGGGCGGCGGCATCGTCACGAACTTCCTCTACGAGGCGCCGCAGGCCAGCCTGGTGCGCGGCGTCGTTCTGGACTCACCGATGCTCGATCTGAGTGCAGCCATCGATCTCGGCGCCTCCAACAGGAGCCTTCCTGTCATCGGTCTGCCGATCCCCGCCACGTTGACGGCGACGGCCAAGTGGATTGCCGGATGGCGTTACGACCTGGATTGGGGCCGGCTCGACTACCTCGACCGGGCCGACGAGATCGAGGTTCCCGTCATGCTCTTCCATGGGGTCGAGGACGACATCGTCCCTGTGGAGACGAGCGACGCTCTGGCCGACGAACTCGGGGACCAGGTCATATACCACCGCGTCGCGTCGGCCAAACACCTGGAGTCGTGGAATATCGACCCGGCGATGTACGAGAAGCTTCTGGGGGAGTTCTTGGCGGGGCTGTAAGGAGGCGGCCGGCCGGGGTCGGAGCGAGTCTCAGTGGGGAAATACAACCTCCGCAACGGCGAATAGTAAGACTGCGATCCCCAGGGCGATGATGACGAACACTACGACGGCCCGCTCGGACTCCCTGAAGACGGCGGTCAGTCCGACGGCGGCCGCCACTATCGCTGATGCCGCCGCGGTGAGGATCGCCGTTGCCAACCAGGGATTCGAGAAGAACGTCTCGCCGCCCCGCTGGCCGCCGGCCACGAGGCCGAAGAAGACGACGAAGAAGGCCACTGCGACCGCGCCGAGCCCACCGCAGACCCTGCCGAGGTGAGTTGACGGCACTGCATCTCCTTGTGTCGGCTCCAGCTTGCGACAGCCGGATGCCGCCGACAAGGGGCATCAGTCCCAATCAGTCGGACGACGACAGGCGGCGGCCGCTGATGTCCTGTAGGGCGTCGTACGCTGCGAACTTGTAGCCCTCGGAGCGGGTGGGGCGGCTTCACCGTGCGATCGTCTAAAGCCAGCAAGCCGGTCGCGTCAGCGTAATCCGGCCTGAGCGGGTGCCGTCACAGGCGCAGGTTGGTTTGGCGCCGTTCGACATACCCGAGCGGACCGGCAGAACCGATGGGTGAACCCTCGATCCGGACGACGCCCCCAGCCCAGGCGGCCGTGTCGACAGGGAATACCGGAGAGGCGGTAGCGAACTGCGGCCGGTCGGCCTTCCATCCTGCGGGGTGATCGGTTCTGCCGGAGACGTCGAACTGGAACTCGTGAATTGAGTTGTCCGGATAGGTGATCTTGCACGCGTAGACATTGGTTGTGGCCCAGTCTCTCGCCTGGCGCTTGGTATCCATGTTCGGTGCCGTACCGCTTGGCCAACCCGGTGTAATGAGAAGGCGCAGCTCAATGGCGTCGGCGTTGGGCGGCCGCAGGATCCAAGCGTCCATACCGCGCCTCGATCGGTGGCCGTGCTGTAGCACAATCAAGTCCGCGTTCTCGGCGTACAGCATGGTTGCGCTGGAGTCGCGGGAGTCAGCCAGCCGGCCAAGCCACTGAGTGATCGATCCAGCCTTGACATGGCGTTCGCTGGCTGCGCCGGGGTCACCATTTGCGCCGGCTACGAGCGGATGTTTGGCTCGCTGTGCCGCGATGATCTCATCCGCTTCGAGCCGCCAGGCCGGCTGAGCCTCGCCGGGGTTTCGAGCTGTCACTGGAGCACTCCGGTAGCGCTATGCAGTCGGTTCGTATCCAAGGTCAAAGGTAATGGCTCGCATGTCGCGTTGCTTGGTGCCGGTGACACGCGCCGTGAACGGCGAATCCCAGACCATGGCCCCGCCGCCATGCTCTAGCTGGCGGACCGCAGCAATACCGTCATCGCCGAGACGTCGGAGGTTCTCCGAAAGCAGCCGGGTTCCCTCCATGTATATGGGCCAGCCGCGTTCGGCCGCCTTGAGCAGGTATTCGGTCGCCTCATCGATTTCCTGGCGTTGCCGCAATACCTGAATTGCCCAAATCACGCAGCCGTCGGAGATTTCGGGGAACCAGTCGGCCAGGTTCTTCGCCCAGTCGTGCATCAGGTCGTATCGTTCCAGGCGCAGCAGGAGATAGGCCGCGACCGCCGCGGCATACGGGTCGCGCATCTTGCTCTGGAGCCGATCTTCAGCTTGTTCCGCCCAAACCGCCATAGTCTCTGCGGCGTAGTAGTCGCCTCTTGCCAAGTAGCTACCCACGGTATTGGCAAACCTCGACGCGCTTGCGACTCGAACGGTTACCACGGTGCCACCTGATCCAACATCATCAGAACGCACGTAGGTTGAGTCGAGGGATCCAGGGAGTAAGGCCAACATCGTGGTCTGGTCAACCGTGATACTGAGTCTGTAGGGCTTCTCGCTGACGGGCGGCGAGAAGGCGAGTTCATCGCCTTCGAGAGAGAGCTTCCCTCGAACCTTCGGTGACCACAGCACGCGGACGCCGCTCTGCAAATCCGGCACGACATCCCCGAGTCCCTTCCCCGTGTCGTACATCTCGTCAAGCCATGTCGTATCGCTTTGCTGGCTGGCGACCGACCGTTCCTCTTGGTAGCTGCGAACCTCGCTCACACTTTTCAGTTGCGATGACGAGTCGGGCGCACGCACTCCGAGCGTCGCATAGCGGCCACTGCTGCGCTCCAGGCCTTCTCGATTGATCACATACTCGAGATCATCCCGCACAGGCATGGTCACGGCCCTGCCTGACGGCAGGTGCACCCGTAGGTACGAGCGTTCCGAGGGAACGTCAACGGACTCTTCCGAATTCGGGCGCATGGCGAAGCGACGCACGGATTGGTGGTCCGGCGTCAACACTTCGACCGCCGATGCCGGCATGTCTTCCTCGAATCGAATTCTCATCGTTCCGCTCATACCGGTGGGTCCCATTCATAGGTTGGCGGAAAGAGCGTGTCATCAATGAACCGCGTATCGAAGCTCTGGAATGACACCTCGAGGTGGGCATCGCCGGGACTGAGCTGCGTCATCCATGGCCGGGTCTCTCCGGGTTGCGAGGTGACGCTGGCTCCGTTTTGACTGAGCACGATGTCCGCCTCGTTGTTCCGCTGGTCGGGTTCGCAATCGACTTTCACCAGCACCTTTGGCTCCTTCGGAACATGCAGGACCACCGGCTTTATTGCCGGGCAATCGCAGCTGAGCGGGAGGTTCTCGATCTTCCCCAAGATGTCGACCACCGAGGCCATCGCAGACGCCAGCACAGCAGTGTCGACCTTCCACTCCGGGCCCGACTTGCGGGCAGCCACACCGTTAAGGCACATCATGAGCGCTTTGCAGAAAAAGGTCTCTTCGCCGTCGCGGCCATACGCCTTGCGACCCTCCGATGCCGCCTTGAACGCGACAGACAAGTCGACGCTGTCCGAGAGGGACGAGCTAACCAGGTGCTTCCCCTGGGGGTTGTTCTGTGTCAGGGCTGAGACGTCGGTGTCGCGGCACGCATCGAAGAAGAACAGCTGAGTATCTGCGGCACACTTGAGCATCCCAGCCTGGAGTCCGGTGGCGTCGATGCAGTTCTCCCACTCATTGGGCTCGTCGGGATTTCCGAAGTCAGATGGCAACAGGAATTGGCTGACCGTGCTGATCCCGTGGCCGGCGAAGTAAAGGAATGCGATGGTGTCGGTGTTCTGATCGCAGCGGGCGTACCACCTCTTGAAGGCTTCTTCGATATTGGCCATCGTCGCGTCCTCGACGTCGACGCTTCCTCCGTCGCTGCGCACCAGCTTCTCCGCGGGCGAGAGCAACAGCTCAATCGAACCGAGTTTCCGGTTTGGGTTCTCGTAATCCTCCTCGAGCCATCGAGCGACGCGGCGAGCCGCCGGGGCTGTGATCGTCAGGGGCGCCAGGCCGTTGAGGAACGTTGCGGGCTTCGCCACGCCCAATCCGAGGTGGTGGTATTCGCCGACGCCGATAACCAGTGCATGGAGCCGAGGTTGATCGGTGACGATATCGTTCGCGTCCGGCGGCCAATACAGGCTCATGGCAGCTCGTCGATTCTGGCCCGGAGCCGCTCGTAGAATCGCTCCTGCTTGAAATACTCGCTGTGCGACTTGATCAGGTAGGTACGAGTGTCATACCTAACGTCGAAATCCACCCGATCGAAAACGTCGGCGCAGGCGTAGGAGAAGATGTCGACGTCGTCGTACACGTTTATCCAGCGTTTGATGTTGTCCGGAGTGTGCGCCTTGGCCGGCGGTTGGACGGATGGGTTGCTGTTTCGATACAGCTTGATCTCCTCAAAGTGGGCGACCTGGGACCCCACCGACACAAAGAGATCCACCTCAATGTCAGCCCTGAAGTGGCTGAGAAGATCATAAGAGATCACGCCACCGAGGCTGTGGCCGACGACCACAAACGGCTCGTTGGCAGCGGCCCCGGCCATCGCTTCGTCATATCCGGCGAGCACCCGTTGCGGGATTGCTCCCGGCGCCGTGTTGTCACCGCGCCCGTTGAAGTAGATGAAGATATCGCCGAAGAAGCGCCCGAGATTCGCGTTGAGCCCGTCACGAGTCCACCCGAGCAGCTTGCTTGATGCGAAATCGCCAGCCTTGTCCGCAGCGGATCCGACCAGCCCTGTAGCAGCGGTCTTCAGCTTGTTCGCAGCGGTCTTGATTGCATTGATGACGTCGCCGAGTCCCTGGGCCTGGATGCCGCCCTGCTGGGTTATGGCAAGATTCAGACTGCCGAGGAGCTGGTCATCTGTCGTGAGATTGCCGAGCCATGCCGGAGTCGGCTCAGCGGCGGCATATGCCTGTGCCGCCAGCACAAAGTCGGCGACCTCCTTCTCGAGATTCTCCGCGGCTTGCTCCAGAGCCAGGCTGCTTATCACCTCAACGGCTTGCCCGAAGTCCCGCTGTGCCAACGCAATCAGCGGCTCATTTCCAAGCTCGTCTGAAAGAGCGTCGCGGACGGTCGCGAGGAACGGCCTGATGTCAGCATCTCCTCCGCCGCCGAGCGACTGCATGTCGCCGTGAGGCAGCGATGCCATGTTCCAGGCAAAAGTCGTTGCCAGGTCGCCCCAATACGGGAACACCGGATCGGGAACCTGCGCAAAGGTCCTGCCTCCAACCGTGGCTCCCGCAAGGTGCTTCTTGAACAGCGCCTTCTTGACCTCGAGGCCGGCGCGATAGCCGGCATTGGCCCGAGTGTTGACACCATGAACAAAGACGATTGGCACGATTCTCCCTTTCGTACAGATTCGACCCTACCGAACGTGATCGGCGTTTGGGCAGATTTTTCGGGCTTGCGAGCGACGAGTCGCGATCAGCCTGACAAGCGGCGGCCGCTGATGTCCTGGAGCGCGTCGTAGGCCGCGAACTTGTAGCCCTCGGAGCGGGTGGGCACGTTGAAGGTGCTGTGGATGAAGCGCTCGACCTTGTCGCCGGCATGGATGGCGGCTTGCCCGATGTGGACCAATTCGGCGGCTTCCTCGCCGACGATGTGGACTCCCAAGAGCGAATGGTCGTGCTTGTCGACGATCAGCTTGATCATCCCGATGCCGGGCCCGGCGATTCGGCTGCGCGGATTCCGCTCGAAGCGGTAGCGGCCCACGGCGTAGTCGACTCCGTTGGCGCCGGCCGCCGTTTCGGTTTGACCCACCATCCCGACTTCGGGAAGCGAGTAGACGCCGTAGACGGGCAGCGGATCGAGCTGCTCGACGACTCCGAGATCGAAGGCATGCGACGCGGCGATGCGCCCCTGTTCCGCCGACACGGACGCCAGTGCCGGGGGTCCTGCCACATCACCCGCCGCGTAGATACCGGGCACCGATGTCTGGAAGTGTTCGTCAATGACGATGTGGTTGCGGTCGTCGGTGGCGACACCGGCTTCCTCCAAGCCCAAACCCTCGGTGTTGCCGGTGCGGCCGGCGGCGAAGAGCACCTTGTCCGGCACGATGACCTCGCCGCTGGGGACGCCAACCTCGAGGCCGTTCGCAGTACGTTCGATGGTGGTGCCGGGGGAGTCGAAGATGAAGCGGGCTCCGTCGTCCTCCAACGCTGCCTGCAGCGTTGCGCTGATCTCCTCGTCGGCGAACGGGATGAGGCGCTGTCCGGCATCGATGACGGTGACCCGGACGCCAAGGGCAGTGCTGATCGAGGCGTATTCAACGCCAACGGGCCCGCCGCCGATGACGACGAGTGACTCCGGAATGGACTCGAGCGCCAGGATCGAGTCGGAGTCGTCAACGCCCGGATCGTCGAACGGCACCGTGGGCGGCCGGAACGGGCGCGATCCCGTAGCGATCAGCACATTGGTGGCTTCGAGAATCCTGGTGGTGCCGTCATCGCCGGCGACCGCCACGTTGCCGTCGGGGGTGAGCGCGGCGGTGCCGTGAACGAGATCGATTCCATGGCGGTCGATGTTCTCGGCCACGCTGTGGGCCACGAGGTCCATCACCTCGGCGGCGCGTCTGTGGAGCAGTTCCAACATCAGCTTCGGGTCGATATCGACACCGACGCCGTAGAACTCACGGCGGTGATAGCCCGATAGGTAGGTAGCGGCTTCGCGCAGGGTCTTGGTCGGAATCCCACCGCGGGAAACGACGGTTCCCCCGACGCGCGGCTCCCGCTCGACCATCGCCACCCGCTTGTCGAAGTAGGCGGCCATGGCGGCGGCTTTCTCGCCCGCCGGCCCCGATCCGATTACAACCATGTCGTACTGATTCACGGTCAACTCCTCTCCCGGGAAGGAATCTATCTGATCGCGGGGAGGTGAGGGACTCCGCGCTGTTCACTCAGTGGCCGAGGGCGACATGGAGCCGGATTGCCGGCAACCGGCGGAGGGGAACCGGAAGTCAAGACGCGCCCAGACCCGCCATAGCGCAGCGATGCGGCCATCGGGCGGGTCTGGGTGGGAGGGGCCTAGAAGACGGGGGGTGGCGACACGGTCCGGATGCGGTCGACAGACGCAAGCGCCGGGCTTCCGACGGGCCGGTCATTGCGCCGGCCGGACCTAAGTAGTTTTGCGAGTTTTCTGTTCATGCTGTTTGTACGTCACGGAGCGGCTTCTGGATGTGCTTGCACAGCGGGCCCCCAGACGTTCTTCCATCCGGCGGCGCGTCCGTCTCCGAAGAATCGTTGATGTCACACAAACCATGTCTCGCTGGCCCCAAGCCCACCCCACATCGCGCGGACGCCCGATGAGCCGCTTCGGCAACCTCGTCAACCGCTATCGCGACCGGGTGGTGGGCTCCACGACCGACCTTTTCGCCCATGCCCCCTACCCTCTGGCAAACACGCTGTCGTATGAGGGTGACCCCGGTCTCTGCGGTCCCCACTCGGTCACCTGGTCGGTCATCGGTGATGCGGCCGCATTCGTCGGCGGCGTCCGCGCCCTCCTCATCCAGGCGGCCCATCCTGAGGTTGTCGCCGGAGTTTCGGATCACTCCACATACCGCTGGGATCCGCTCGGCCGACTTTCCCGCACCTCGGCATACGTGACCGCGACGTCCTTTGGCGCGATGCCCGAAGTCGAATCGGCCGTGGCACTGGTGCGTCGTGCCCACCGCCCGGTACGCGGCGAGTCCCATAGGGGGCGGCGCTATGCAGCCGGCGCCCCGGCGCTCGCAGCGTGGGTTCACAATGCGCTCACCGACTCGTTCCTGCAGGCATACCGGGTATACGGACCGCGCCGGCTGAGTCACGATGAGGCCGACCGCTTTGTTGCCGAACAGACAGCGATCGGATCGCTGCTGGGCGCCGATCCCATGCCGACAACAGCCGCCGGTCTCGCGAAATGGATCACCGATCATCCCGATGTCTTCCACTCTCCGGGGCTCGTCGATGCGGTCGGGTTCATCCGCAAGCCGCCGCTGCCTTGGCACGTCCGGATTGCCTACCGCTTGCTCTTCATGGCGGCGGTGGCGACGATTCCGACCCGGATTCGGCGCGTGCTGGGACTCCGCAAGATACCCGGCTCGGTGGCCGTCGGGCGGTTGACCGTCGGCACCCTCCGGTGGGCACTCGGCTCCTCACCCTCCTGGCATGTATCACTGGTGCGGGTGGGCGCACCCGTGCCGAAGGGCATGTTCCGTCAGTCGCTGCCGGACGCAGAAAGGATTGACCGCTCCGGCGCTTTGCGCGCCACAAATCGGTGAGGACCCGGCCCGCGAGCCGCTTCCAGGCAAGCGCCGAGGCGAGGTGACGTTCATTCCAATTCGAGTGCAAGCGCCACGGCCGCCGGAATCACGTCACCGACGTCGGCGTCGAGCCGCATCGTGATGACCCCGAGGCCGTCGTGGGCTGTATCTCCTCGATTGATTACAACGTACGGCACCCGGCGAGCCGCGGCCCGCAGTGGGATGTCGGCGGCGGGAGTCACTGAAAGCGTTGAACCGAGGGCGATCACCATGTCGCACGTCTCGGCGGCCTCGAACGCCTTGAATAGGTCGGCGGACCGCAGGCTCTGCCCAAAGCTGATCGTTGCCGGCTTCAAGTGGCCGCCGCATGCGCAGTCGGGAGGCTCCCCGGTTGCGCCGAACCGGGCGAAGTGCGGGCCGGGCTCCGTGCGGTCTCCGCAGCTCTGGCATTCGATCAATGCGTTAGTGCCGTGCACCTCAACGAGCCGGTCCGGGGAGGTCCCGGCCGCCCGGTGGAGACCGTCGACATTCTGGGTCACAACCAGAGCGACCCGGCCGGCGCGCTCCAGGGCCACGATGGCCTCATGCACGGCGTTCGGCTCCGCGTCGCCAAAGGCGGTGGCGTCCTCCGCCTTCTGCTGCCAGTACTCCCGACGGGCCTCGGCAGATGACATGAAGTCCTGGTAGTAGACGGGCTGGCGTGTCTTCCACACCCCTTGCGGGCCCCGGTAGTCGGGGATCCCCGACGCCGTCGAAATGCCGGCGCCGGTGAAGACAAGGATCTGGCGGTGGTCGGCCAGCAGTCTGGCGAGCGGCTGGATCATGTCATCGCCCTGCCGGCGGCGGGCTCGGGATCAATGAGATAGTTCACGGTGGCCAGCCTACGCGGCGAGTGGCAGCTGCGCGGAGTTGCCGCTCGAATCAAGTGGGGCCAAAGCCCGCTGCCCGCCGTCCTCTCCGGGATCGCAGTGAGTCGCGATGGGATGCCTCAGGGTTAGTTCTGGCGGTAGGTCAAGATAACGATCGACTCGCCGACGGCGGCGACATATGAGCCCCGGGGCGCTTCCGCGGTCCAAAGGAGGCGAGTGCGGCAGTTCTGGCGGGATGTGGAAGGTTTCCGTAG
This sequence comes from uncultured Acidimicrobiaceae bacterium, assembly GCA_947258375.1. GTDB lineage: Bacteria > Actinomycetota > Acidimicrobiia > Spongiisociales > UBA5794 > JAHEJX01. The sequence goes on from CAMYIJ010000061.1 coordinate 18,618, forward strand.
ACCCATTCCGACCGCCGGAGGACCCGTCCGGCGACTCCGGCTCGGGAGATTCGAACGGATTCCAACTATCCTCCAGAGCATCGCGGGGGGTGTCAGGAGTAACCGGTGCCGGAGCAGATGGTCGATCAGCGTCGCGGCATCGACCGTAGGGTGAAACACCTCTCGTTGCGGTTTCCGGACCGGCGCCTCGGCTTCACGCGACGCCAGATCCACGGGAGTTCGCCACGCATTGCGTACCACCGGATGCTCGCCGCCTACCGATACCGGCCGCAGGCCCTCGCCGTGGTGCTGGTCACCGTGGCGCTGCTCAATGTCGCCGACCTGGCCCTGACCCTGCGAGCCCTCGACCGCGGTGCGGTGGAGTTGAACCCGATCATGGCGATGCTTCTCGGCTCCGATCCTCTGCTCGCGTCGATCTTCAAGGTGACCATCGGGGTTGGAGTCGTAGTAGCGATGTGGCTCATGCGCCGCTACCGCCGGGTGCTCGAGGCGTCCCTGGTGCTGCTCGGCGGATTCACTCTGTTGGTCGTATACAGCCTCACCATGCTGGTGATTTCCGGCTGACTTGGCCTGGTTGCGGCGGCAGCTGCCGGCTAGATCCAGATCGCCATTCGGAGTTCTCCGTCGAATTCCGGTTCGACAGGAATTGCCGCAGCTACGCCTCGAGCGATTCGATCGGCGGTCCAGGCCACCGCCGCCGCATCCAGGACGTCGTCGACGGGAACGACGCCGACCGCACCGAGGTCGTCGGGTATCTCGATGCCGGCGGATCTGAGCAGCTCGCGTCGCTCGTTCGTGCCGGTCCATGTCTTCTTGTAGTGCAGCGTCCGGCCGGCCATCTCGGCGAACGTGACCTCGGGATGCACCTCAAAGACGCGGTCGTCGCGGCGGGCGATTGAATCGACCTCGAGGATCTTGTCTCGCAGCGCGTAGCTCTGTCGGCTGATGCCGCGGCCGTATCGGTCCTTGGAGAGGCGGTTGGCCTTCGCGTACGGCGTAGCTTCGATGACGGCCCGCGGTGGCACGTTGAACACACTCGATCGTCGTGGACCGACTCGCTCTCGTGCCTCCTCGTCTGCTCGACGAATGCCCTCAGCGGGCATGCCGACGGGAATGTCGATGCAGACAACGCGAGCGTCCTTCTGAGCGTCGATCGCAGCTGCCGCAGTCTCGTGAATCCGGGCTTCTGCGAATGCTCCATTGAGTAGCGCCAGGGACACCCAACCGCTCTTCCACCCGTCCATCCCGACGACACGGCGGGCGGCGGCAGGGTTCATGGGCATCCGGCGCCGCGCACAACGGCGATCAGTTCGTCGCAGCGGCGGGTCGTGGCGTTCACATGAGTAGTGTCGCAGGATCGAATGGTTGGGCCCCTAGGGAATGCTCCCCCGGGGAGCGATCCACTCGGTGGGCTGGTTGGAGACTGCGGCGATCCGCTCGAAGTCGGCGTCATAGTGAAGCACCGTGAGACGAGCGGATTCGGCGGCCGCGGCTATCACGATATCGACGGGCTTGGCGCCGCGGTGGTGTCCGTGCTCCGCCAACATCTCGGCAAGGTGCACGGCACGGTCCATGACGGCCGGGGTCATCGGCGCCTCCGGCAGCGCCCGCCTTTCGTCGGCCACCGCGAGAACATCACGCGCCCGTGATCCGTATACAACTTCGAGATCGATGATGCGGCACGTCCACATTCGACCCGACGCGGCTAGACCCTCCAGGCGGTTCCCAATCGGCGTCCGGTGGGCCCGAGCGAGTACGGAGGTATCGACGAGGTAGCGTTCAGCCATCGGTGGATCTGGGGGAGCGGGACCGTTCGATGGATTCCCAATCGAGGGCGTCGCGCCGGCGGAGGCGCTTGACGTGGCGAACTGCCCGGTCTTGGTCGACGAGGCGCCGAAGCGCCACGGCCACGGTGCCCTTGATGGTGCCGGCGCCCGAAACGGCGCGAGCCTGTTCGAGGAGTTCGTCGTCGATATCCACGAGCCGCTTGGTCATTCGCTCAGTATATCCAGATTCAGGTTTCATATATCTGACTAGTTACGCTGCTAGTGCCGCGACTCGTCCGAAGCTCATTGCGATGTGTTCAGTTGTCGATGCCATCGCTACAACCTATGTGGCGGGCGTGACACAAAGAGGACCGGCGCGTGCCGGTGGGCAGGCGCGCCATTGCGCCATTGGTCAACCCAGTCCGGCCGGGCTTCCCATACACTCAGATAGATGCGACGCCTCCTCACGATCTCGACCCTGCTCGCCATGGTGGTGGCTCCAATGGGTGTGGCGCCACCCGTTGCCGCCGCGGCGGTGCCGCTGTGTGCCGGGGTCCCGGCGACGATCGTCGGGACGCCGCATGCCGAACACCTGGTTGGCACTGCGTCCAGAGACGTCATCGTCGCCAAGGGTGGCGCCGATGTCATCGACGGACGGGGCGGGAACGACCTGATCTGCGCCGGAGCGGGACGGGATGTCGTGCTCGGCGGCGAAGGCAGCGACGAGATCTACGGCGGGGCGGGCCCCGATATCCTGCGGGGAGGCTCCGGCAACGACATCCTCATCGGCGGGACCCGAGCCGACACGCTGCTCGGCGGAAGCGGCCGCGATGTGCTCCGCGGCAGTGGTGGCGCCGACACCCTGATCGGCAACGGCGGAAGCGACACGGCTTGGGGCGGATCGGGTACCGACTGGTGCCGCACCAGCGAGACGACGTCGTCGTGCCGCACCACGGCGCCCACCGGCGCCAGGGTGGCGGCCATGGGTGCGGCCCGGCTCGATCCGACGTACCAGCACATCGGTTTTGAATGGAAGATGACCGGCGACACCGACCACGACTCGTGGTTGTTCCTCGAGTACCGGGCGGTGGGCGCGGAACGATGGCTTCCGGCGGCGCCGTCGATGCGGGCCTATCCGGAGGCGATCGTCAACGGGGGGCCGCTCGGCCTCGATCACCACGCGGCTTCGGCGATGTTCGTCAGGCCCGATGCGCGCTACGAGATCCGCGCCACAGTCACCGATCCCGACGGGGGAGCGGCCACGATGCGCCGCGCGGTCCGCACCCGCCGCCAGTGGTACCGGCCGGGAGGCACGATCCGATATGTGGTGCCCGGGAGCGGGGGAGGCGCCGGGACCGTGGGCGATCCGTATCGGGGCCTGCAAGCCGCGGCAGACGCGGCGCGCCCCGGCGACATCTTTGAGGTCGACGCCGGGACGTACGCTCCGTTCGAGATCACGACAAGCGGCACCGCGGCGGAGCCGATCCGCTTCTTCGGGTCGGCGTCCGGAAACGGGACCGCCGTGATCGACGGCGCCGGTACCGACCGGGGCGTTGTCACAATCGGCGCCTTCGATGCGACAACGTCTTGGATTGTGCTCGATGGATTCACAGTCGAGGACGGCCGTTGGGGGGTCGACGCCCAGAACACGCGCAACATCTGGGTCACCCACAACACCATCACCGAAGTCGATGACGGCGTGATCAACCGCCGTGGCAACGGCTGGGAGCGCAACCAGACGGTATGCGACAACACAATCCGAGGCCGTACGGCGTGGCCGGGGCAGGGTATCCCCGGCGAGCGCGGCATCGATCTGCGCGGCTGGGGCAACGTGGTGTGTCATAACGACGTTGCCGACTTTGGCGACTGCATATCGGTGCAGCCATTCACCGGCCCG
>CAMYIJ010000062.1 GCA_947258375.1 uncultured Acidimicrobiaceae bacterium
CAAGCTCGACAAACAGCATCAAAAAGCTGAGCGCGACCAGGCGAACCTTCGGGTTCATGGGTGATGCAATCGGTGGCGCACGCCAGGAACCTTAGGACTCTTCCGCGGGATCACGAGCCACCTGTCCATCGTGGAGCAGAGTCCGGCATGCGCGACCACGCGGCGGCGGGTCAGACCGGTAGGCCTACCTCGAGGGGTTCCGGCGCTATGGCCGCGACGGTTTCGCCCTGAGCCGAGTCTCGAGCCCACACCAGATAGGCCAGTCCATAGAGAACCGCAACCAGGATCGCCAACGAGCGGTACCCAACGGCCAGTGCCGAGTACTCGAGAATGCCCCCCACCATCGCGCCGAGCAGGTTGACCCCAAACGCCTCAGCCGAGTGCGAAGTCTCATTGAAGCGCTGCGCGAACACGAGATTGGCGAGGAATATCGGCGAGAACGTGAGCCCAACGGCTGCCACCAACCGAGTCAACGTCGGCAACTCCAGAAGGGCACCCGCCGGGATCGCCCACGACACAGCAACCGCCCCAGCCAACCCCAAATACAGATACAAGGGTTTCGGCATATTGAAACGGCGCACCACTTCAATAGCGGCAAGCACCGAAATCAGGATCCCGGCAAACACCATCGCGTTCACCGCCCACGTCGTCCCGAACCACAGCGAGAACTGAACAACCGACTTCGTCTCGAGAAGCAAGAAAGCAGCTCCCATAAAGAACAAGTCGAGGTTGGAACGCATCGAGCGCCGCCGCACACCGGCAAACCTCATCGCCAATATCGTTGTAATCAATATCGAGGCGACACCAACGAGATAGAACGACGGGATACCACGCTCCTGGACATACAGAAACGGGTAATCATCCGTCGCCGGTGTGGGCGCAGCTGCCAGGTCGACATCGAGATCACCAGGACAGGACGTGATCGGGACGTGACTCGCCGCGAGGATCGCCAGCCCCCTGGCGCCGTCGGGGGCGTAGATGCAAGGGCTGTTGCCGGTGGCGTTGAGGAGTGTGCTCCCCAGCCTGGCGAGTAGCCATTCCTCGCGGTAGTAGTTGTACATCACGAACACGCCGTCATCAGATAGCAGGCTGGTCGCCCGGTCGATTGCCTCCTGGGTGAAGAGGAAGCTCTCGAGCCTGAGGTTGGACTGACCGGACACCAGCGTCAGTGAATCCGGCAGGGCGAACAGCACCAGGTCGTAGCCCGCCTCGGCTCGCTCCATGAAGGCCCGCCCATCGTCGATGATGACTCTGACACGCGGATCCTGATATGGCCGGTTGGGGTGATCGTCACGGCCGAGCTCATAGATCGTTCTGTCGATCTCAACCGCGTCGACCGAATCAGCGCCCGCGGCAAGAGCGAAAGCCACGTCCGAACCCGTCCCCGCGCCGACGATCAGGACTCTCCCGACTTCCCCCGCGGCAAACGTATACGGGACCTCGTACACGGGCTCCCGCTGCGCCCGCCGCTCTATCTCGTCGTACGTCTGGTGGGGTATCCCATTCACGTTGACCTGCTGGATGTTCTGATACTCGAAGACCTCGACGCGGTAGTAGGGCGACCACTGGAATCCCGGAATGAAACTCTGGACACCAAGAACAACAACGATCCCGCCCAGGAGAACCCGCCCCCGGCCGTCGATCACCCGACGGCCGAGCCACACAATGAACAGCGCAGCTACCGCACCCCAGACGACGGGACGCATCCGCATCCAGGAGAGAGCGGCGAACCCGAGAATGCCCAACACACTCCCCAGAATGTCCAGGCGATACGCCTCGAGCGGCTCGAACTCCTTGAACACCTGCGCAACCTCGTGCGCAATCAGATACAGCACAGAAGCCGCCCCGAGAAAGACCAGCGGCAGCATCACCCAGATCGGGAGCCCCTGCACCTCCAGGGATCCGAAGAAGATGACGTCGCTGCCGACCCTCGAAACACTGACGGGAAAGGCAACTGCGAAAGCCACCATGGCGAAGAGAGCCGCCGGCAGCCAATGGAAGCGTGACCGCCTCTCCGAAAGCAGGAACCCCAACCCAATACCGAGGAAGCTCCCGAGCAACACAAAATTGGTGAAGTACGAGAGAAAGATGATGTTCTCGCCAAGCCAGCGGATCAACGCAAGCTCGACAAACAGCATCAAAAAGCTGAGCGCGACCAGGCGAACCTTCGGGTTCATGGGTGATGCAATCGGTGGCGCACGCCAGGAACCTTAGGACTCAACATTCGCTGACAGCGGCCGACAGGTGTCGTATCTATATGTGATATGGGGCTCTACTTATGACATGGGGCGAATTCTCATGGGCCGATCTGCATCCGGATCGCCGCCGCGATCGGCATGCCAGAACGTCGCGCCCGCTGATGGTTGCGGGTGATCCTGTGCCATGGATGGGTGCGGGCGAGGACATTTGGGCGTACAAGGTGAGTCGGGTTCTCCCCAGCCCGTTCGACAGACCGTCCTTCACCTTCGTCCTGCCCCGGCATCCGAATGGCAGGCGGCGGGCGCTCGACGACTATCTGCAGCCGATCATGGACGTCAAGAAGACGCCGCACGTCAGCCTGTGTGCCCGTCTAGTAGAGGGTGACAACACCGGCCTGCTGCTCGATCACGCCCCGCCGGCTTTCCCCCCGCGCATCGAGCGAATCCTCGCTATCGATAGCCCGGACGGCCAGTGCGAGCCCGACGCGGTGAACGAAGCCGTCGCGGGCGCCAAGCTGATCCTCGGAAGTGCCGACATCGGGGTGCACATCACTCTGGTCCGCCTCACTCGGGGCGACTTCGACTACTCGGGCAATGTGCGCGTCATCTTCGATGGCCTGAGCACCCTGTTCGGCGGCACCCTCGAAAGGCCGGCCGACAACCGCATCCGTGACCTCCGCATCGTCCGCGACGCCCACGCGACCCAGACAACCGAAGTCCGGATCTGGCAGATCGACTCATAAATGCGTTCGTTGTGCTTAAAACCCCGTTATGTCACCGGAATAGGCACAACGAACGCCATCAACCGAACTCTATGCCCTGGGCCAACGGGAGCTCATTCGACCAGTTGATGGTGACTGTTTGGCGGCGCATATAGGCCTTCCAGGAGTCCGAACCGGATTCACGGCCGCCTCCCGTTTCCTTCTCACCGCCGAAAGCGCCACCGATCTCGGCGCCCGACGTACCGATGTTGACGTTGGCTATGCCGCAGTCCGAACCCTCGGCAGAAAGGAAGCGCTCTGCACTGCGCAACGAATCGGTGAAGATCGCAGACGAGAGGCCCTGCGGCACCCCGTTCTGCACTGCGATCCCGTGTTCGAGTGAGTCGATTTCGACGAGCCACATGATCGGACCGAACGTCTCCTGCTGGACGATCGGAGCGTCGGCCGGCACCTTGACAAGGGTGGGCTCGAAAAAGTGACCGGTGCCATCGAGTTCATTGCCGCCGTAGAGAAGCTCGCCACCCTGTTCGATGGCGATGGCCAGTGCCGCCTTGGTGTTGGCGACCGCGTCCGCGTTGACGAGGGGCCCCATCAAGGTCCCCTCTTCGAGCGGGTCACCGATCGGGATCTGACCGTAGGCGTCCACCAGTTGCTTGGTGAGCACGTCGGAGATCGGCTTGTGAACCAGCAGCCGTCGCAACGAAGTGCAGCGTTGCCCGGACGTTCCGGCCGCGGCGAACAGGGCGGCGCGGACGGCCAGGCCGAGCTGGGCGTCTTCCATCACCATGATGGCGTTGTTGCCGCCGAGCTCGAGCAGTGACCGGCCCATACGTTGCGCCACGACGGTGCCGACCTCACGCCCCATCCGCACCGAACCGGTCGCCGATATCAGCGGGAGACGTTCGTCGGCCACCATCGGCTTGCCGACGTTCTCGAGATCGCCCATGGCGAGGTTGAACACTCCCTCGTAGCCCGAGCCTGCCATCACCTCGTGACAGATGTTCGCAATTGCGATCGACGTGAGCGGCGTGACGGGCGAGGGCTTCCACACCATCGTGTCGCCGCAGACCGCCGCGATCAACGCGTTCCAGGACCACACGGCGGCCGGGAAGTTGAACGCCGTGATGATGCCCATCGGGCCGAGCGGCTGCCATTGCTCATACATGCGGTGCCGGGGACGCTCCGATGCGATGGTCAGGCCGTAGAGCTGGCGCGACAGGCCGACGGCGAAGTCGGCAACATCGATCATCTCCTGGACCTCTCCCTCGCCCTCGGCGCGGATCTTGCCCATCTCCATCGAGATCATGCCGCCGAGCGCCGCCTTGTTGTCCCGCAGCGCCTCGCCGATCCGACGCACGTAGCTCCCACGCTCCGGAGCCGGAACCATCCGCCACGCGGCGAAGGTATCGACCGCCGATTGCACGGCCTTCTCGTAATCATCACGGCTCGCCTGAGTCGTGGCGGCGATCGCGCCGGTCGTCGTCGGATCGTATGACATGAGCTCGTCGCCGGTGGCCTCCAACCATCCGCCGGCGTAGACACCGGAGTTCGTCGCTCCAATACCCAGCCCTTCTTTGATCTGTTCGCGGTTCAGCATCATTCCTCCGTGGCGTGTCGTCGAACGCTAGTGGCCCGTGTATCAGCGAGCGGCGATGACTTCGATCTCGACCAGGTAGCCGCCGGGCAGGGCTCCGGCCTGAACCGTCGAGCGGGCCGGCTTGCCGGATTCGAAGTACTCGCCATAGATCTGGTTGACGACCGGGAAGTCGGCGATATCGGCAAGGAAGATCGTCGTCTTCACGACGTCCTCGAGGGTGAGCCCGACATCGGCCAGGATGGCTTTGATGTTCGCCATCACCTGGGCGGCCTGGGTCGCGACGTCGCCAATCACCGGGGCGTTCGTGTCGGGATGGATCGCCACCTGGCCCGAGCAGAAGACAAAGCCGTTGGCCTCAGTTGCGATCGAGTAGGCCCCAATCGGCTGCGGGCCGCTGGGGGCGTTGAGGATCTGCTTGGGCATGGTGCTCTCCTGGTGAGGTGGTCTACTTGCAACGCTAGTGGTCCGTCGGTGCGCCCGCCCTAACGCGGCGGGTGACTAGTCAGCGCCGCCACTTTAAGTGTCAATAGTCCTACTCAACGTGTCGATGAATCTGATACGTCGGCGCGCCTTGCATCGTGCCAGCATCCGATCTCCACCTGAAGGGGCGGGGAAGGGGAGGAACAGATGAGACGGACTGCCTGGGTACTTGTCGCCATTGGAATGCTTGCGATTCAATCGGTCCCGGCGGCGGGGCTGACTTCGGCCAGTCTTCCCGGCGGCACCTCGATCGAGGTTGACAACACCAGCCCCACCGACGGCGACACCCTGCTGATCCCCTTCGGCAGCTCGACTGTCGACATCGTCGACGAGGGCACGGCTCGCGTCGGCTCTGGAGCGGTCGACAAGGACACGACTGTTGTCTACATCATGGACGTGTCGGGCAGCATGAGCGAGTCTTCGGGTGTGGATTGCGATGGCGTTCCCGGATCCGACACTCGGCTGGAGTGCGAACAGGCCGGGGTAGCTGCGGCCAACGACGCCGCCCGCGACCCGAATTCACCAGTTGACGAGACCGGAATCGGCTCATTCGAGGGCGGCGCCAACGCGAGTATCTGCGTCAGTACCGCCCATGACGTCGACCTTGGCACGGCCGGTCCTCAACTGCTGGTCGCCCCTGACTACGACGGCGACGGCAATGGGGCACCCGACGTCGAAGACGTCGCGGCCTCACTCAGCGCCGGACTGGCGACCTGCTACTTCGGCGGGTTGCAGCGGGCCGATGAGATCCTCGCCGCCACCACCAACGAGGCGAACATAGTCGTGTTCCTCTCCGACGGCATCAACAACACAGGCCCAGCGGTTGAGTCGTTCACGCCGGACAACTTCGGCGCCAATACGACGGTGCTGGCCTTCGCCCTGGGCACCGGTGTCTCCTGTGAGACGGACGATTTCGACCTGGGAAGCCTCAACGACATCGCGGCCACGTCAACGTCCGATAAGGGCAGCTGCCAGGAAGTCACCGACCTCTCGGAACTGGCTCTCGAGGTCACCAGGGCGATCGGATCCACCCTCGAGTCGCTCCATATCAGCGTCGACGGGGGGCCATTCACTCCGATTCCGGCAAGCGACATCGACTTGGAACTGCCGGCCAACGGTGGACTGAGCACCAAGGCGGCCAACTACGCCACGCTCGTCGCCGGCCTCGGGCCGGGGTTGCACGAGATCTGCGTGATGGCGACCGGCACGGACTCCGGAGGCGCCGGCACCGTTGAAGACTGCAAGACGATCCGTCTCCTCCAGCTGACGGCCGCACCACCAACGGCAACGAACGAGCTGGGTGTTGACGACACCCACGCGGTGACTGCGACCGTGCTCGGGGACACCGGCGGAACTTTCATTGAGTTCGTTGTCGGCGGTCAGAACGCAGGCAACCCGGGCACATGTAGCCCGAACCCCGACTGCACGACCGACTCAGACGGCCGCGTCCACTTCACCTACACCGTGCCGAAGCTACCGTCGAGCCTCGGGCTCGACCTCATCACGGTGACCCTGTCAGCCGGCGGTGACAATCAGTCGATCGAACTCACCAAGGAGTGGGTCGACACCACACCTCCAGCGGGAGCCTGCGTGGAGACGGTCAACCCGGCGGGCAAGAACATCCCTAAGGCACCCGGCAAGGGGGGCCAGGGCCAAAACCAGGACGGGTTCTATGAGATCGGCGCCGAAGACGACCTGAGCCCGGTCGGCGCGATCGAGCTATTCGTCTCCGATTCCGACTCGGGAGTCGTCTTCGGTCCGTTCAGCGCCGGCACCCGAATCAAGTACACCGAGGCCAACGGGGTGACCCCCAAGATGAAGCCGATGGCGGGCAATAACGGTGGCGGCGGGGCGAATGAGAACGGTGGCGGCGGGGCGAATGAGAACGGTGGTGGCGGGGCGAATGAGAACGGTGGTGGCGGGGCGAACAAGAACGGTGGTGGCGGTAGGGCTATCGCGGTCGATTACCACATCTGGGGCAGAGGTGACGCCTCCGTCTTTGCGATAGACATTGCCGGCAACCGCGGACCGGCCGCATCGTGCCTGGTACCCCCCGCCCCTAAGTAGGGAAAACGTCTCTCCCCCCGTTTCACGACGTAGTCGGGAAACGTTTGGGGGGAGTCCGGCCGCCAGGCCGGGAGGGGGGCAACAGAGGCGCGAAACCAACGTCGAGCGCGGTGTCCGCGGTGTGAGCTGCCCGCCGGGCAACGGAACCCTCAAGACGGGAACCACCCTCCACGACGCGCCCCCCTACCCGCCTGCGGCGGGTCCCTTCCCCCCTCCGGAGGGACACATCAAGGGAACGCCGCAGGCGTTCCCGCTAGCAGAAGCTTTCGCCGCAGCCGCAGCCGCGTTGCTGGTTGGGGTTGTTGATAGCGAAGCCGGAGCCCTGGAGGCCCTGCTCCTTGTAGTCGACTACCGCGCCGGCCAGCATCTGGGCCGACTGCGAATCGAGGACGAGCCGGACGCCATCGGTTTCGGAAACAACGTCGGTGTCGCCGACCTGACCATCGAAGTACATCTCGTACTGGAATCCGGAACAGCCTCCGGGACGAACTCCGAGGCGCAATGCGAGCGAAGGGTCACCTTCGGCCGCGATTAGCTCGGCAACCTTGGCTGCAGCCGCGGGGCTGAGCGAAGCGGGGGTTCCGGTCCTCGTGATGTCGGGTTCGTTGGTGATCAATGGCACTCCTTGGAATGGATCCTGGCCCACCATTAGACGTGGCGCGCAGGTCGATTATATGACACCCGCGACCCTGATGGGAACGGACACGTCTGATAACCATCGGTTGGCCCCTACGATTCCCTTAGATGACAACAGACCAAGCACCAACAGAGCCCATTTGGGAAGCCCTGCGCGGAGTCCTCGATCCCGAACTCGGCGAGAACGTCGTGGATCTCGGCATGATCAAGGGAGTCACCGTAAACGACGGTCTCGCCCGGATCTCCGTGGCGCTGACGATCGCGGCCTGCCCGTTGCGCGACCAGATCGAGGGCGACGTAGTTCGCCGGGTGAGCGCCCTTCCCCATATCAACGACGTTGCCGTGGACATCGTCGCCATGACTCAGGCGGAACGCACGGAGTTGATGGAACGAGTGCGCCTGCGCGCCCGCGAGAACGCGGGAGCCACCCGCGTGCATCCGACCACCAGGGTGATTGCCGTTTCCTCCGGCAAGGGCGGTGTCGGCAAGTCATCCGTCAGCGTCAACCTCGCCCTGGCGCTCGCCGACCTGGGCCATGAGGTCGGCCTGCTCGATGCGGACATCTGGGGTTTCTCCATCCCGCGCATGGTGGGCGCCACCACCGAAGCACTATCGGCCAACGAGGATCGAGTGATCCAACCGGCCTCGGCATTGGGAATATCGGTCGTCTCCACGGGCCTCATCGTCGAAGACGAGGAAACTGCTCTGATGTGGCGCGGGCTGATGCTGTCGAAGGCGCTGGAGCAGTTCCTGCGTGACGTTGGCTGGTCGCCGGACATGGATTATCTGATCATCGACATGCCCCCCGGCACCGGTGACGTGCAGATGGCGCTCGCCCGCCTGCTCCCCCAGGCGGAAATGATCGTGGTCACGACACCGCAGCGGGCGGCCCAGAAGGTGGCCAGCCGCGTCGCCGATATGGCACGGCGCTCGTTCATGCCGGTTGTTGGAGTCATCGAGAACATGTCGGGTTTCACCGCCAAGGACGGTGAGCGGTACGACCTCTTCGGCAAGGGCGGCGGGGCCGAGCTGGCCGCCGATCTCGGCGTGCCCCTGCTGGGGGAAGTCCCGCTCGATCCTGAGGTCGTCACCGGCGGCGACGAGGGTTCCCCGGTGGTCCGCGCTCATTCCGATTCGCCGGCCGCAGCCGCGTTCGCCGCAGCCGCCAAGATCCTCACCGAGCTGGTGCCGCCGGCCGATGCCGACTCATGCACGAGCCGTATCGCGATTCTCGAAGAGCAACTGGCGAAGCTGGACGGATAGCCGCGCTCAGAGGCACAGATCGGCGACAAGCGGATACGGGTTGACTGCCCCCCCACCGCCGGGGTGGTACTCGAAGTGCAGATGAGGCACCGTGTATGCGGCGTTGCCGGTATTGCCCACGTACCCGAGCAACTGCCCCACATCGAGACTCTGCCCGACGCTCAAGCCGGAAGCCCATCCGTCGAGGTGGGCGTAGTAGTAGGTGTCCCCGGAACCGGCTCTCAGCCACACCGTCTTGCCGCCGAGCCCACCGTTTCCGATCCTGGCGACCGTCGCGCTCTCGATGGCGACCAGTGGAGTTCCGCGGGAGGCCAGCATGTCAACCCCCTCGTGCGATCGCCCTCCGGACCGGGGAGCACCCCACGTGTCGGTGAACGCGACGGCCCCATTGACGGGACAGGTCTTACCGTTCTCCGGAGGGGGAGGCGCCAGCGTCGTGGTCGTGGTTGTTGTGGCCGGAGGCTGAGTTGTGCCCGGAGGCTGAGTGGTGCCCGGAGGCTGAGTCGTGCCCGGAGGTTGAGTGGTGCCCGGAGGCTGCGTCGTAGTGGTTGCAGGCTGGGTTGTGGTGGTGGTCGTGGTGGAGGTTGCCGCCCGGCGCCGGGCGTCCGCCTCTCGCGCCCTCCGTTCGGCCTCGAGCCGTTCTGCCTCGATTCGCGCCGCCTCTTGCTGCGCCCATCGCTCGGCCACGGCGCGATACTCGTCGTCGGCTGCCTCGAGGTCGGCCAGGAGACCAACGGCAATCTGCTCGAGCTCAGCAGTCAGCTCCTGCTGGCGGGACAACGCGTTGTCGAGCGCCTCCTGCTGGGCGAGATAGCTCTCCTTGACGGCCCGCAGCCTGTCGAGGGTCGCCTGGTCGTCGAAGGCCGCCCTTTCCAGGTAGCCCTCCCCGAGCCGGAACTCGGTAATGGATGCGGCGCTGAAGAGGTCGAGCCGTCCGACGCTCGCATTCATGTACATCGACTGCGCAATCTGTTGTGCCTCGGCGCTGGTCAACGTGAGGTCACGCTCTCTATCAGTGAGGGCCGCAGCAATACGAGTGAGGTCACTCGCCAGCCCGATGCCCTCTTCGACGGCGGTGTCGTAGGTCTCCATCGCGGCTGCCACTTGCCGCGAGACGTCGCGCCGATCCTGGGCGGCGCGAGCAACATCCTCTTCAGTCACCTGCCCGGTCTGGGCGTAGGCCGGTGCGGTCACCACCGCCACCACCACTAGACCGAGAGCGAGCCTCTTGAGCACTCGTTACCTTTCATCGGGCACCACCACGTGCATCTCCGTCGACGACGGAGACCTCAATAGTAGGCGTTGCTCTGATATCAGCTTCTGGAGCTGGACCCGGACCTGCGAGGCAGCGGCCGATATCAATTCGGGAGGAATCCCCACGTAGACAACCTCGGTGATCGCCGCCGGCGTGTCGGCTCCTGCAGCCACCGCGGCAACGATCTGGCGCTCCCGTTCGCGGCGGTGCTCGATGTACTCGGCGATAGCTGCTGCCGCATCCTCGATGGTGTCACCGTGACCGGGGCGCAGCCGCGTTGCTCCCAGAGAAGCGACCCGATCGAGCGAATCCAAATAGGCTGTGGCGTCCTCGAGGATCACGGTCGACCCCTCCATGATGTGATCGCCCGTGTACAGCTCCGACCCCACGAGAAAGCACAGGTGGTCCCACGTGTGCCCGGGCGTGTGGACGGCCACGAGTTCGCCGCTGCCAACGGGAATCGTGGACCCGTCGGCGATCATCAAGTCCGGGGAGAAGTCGGGGCCGGGCGCGAACCCGTATGAGGGGACGCCCAGCTTCTCGGCCAGGGGATTGGCCAGCGGGGCGTGATCGGGGTGGTTATGTGAAACGACGACCGCCGCAGGTACCAGATCCCCGAGAGATCGTTCGATGGCGGCAAAGTGGGACTCGATGATGGGCCCCGGATCGAGGATCGCGGCTCGCTCGCCATCGTGAATCAGGTAGGTGTTGGTGCCGGGACCCGTATATGGGCCCGGGTTGGGGGCCAGCACGCGATAGCACTGCACTACTCGAGCTCCGCGAATCGGCGCCGGCCGGGGCCCTGCAGCCGGCGAGCCGCCGCCGCCAGCTCATCGAAGTCGTAGCGTAGATCCGCCAGCTCGTCGTACTCGGGCTCACCCGGCAGGACGAGCCGGATCGAACCGTCCTGCTCCATCTTGATGCGCGGTTCCACCGCCTCGACATCGATGGTCGCGGCGGTCTCCATGAAGGCACCCGTAGAGCTGGCCTTGGCCAGTTGCTCCAACGTGACATGGGTCGGAAATGCCACAATCCACTCGCCATCGGCGGCCCGCAGAATCACGTCGCGGGGGCGGACCCATTGGATCTCGACTATCTCCTGATCGTCGGGCACAGGCCTGACATCTGCCGTGACAACTGTGGCGAAGAACCGGGCGTCGTAGCGCATCGGTAGATCGGCAGGAGTGATCCAGTTCGCGAAATAGCGGACTTCCGCAACGAAGGTCTCGCCCGCCGCCTCGAGCGCGTCGTAGACGTCGCGGTCGCCAAGTGCCTCGGATCGGGGCGGCTCTGTCAGCCAGACACCGGCTTCCTCGACCGTCTCGCGCAAGGCGGCCAGGATCCAGGGAAGCTGGGACGGTGGGTTGTTGCCCTGCACGAGGCTCGCAGCCCGCTCTCGATCAGCCTCATCGACCCGGCCACCCGGAAACACCCAAGCGTTGGCCATAAATCGGGCGGTCGGGCTGCGGCGGCCCATCATCACTTCCATGCCGTCCACACCGTCACGGAGCAGACAGATGGTCGAAGAGGGTCGCGGAGTGACGGGCGTGGTCATCGAATCGTCACCGCACCCCGGCCGTAGCGCCGACTGAACCAGCGGCGCAGAATCTCACGAATCTGCGGCACCAGCAGGCTGAACCCGACGGCATCTGTGAGGAATCCGGGAGTCAGCAGCAACGCGCCGGAAACGAGAATCATCGCCCCGTGGGCCAGTTCCTTAGTCGGTACCACCCCCTGCACCACTGAGGCCTGCAGCGCGGCATACTCGGCCCGACCTTGCCGCGACACGAGCGAGGCGCCCACCAGCGCGGTCACCACCACGATCACCAGAGTCGCCGGAATCCCAATACTCTCACCAACCGTGAGGAACAGGGCGATCTCGACGATCGGAGTCACGAGGAACAGCGCAAACAGGGCCGGCAGGGGTCTCATGCGGCTGAGGATACCCATCCGGGTAATCTGCGCCACATGAAGCTGCGAGACCTTCCCGGCGTTGACAGACTCGCCGGCGACGTCGCCGGGAGACTCCCCTACCCGCTGCCGAACCCGCTGATCGTCACCGTCGCCCGCCAGGCCATCGATGAGGCGCGGCAAGTGATCTTGGGCGGCGGGGAGGCCGATCCGGCCGTTATCGCCCTCGATTCACTGCTGCCGCTGGCCGCCGCCAGGCCTCGCCGGGTTCTCAACGCGACCGGAGTCCTCCTCCACACCAACCTCGGGCGAGCGCCGCTTGCCGCGCACGCTGCCGCCGTCGCCGCCGATCAGGCCGTCGGATATCTCAACCTCGAGGTCGACCTTGCCACGGGTGACCGGGGCGGCCGAGGGAAATACACCGCGGAGCTGCTCAAGACGTTGACGGGAGCCGAGGCCGCCCTGGTCGTCAACAACAATGCCGGGGCGCTCCTCCTCTCGCTGGCCGCACTGGCAGGGGGAAAGCGGGTCCTCGTCTCGCGAGGGGAACTCATCGAGATCGGCGGGAGCTTCCGGCTGCCCGATCTAATGGCCTCGTCGGGAGCGATCCTCGAAGAGGTTGGAACCACCAACCGCACCCGGCTCGCCGACTACGAGAGGTCGGTCGAGAACGCGGCCGCCGTGCTCAAGGTGCACCCCTCCAACTACCGGGTCGAGGGATTCACCGAGGAAGTCGATTACGGCGACCTGGCATCGCTCGCCGCAGCCGCCGGAATCCCTTTCATCGCAGACGTCGGCTCGGGCCTCCTCGATATCCGCACCCCTTGGCTCGAGGGCCCACCGCCTTCGTGGCTCGCAGGCGAGCCGGGCGTTCGCCAGACGCTCGAGGCCGGGGCGTCGGTGGTCCTATTCAGTGGCGACAAGCTGCTCGGAGGACCCCAGGCCGGCGTGATCGTCGGCGAGGCTTCCGCGGTCGACCGGATCAGGCGCCACCCCATGGCTCGAGCCCTCCGGGTGGACGGAACCACCCAGGCCGCTTTGGTCACGACGCTCGAGTCCTACGCCGCCGGTGACGGTCGTGCCATCCCATTCTGGGATATGGCCACGCTGGACATTGCCGAGCTCACGGCCCGATCCGTGGCGTTCGCCTCGTCAGTCGGAGAGTCTGCCACCGTCATCGATTCCCATTCGGTGCCGGGTGCCGGCTCGGTCCCCGGGGAGATGATTCCGTCACCGGCGATCCGCGTCGTTTGCGACGCCGATGCGGTCTGGCACGGCTTGATTGGGGCCACACCACCGGTTCTGGCGCGGCGCAAGCAGGGCGCCCTCGAGATCGACCTGCGAACGATCCCGCCGGGAAACGACGGCAGGATCGCCGATCTGCTTCACGAATTGCTGGGCTAGCGCATGCCGATCATCGCGACTGCCGGCCATGTCGACCACGGAAAGTCGACCCTAGTGGAGGCTCTCACCGGCCGGGATCCGGACCGCTGGGCCGAGGAGAAGGAACGCGGACTGACCATCGACCTCGGCTTCGCCTGGGCCCGAATCGGTGACCAGCCCGTTGGCTTCGTTGACGTGCCCGGCCATGAACGCTTCATCAAGAATATGCTCGCCGGCGTCGGCGGCCTCGACGTGGCCCTGTTCGTCGTTGCAGCCGACGAAGGATGGATGCCGCAGTCGGAGGAGCACATGGCGGTGCTCGACCTGCTCGATGTGACTCGGGGTGTGATCGCCCTCACCAGGATCGACGTTGCCGACCCCGACATTGTCGAGCTGGCACGGATCGAGGTCGAGGATCAGCTCGCCGGCACCGCTCTCGGAGGCTGGCCGGTCGTAGAGGTGTCGGCGGTGACCGGCCAAGGGATGGAGGATCTGGAGACGGCCCTCGCCGCGGCCCTCGCCGCGACCGGAGCGCCTCGCGACATCGGCCGGCCCCGGCTCTGGGTCGACCGCAGCTTCGTCATCTCGGGCGCCGGCGTCGTCGTGACGGGAACCTTGCTCGACGGGACCATCAACGCCGGTGACAACATCGAGCTGTGGCCCGGGCCGCGCCAAGCCCGGATTCGCAGCCTCCAGAGCCACGAGACCGAAGTCACGATCGCCGCTCCCGGATCACGAGTGGCCGCCAACCTCGTCGGACTCGAGCGTGACGACGTGACGCGAGGAGTATTGATGTGCGGGCCGGGCCAGGCTGCCGACTCCAACCGGTTCCTGGCGACCGCGCATCCGGTGCGCGGCTATGACGGCATCGCCGATCGAGGCGCCTATCAGCTCCACGCCGGAAGTGGCGCCTGGCCGGTGCGAGTACGTTCCGTCGCCGACGACACACTCCTGATCACCGCTGCCGACCGCATCCCGCTCGCCTGCGGTGATCGATACATCCTGCGGGAAACCGGGCGGCGGGCAGTAGTGGGCGGGGGCCGCATTCTCGATCCCCGGCCCGCCGGAACGGCCCACAAGCTGGCGGCCGACGGCCGAATCATCACCACCGCGCTCGAGGCGGGACCTGATGCGCTGGCGACGGCCCTCCTCGAGGTCCGGAGGACCGCTCCCCTTGACGAACTGGCGGTCGACAGTCGCGGGGGAACTCCCTCCCAAGCTGTGATCGGCGGCGCGCAGGCGATGCACGACGCTGCCGCGGCCGGCGTCGCGACGGAGTTGGCAGCTGCCGTGGCAGCCTTCCAGGAGTCCAATCCGTTGCGACCCGGAATCCCGAAGGCGACCCTGGCATCGAGCCACCAACTCGGCCGGGCCCTTCTCGATGCCTTGCTGGCGCGGCGGGACGATCTGGTCGATGACGGGGCCACAGTGCGTTCGGCCGACCACGGCGCCTCCTGGAGCCGCGAGGACGAGAAGGCCTGGGAAGCGGCGGTCGTCTCGATTGAGGCCGCCGGGCTGGCAGTCCCCAGAGCCACTCAGCTCGGCTTGCGCAGCGAGTTGATGCACGCCGCGATAAGGGAGGGCCGCCTCACCAGGGTGGCCGATGACCTGGTCTACCTACCGGATCAGTTGGCAGAGCTGACCACCCGGCTGGCTGCTCTCCCGGCGGAGTTCACAGTTGCCGACTTCCGCGATGAGATGGGGATCAGCCGGCGTCACGCGGTACCGTTGCTCGAGTGGCTCGACGGCACCGGCTGGACGTCACGACGCGGTGACGTCAGAACCCTCAGGCGGTCGCCATCGCCAGGACCTGGCGGCGCTCCGCTTCGGTGAGGCCGCCCCAGATGCCGTACGGCTCCTTGATCTCTGCCGCGTATTCGAGGCATGGCAGCTTCACCGGACAGATCTGGCATATCGATTTGGCCCGGGCTTCTCGCTTCTCGCGCTCGTCCTTTCGCTCCGATGTGCTCGGTGGGAAGAAGAGGTGCGAATGGTTTCCGCTGCAGAGTGCAATCGGCTGCCAGGTCCTATCGAGTGCGATCACAGGTGGGGCCTTCCTACGGGGCTAAATGCAAGGGCGATGCCGGAAGCTAGCCGCGAACTTCTCCACAGACCAGGGAAAAAGTAGTAGAAAGCGCTAGCTATTCGCGAACACCCGAAGATGAGTCATCTGTCCCCTTGGCAGCAACAGACCGCCATTGGTGGAGATTTTTGCGTGGCGGGCCGCCACTACGCCATGGCGGAAGGGGGAGCGGAACCGCGACGACACCTCACTCCGGAGGGCCCACCTCGAGGAGAATGCCGTTCACCTGGAAGACCTGCACCGGATCACCGGGCTGCAAGCCACCGGCGCGATGAGACCGGGCCCGCCACCGGGCGCCATCGACAACCACCACACCCTCGGGATCGAAGTCGGTCTCTGCCGTCCCCAACTTGCCGACGAGATACTCCCGACCAATGGTGAGTGTCGAGAAACGGGAACGCACCACCGTTGTCAACGCAACGCCGTAGAACAGAGCGATGCCGACGACGGTGAGTAACACGCCCCACCACGCCGGGCTGTATTGCGGGGCCGCGCTGGTGTAGAAGAACCCGGCTCCAAGCAGTGCACCGGTGCCGATGATGCTCGGAGGCCCCAACGCGTTGCGCTGGAAATCCCACGTGTACAGGAGCAGCCCGATCAACGCAGCGGCAACGGCAAGCCAGTTCATCGGAAGCGTCGCCCAGCCGTAGCCGGCCAGCCAGAGGCTCAGGGCGGCGACCGCAGCCGCGATGCCGACACCGGCGGCGTAGAACTCGAAGGTGGCAATCGCAATCCCTGCCAACAAGAAGAAGAAGGCGGCCTCGGGCCGGCTCGCCAGACGGAGGAATCGCGTGAATAGGTCGGGCTTGACGAAGCGGACCTCAACCGAGGGCACGGTGATCGTCGACCCGTCCTCGGCTTCAACCTGGCGCGCCGTCTCCAACGTGACACCACCGATCGCACGCCCGTCGAGCAGTGCGATGAACTGGCCGATCGTTGGCACCACCTCGTCGACCAGTGCAGTTGTCGCCCCCTCCTGCACCGCAAGCGACTCATCGATCGCCGCTCCGGGATCGCGAGAAACGCTCGATGGCCCCACGCCGGGGACATCGGCCCCGATGACCACCGGCTCGAGAAAGCCGACATGCGTTCCGGGAGCCGCCCCGGTGACGTGCGCCGACAGCAGGAGCTGGGCTGCTCCCCCGTATGCCACGGCCCCTGCCGGCCCCACCCACACGGCGATCGGAACCGGGCTATCGGCAACGGCCGCGTAGAGGCCTGCCGGATCGCCTGAGGAGATGCCGGCACTGTTCATCTGAATCACCACGAGCTGCGCATCAGCGGTGGCAACGGTTTCCTCGAGGAAATCGAGAGCGCGCTGGTCCAGCGGACCGCGGACATCGGCAACCACAACGGGACCGCCCGCAGGTTCCTGGCGCGCGCCGGCCGGAGCCGCCAGCGCCAGGAGCGCGGCTGCCGCAAGAGCAAAGGAGAGGAGACGTCGCATCAGGAGTGATGTTATCCCGTCGGCGACGGCCAACATCTGCGCCCGAGAATCGACCCGACTCAACGCGAGGTATCCTCCCGGGCATGACGCGAGTACTAGTCGTAGCCGACGAGGCATGGGCCCGTAACGACGTCCATGCCGCCCTGACCTCACCGACCTTCGAACTGGTCGACCACGACGACCCGGCAACGGCTGCCGGGACCGCGGCCGACCGCGGAGTCGACGCGGTTGTCGTCGATCTCCAGGTAGCCGCAATGGGTGGAATGGCGGTCGCTCGTTCCGTTCGGGAGAGCGCGGCCGCCGACGGGTCGGACTCCATCCCCGTCGTGCTCCTCCTCGATCGGACGGCCGATGAGTTCCTAGCCGGCCGCTCCGGTGCCGCCGGGTGGGTGGTGAAGCCGTTCACAGCCCAGCAGCTGCGCGGTGCGGTCGAGGGCGCGCTGGCCCAGCCGGCCGAGTGATCCGTCCGCCGCCCCTGCGGGCCCACCAGTGAGCTCCACCGTTGCCTATATCGTGATCCTGGGTTTCTCCGCGTTCGCATCGGGATTCTTCTCGGGCTCGGAGACGGCACTGATCGGAATCGGGAAGGAACGGGTCCACCAGCTGGCGGAGAACGGAAGGCGCGGGCAGCGGGTCCAGCAACTCGTCGCCGATCCCGATCGACTCCTCAGCACCCTCCTGGTCGCCAACAACCTCGTGAACATCCTCGGCGCCGCCATCGCGACAACGCTCTTCATCGACCTCATCGGACATGAGTGGGGCCCCTGGGTGGCGACGATCGTGGTAACGGCCGTGGTGCTCGTCGTCGGCGAAATCACCCCGAAGAGCCTGGCCACCCGCTACCCGGAGAGTTTCTCGCTGGCGGTGGCACCTGCGATCTGGCAGCTATCACGCATCCTGGGCCCGGTGGCTCGAATGTTCACGGCGATCACCCGCGGGCTCTTTCGCCTCTTCCGCCTCCCGGCCCGCAGTGACGTTGCCGCCGTAACGGAGGCCGATGTGAGGGCACTGGTTCAACTCGGTCTCGAAGAGGGCGAGATCGAAGCCGTCGAAAGGGAAATCATCGACGCCCTGTTCGACCTCGCCGATCGACCTGTGCGCGAGGTCATGACCCCTCGCGTCGACGTCATCTCGCTGAGCGATCCGGTGACTGCCGCCCATGCCCGCGCGGCTGTGGCCACCTCCGGCCACTCTCGCTACCCGGTCGTCGCCGGCGACCTCGATGAGCTCCACGGGATGCTCTACGTCAAGGACCTCATGCAGATCGATCCGGCGGCGGGGCCCGACCAGGTTCGGTCGATTCTGCGTACTCCCAACTACATCCCGGAGTCGCTGTCGGTGCTGAGCGTGATCCAGTTGATGCGCCGCGAACGGTTCCAGCTCGCAGTCGTGATGGACGAGCACGGCGGCGTCGAGGGTGTCGTGACGATCAAGGACCTCGTGTCCGAATTGGTTGGCGAATTGCAGGACGAATTCGATCCCGGCGTGCCGGCCGTCGTCAAGATCGGACCCCGCAGCTGGATGGCAGACGGCCGCCTCGACATCGAGGACGTCGAGACTGCAGTCGAGGTCGGCTTCCTGGAAGGCCCCTACTCAACGATCGGTGGGTTCTACCTCGCCGTCGCCGGCCGCATCCCGAATGAGGGAGACGTAATCGACGTCGATGGCGTGCAGCTCACCGTCCTGCAGATGGATCGCAACCGGATCGACAAGCTGCGGATTGA
Organism: uncultured Acidimicrobiaceae bacterium; assembly: GCA_947258375.1. GTDB lineage: Bacteria > Actinomycetota > Acidimicrobiia > Spongiisociales > UBA5794 > JAHEJX01. The sequence goes on from CAMYIJ010000062.1 coordinate 18,767, forward strand.
GGTATCCCCCGCCCGCGGTATCATCTAGCTCCCGATCGGGACGTGGCGCAGCTTGGTAGCGCGCATCGTTCGGGACGATGAGGTCGCCGGTTCAAATCCGGCCGTCCCGACTAACACATCGACGTTTGAACTCTGCGCCCCGCCAGGGGCGTGGAGTTCGTCGTTTCTGAGGTCGGTAGGCAACCAGATTCGAGCGAGGTGCTCCCCTGCACCAGCGCGCCGCTTCGCAGCCGAACCGCCTCCGACCGCACATGTCGCTGCATTTCAACACATCCCCCAGCGCCCGCAACACCTGGTCGAGTCAGGCGTTTGAGTAAGGCGTAATACGAGCGGGTTCGCAGCCGACAGGGAAAGGCGACCTTTCAACGCGCCGGGTCAGGGCCCTACCGAGCTGAGGACAACAAATGCTGAGAAGCGTTTCGGTAAAAGTGACGGCGCTCACCGCGGCACTGACCGCGGGAGCAGGCCTGGCTTTGATCCAGCTCGCCGGTGTTGGACCCGTCGGGCGACTCGACATACCCGCGTGGGGCATCGCGGTCGGATACTTCGCAGCCGAGACCCTGGTCATCCAGCTGCCGAGCAGGCACAGCGCCCACTCGGTGAGCCTATCCGAAGTCCCTCTTGCGGTTGGCCTGGTGGCACTGTCGCCGACGGCACTGGTCGCAGCCGTGGTCATACCGTCGGCAATCGCTCTGCTGATCGTGCGCCGGCAGGCGCCGATCAAGGCCGCCTTCAATCTCGCGATCATCGCAGCCGGCAGCACTCTGGCCGCCGTCATCGTCCACACCTGGGGATCGTGGTCGGACCCGCGGATGTTGTGGTTGGTTCTGTTTGCAGCGTTGACGATTCAGGCGATCTTCACGTCTCTCATGGTCGCCACGGCGATCATCCTGACCGACCGGCAGCAGACTATTCGCAACACGCTTGTCGAGATCGTCACGAGCACCACGTGGAGCCTCTTCGGCGCGTACTTGGGGACCATGCTGGCAGCGGCATGGACGGTCGAATCGCTGACCGCCTACATGTTGGCGGGTCTCATTGGAGCAGGCGTACTGGCATTGCAGAACTACGGCAGGCTCAACCTTCGACACATCGAGCTCGAATCGCTACACGCCATAACTCGCGCCGTGGAGCCCGCCAGGAACGTCGACGACGTTGTTGAGATATTCGTCGGGGAAGTGGCCGACCGGTTGCGAGTCCGGCACCTGTGGATGGCCTACGGTGATTCGCAGATCGGCTGGCGCGCCATCCACCACCAGGTCGGAAAGCCAAACCGGACATCTGATACCGACCCTCAACTGAGGGAGCGCATTCATCGGCTGGCGGTGGCGTCAACGACCGAGACACGATCCCTGCTGCCCGCCGAACTATCGCAGGCGACGGGCGAGGCCGTCATCAGCCCGATAAGTGTCGGCGACGAACTGTTCGGCGTCGTCGTCGCGGTGGAACGAACCGGTCCCGACGCTCTGACCGATTCCGACCGCGAATTCCTGCGCACGATGGTTGGCCATCTGGGCTCGCTGCTCGGCAGATCTCTTGCCGAGGCGCATCTGCTGGCGGAGAACGAAGACAAGAAACGCATCATCCGGTCCAAGGACCAGTTGATCGCCGCCGTCAGTCACGAGCTGCGAACCCCTCTTACCGGCATCCTCGGCTTCTCCGAGCTTCTCCGTGACTCCGACGCCCTGACGGATCTGGCGTCTTGCGAAATGGTCGAGTTCATTGCCGACCAAGCCACCGACCTTGCCCACATTGTCGAGGACCTGCTCACCGCATCTCGGGTTGAGCTGGATGCCCTGATCGTCGATCTGGTGCCGACCGAGATCGACGAACTCGTACGGAGCACCGTGGCATCGCTAACGGTAAGAGAGGACAGAGCATTCGAGCAGCACCTGGAGCCGGCCGTCGCCTCCGTAGACCAGCATCGCCTCCGCCAGGTCGTTCGCAACCTGCTGACCAACGCCTACCGATACGGCGGCTACAGCGTGCGTGTGGCCGTTCGTGCCACGAGTAGCGGCGCAGTCATCGAAGTTGGCGACGACGGAGAGGGGATCGGCGACACCGACCCAGAGACCATATTCGAACCGTATGGGTCGGTCCATCCACAATCTCCCAGCCAGCCGGGTTCGATGGGACTCGGGCTCACGATCTCCCGCCGGCTCATCCGGAAGATGGGCGGCGACATCACCTACCATCGTGCCGACGGGTGGACCACCTTCAGCGTCCAACTCCCGGGAGCGCCGGAGCCCTCGGAAGAGCCGCCGGTTGATGAACCCAGCCGCCACAGCGTCTCCCGGCCAAACCTCGCCGCGACCTCACACGACTCGCGGGCGAATTCGCCCGGCTGATCGCGATACTTTTCCGGTTTCGCTTCGCGTGAGGTACTTTGAGTCTTGAGTTACCTTGGTAACCAGCCGAGAATGGACATATGAAAGCCACCGCCACTATCTCGATACCGCGACCCGCTGATGAGGTATTCGACTTCGTCACGACCGTCGAGAACATGCCGCGGTGGGTCAGTGGGGTGTCGGGGGCTCGGATGGTCTCCAAAGCCATGGAAAAGGGCGCCCGCTACGTGATCGACTATGTGATGGGTTGGCGCCGTTCTGAGGTCGAGATCGAGGTCGTCGACTACGAGCGCCCCAAACTGTTTGCGGCCCGGTCGCGCCGGGGTCCATTCGACTACGAAGGCCGGATGGAACTCGTGAGTGACGGCAGCACGACCTCGGTCACCAACATCATCGAGGATTCGCCCGACAGCGTGGCGACAACCTTCGCCTCGGCCCTCTTTGGGTGGGTTCTGCGACCCGCCCGCCGCCGCCGCCTCCACAAGGAACTCGAGCAGCTCCGCAAAGCGATCGGCACCAGCCACCCCGCCGAAGCCTGATCCGGAGCTGGTGGTGGCCGGGGACCGGCGGCATTCGACTAGCTGACGTCAGTCCGCCCCGGTACCACCAAGGTCATCGTGGCCCCCGTGCCGGGACCTTCACTATGAGCAGTGAGATCGCCGCCGTGGTGACGGGCGATCGTCCGGGCGATGTTCAGGCCGATCCCTGTGCCTCCGGTGTTGGCGTCGAGCCGAGTGAAACGGTCGAATATCGTCTCGAGATGATCCGGCGGGATGCCGGCGCCGCTATCGACGATTGAGAGATGGGCCGAGCCCGAGGCGAATCCGCCGGTGATCGCGACTGCGCCCCCTGCCGGCGTGTGGGTGAGAGCGTTTCCCACGACGTTGACGAGAGCCTGAGTGAGCCGATCGCCATCGCCGGTGACGGGCAACGGGTCAGCGATGTCGACAGTGAGACGGACGCCCTTGCTCTGGAATTGCGGCCGCAGCCGGTCGGCGACGGCCTGGACGATGGCACCGAGGTCAGTATCGGTGAGCCGCAGGTCGAGGGCTCCCTCCTGGGCCTGCGAGAGCAGCGACAGGTCGGCGGTCAGCCTCTGGAGCCGATGGGCTTCGGCTGCGATCGTGGAGTACGTCTCAGTGGTGGCGGGCAGCACACCGTCGATGAGACCCTCCATGTAGCCCTCGATGGTCGCCAGCGGGTTGCGTAGCTCGTGGGCCAGATCCGAGACCAGCCGTCCCCTGGTCCGCTCGGTTGACGCCAGCTCTGCTCCGAGCATGTTGATCGATCGGGCGAGGTCGGCGAGTTCAGCTTCGGCCGGCTCCGGGATGTGATGCTCATAGTCCCCGGCCGCCAGCCGGCCGGTGGCGATCTGCATTGAGCTCAGGCCGCGGAGGATCCGCCGGGTGATCCATGTGGCGATGATGACGGCGAGGACGATCCCCACGATGGCAGAGATCGTGAGCGCAAGGGTGAGCGCGTCGTCATACGAGTTGGTGATCTCGCTGGGGACTTCGACTATGACCTCTGAGGGGGCTCCCGCTGCTCCGGCGGCTCCGCCGTTTCCCATCGCTTCGATACCGCTGCCGCCGCCTAACCCCTCCAGCTCGCTGCCGGTGCCCCCGTTGCCCCCTGTACCGCCGCTCCCACCTGTACCGCCTGTGCTGCCGGTCCCGCCGGTGCCCCCTGTACCGCTACTCCCACCCGTCCCCCCTGTACTGCCAGTCCCGCCTGGACCCCCTGTACCGCCGGTCCCCCCGGTGCTGCCGGTCCCACCCGTACTGCCCGTACTGCCGGTCCCACCTGGACCCCCTGTACCGCCGGTCCCGCCTGGACCCCCCGTCCCGCCGGGACCAGCCGTGCTCCCGACTCCGCCAGTACTGTCAACACCACCCGTTCCCTCAACACCGCCCGTTCCGCCGACACCACCGCCGCCGGTGCCCCGCGGCCCTCCGAACCCGTCGCCGCGTGACTGGACCCGACGTTCGAAGAGGGCCGGTGTCAGCAGCCGGATCGTCACGAAACCGACGGCCGTGACCACGGTCACCAGAGCCACATAGGTAGCGATCAGCTCGCTCCGCAGAGTGCGGCGCCGTTTCATAGCGGCTCCGGAAGGAACCGGTAGCCCACTCCCCGCACGGTTCCGATGACCGCCGGGTCGGTCGCGGAGTCACCGAGTGCATGCCGAATGTTCCTGATGTGGACATCGACGACGCGCTCATCTCCGACGAAGTCCCATCCCCACACAGCCTCGAGCAGCTGGCGACGGGAGAACACACGGCCCGGCTGGGAAGCAAGGGCGGCCAGCAGATCAAACTCGAGGGCAGTCACCTGCCTCTCGGTATTGGCCACGGTGACCGTGCGGCGGGCCGGATCAATCGCGAGGCCGGGGAAAGTCAACAGCTCCTCGTCGATCCCGCCCCGGTCCGTCCGGCTGCGGCGCAGCACCGCCTTCACCCGGGCGACCATCTCGCGAGGACTGAACGGTTTTGTCAGATAGTCGTCGGCGCCAACCGAGAGGCCGATCACCTTGTCGGCTTCCTCGGCACGAGCGGTGAGCATGATCACGAAGACTTCCGAGAAGGTGCGGATCTCACGCAGCGCCTCGACACCGTCCATGCCCGGCATCCGAACGTCGAGAACCACCAGGTCTGGTTGCCGTTGCCGGACCGACTTCACCGCTTCCGCGCCGTCGACCGCCTCGGCAACCTCGTACCCCTCGGCCCGGAGGTACGAGCCGACCAGCTTGCGCAGGTTGGTCTCATCATCGACGACCAGGATCTTCGCTGGTGCAGTCATCGCCCCAATCCTAGAAAGGATTGGGTGGGACGCCTCTTTGCGCCCCACCCAATCGTGTGCCGGTCGGGCGTCTACCGGCCGTTGCGACCGAACTGCCTTCCTGTGCCGTCGGCTGGACCTTCATGCAGCGGCCCGCTCCCGTCGCCGGGGCCGGCGCCGTTGCCGGTACCGTCGCCCGAGCCATGGGGGCCCTTGGGCCCGGCGGGAGTATTACCGAGAGGGCACTCGCCATTGTTCGCGGCCGGGTCCTGCACCTGCACCTGATTCCGCTCCTGCTCGCGTTCCTGCTCACGAGCCACAAGCGGCGTCACGGCATCGGCACCACCACCGGGACACGTGCCATCACACGTCGCCGGATCCCGCACCTGATTCCGCGCCGCCGGATCCCGCACCTGATTCCGCGCCTGTTCGCGCACTTGATCCCGGTTCTGGTCGACCGTAGCCGCGGGATTGCTGCCGTCCCCATCAACCGAAGCCGACTGGGCAATTGCGGCGCTGGCGGGAACAGCCATGGCTACGGCCAGTCCCAGTGCCAGCAGAGTCTTTCTCATCGCGGACTCCTTTCGTTCTCCTGGTCCACACCACAATGAGAACAAACTCGCGTGAAGCCACCTACGTCGGCTTCATGAAGTTCCGATGAAGCTGCGATGCCCGCGTTTAGATCAGCAGCTCGGCGATCTGCACTGCGTTGAGCGCGGCGCCTTTGCGCAGGTTGTCGCCGACGGTCCACAGACTGATGCCACCCGGTTCACCCAGGGTGGAGCGGATTCGACCGACAAGCACATCGTCGATCCCGGCGCTATCGAGCGGCGTTGGAACCTTGTCGTCACCCCACACTTGTGCGCCCGGCGCCGCAGAAAGGATCGAGGTCGCCTCGTCGACATCGACCGGACGGGAGAAGAACATCGTGGCGGCGATTCCGTGACCCACCATGACCGGCACCCGGACACAGGTCGGCTCGACCAGCGCGTCGGGCGCCTCGAGGATCTTGCGGGTCTCGTTAACGAGCTTCCATTCCTCGTCGGTGTAGCCCTGCTCGGTGAAGCTGCCGGCGTGGGGAAGCACGTTGAACCCGATTGGCCGCGAGTACAGGTCACTGCCGGGCTCCGACCAGCCGCCGCCTGCCAGCAATTGACGATCCTTGCCGAGAACATCGATCTCGTGCGCCAGGACGTCCATGCCCGTCTGGCCGGAACCGGATACCGACTGGTATGAAGTGGCGGCCATCCGCTCGAGCCCGGCTGCCTTGTGAAGCGGGCCGGCTGCCATCATCACCGTCATCGTGGTGCAGTTGGGGTTGGCGATGATCCCGTGGTGGTCGGCCACGGCGTGATCGTTGACATCGGCGACCACCAGCGGCACTGCGTCGTCCATGCGGAAAGCGGAGCTGTTGTCGATCACGACGGCCCCGGCTGCCGCGAATTGGGGAGCGTATTCCTTCGAACGGCCCCCGCCCGCGGAGAACAGGGCGATGTCGATGCCGGCAGGATCGGCGGTCGCCAGATCCTCCACTGTGACGTCTCCCCAGCTTGTCGGTACCACCCGACCGGCAGAGCGGCTCGACGCCATCAGGCGCAGCTCAGACACCGGCACACGCCGGGACGTGAGGATCTCGAGCATCGTCGTGCCGACGGCACCAGTGGCTCCGACAATGGCAACACGTTGGCTCGACATCGGTCTACTCCTCTGTGGGGCTCGCGGGAGGCTGGAATCCGTCGTGGAGCGCACCTACGGCCGCTTCCACATCGTCGCCTCGCACAACGCAGGATATCCGGATCGGTGAAGTAGAGATCATCTCGATGTTGATCTGGTGATCCGAGAGGATGCGGAACATGCGGCTGGCGATCCCCAACTCGCTCTTCATGCCGGCGCCCACCAGCGACACCTTCGCAATGTTGGAATCGATGTCGACCCCGCGCGCACCCATATCGGCAGCCGTTCGCTCCGCGATCGTGCGCGCCCGGTCGATCGAGGCCTTGGGCACCGTGAAGGAGATGTCGGTGACCCCTTCGATCGAGACGTTCTGAACGATCATGTCAACGAGCACGTCGGCACCGGCCAGCCCCTCGAAGATGTCGGCAGCCACACCCGGCTTGTCCGGCACACCATGAACCGTGACCTTGGCTTCCGAACTGTCGTGGGCCACGCCGCGGACAATCGGTTCTTCCATCGTCTCCTCCTTGACCCAGGTTCCTTCGCCGCTGTGAAAGGACGAACGGACGTGAATGGGAATCTTGTAGCGGCGCCCGACCTCCACCGAACGGGCCATCAGAACACCGGCACCGGCACCGGCCAGCTCCAGCATCTCCTCGAAGGAAACCTCATCGAGCTTGCGGGCATCGGGAATGACCCGGGGATCCGCCGTGAACACACCATCGACATCGGTGTAGATCTCGCAGACATCGGCGCCCAGCGACGCGGCTAGAGCCACCGCGGTGGCGTCGGACCCGCCGCGACCCAGGGTCGTGACCTCCTTGGCCACCGGATCGACCCCCTGGAAGCCCGCCACGATCACAACCATGCCGTCATCGAGGCCCCGGCGTACCCGGTCGGCTCGAATGTCGAGGATCTCGGCCTGCCCGTGGACCGACGTCGTGAGGATGCCGGCCTGCGATCCGGTCAGGCTCATCGCCGGGACACCGAGATCGTGGATTGCCATGGCACACAGGGCCATCGAGATTCGCTCGCCGGCGGTGAGCAGCATGTCCATCTCGCGCGGATACGGATTCGAGGTGACGTCGGCGGCGAGGGCTATGAGGTCGTCGGTGCCCTTCCCCATCGCCGAGACGACGACCACGACATCGTTGCCGGCGTTGTGGGTCTCTGCGACGCGGCCGGCGACACGCTTGATGCGTTCGGCGGTGCCGACTGAGGTTCCGCCGTATTTCTGGACTATCAACGCCATAGGTCGCCGAGTGTACCGGCCTAACCCCGGCTCTCATCTAACCTCCGCCGGTGATTCTGATGACTCGAACCAACAGCACCATTGCCCTTGCCGCCGCCGGACTGCTGCTCCTCGCAGCGTGTGGAGAAGGCACCGATGCGACGACCGCGGCCCCCGTCACCACCGCCGAAGCCCCAACGACGACCGCGGCCCCCGTCACCACCGCCGAAGCCCCAACGACGACCGCGCCGCTCGTCCCGCTATCGACGACTGCTCGACCGGGAGTGCCCCCGTCGGACTACTCCGGGTTCCGCGCCCAGCCCGCAGCATGTGGCGCCGCCCTGCCTGTGGAGAACGAAGCCCAGGAATACGCCGCCCCCGCCGACATGCAGCTCGAAGCCAACGTCAAGGTGCGAGCCACCGTCAAGACTTCGTGCGGGCTGATCGTTCTGGAGCTCGATCCAGCCGCCGCACCGGAGACTGTGAACTCCTTTGTGTTCCTGGCAACGGAGGGCTACTTCGACGGATCGGTCACCCACCGCGTGCTGCCCGGCTTCGTTATTCAGGCCGGCGACCCTACCGGCACCGGGCGAGGAGGTCCCGGCTACGTCGTTCCCGACGAGCTCCCGCCCCCGGGCTTCGAGTATTCGACCGGTGTACTGGCCATGGCGAATGCCGGGCCGAACTCCACGGGCTCACAGTTCTTCATCATGATCGGCGACTCCGGGCTTCCTCCTCAATACAGCGCGTTCGGATCGGTCGTCGATGGCTTCGACACCCTGACGGCCATCGCCAACGTGCCTCTGGGGACAAGTGCTCGTGGTGAGACGAGTGTGCCCCTCGAGACCGTCTACATCGAGTCGATCACAATCGAAGGATTCGATTGACGCGCCGGGGGCCGGGCTTCCTATAGTTCCTGGGACATGGCAACAACCAAGAGAGACCGGCAGCGCGCCAACCGCGAGTTGCGCCAGGCCGAGCTGAAGAAGCAGCAGACTCGAGCCACCATTAAGTCCCGGGCCATCAGATGGTCCAGGATTGCGATCGTGGTCGTCGTGCTTTTCATCGTGTCGAGCTGGATCTTCAGCGGCTCGGACGACGAGCCGGTAGCCACAACCACGACCACCCTGGTCGAATCAACAGAAGCCCCCTAGGGAGCCGCCCCGAGTGGCAGTCGACCTCCACCTCCACTCGATCTTCTCTGACGGCACCGAGGACCCTGAAACGATTGTGCGGATCGCGGCCGAGAGGGGGCTGTCGGCGATCGCACTCACCGATCACGACAACCTCGACGGCATCGGGCGAGCCCGGGCCGCGGCTGCCGCAGCCGGCATCGGGTTGATCTCCGGAACAGAGCTCTCGGTGGCATGGAATGGTGATCCGATGCACCTGCTGGTGTATTTCCTCGAGCCGGGCCCTGGGCCGCTGCAGGATCGCCTGCAGGAAATCCAGGAGAGCCGCAGCAATCGCAACGAGCGTATGGTCGACCGCCTCAACGCGCTCGGCGTGGAGATCTCCTACGAGGAGGTCTGGGCCGAAGCGGGTGGAACGGGTGTCGGCCGTCCCCACTTTGCAGCCGTTCTCGTGCAAAAGGGCCACGCCGAAACCATCAGCCACGCCTTCGATCGCTATCTCGCCACCGGACGTCCCGCCTATCTACCCCGCGCCCGGCTGGAGGCTCACGAAGCTATCGGATTGGCGGCACAATCCGGTGCCGTTACGTCCATCGCCCATCCGCACACCTTGGGAGTCCCCGACGGGGGCTACTGGAGCGCCTTCGAGGAGCTGGTCGCGGCCGGCCTCGGCGGAATCGAAGCGTATTACGGCGAGTACCAGCCGGAGTTCCGCGCCCACCTGGCAGACATCTGCGCGGGGCTGGGCATCGTTGCCACGGGCGGTTCGGATTACCACGGAAGTTACAAGCCGAGTCTCCAAATCGGCGTCGGCAAAGGCGACCTGGTAGTGCCCGACTCGGCCCTGGAAGAACTGGTGACCTTCCGGGACCGCCTTGTCTGAGAGTGTCAAGGAGCGCCGGCCGGGGCCGATAACTACCAATAGGTAACTAGACACTGTCCCACCCAGGTCGCGTAGACGCATGTCAGACGGAATATCAAGATACGCCGCGCCGATTCAGTACGCCGACGTCCGCCGGTCGTACAACGGAGCCCGGGTTCTCGGCGGAATCGTGGTCACAATTGCTGCGCTGTCGCTTTGGCAAGAGTCAGTCGCCACCGTCCCGATCCTGCTGGCGGGCGCTCTCGTCGTCACGACTCAAGGACTCTGGGCCCGCAACCACGGTTCCTCGGCCGTTCCTTCGCTCGTGATCGACGCCACCCTCGTCGGGGGTGTCAGCATGGCTCGCGGCTTCTCCGGGGGCGTCGAGGGTGCCGGCTTTGTGTATTTGGTCGTGGGCTCGCTGCTCCTCCTCCCGCTGACACAGGCCGCCGGAGTCATCGTGTACGGGGCCCTCTGGGCCATTCCAATCGCTCTAGTCGGGCCACTGGTGGAGATCGGTGCGGAAGGCTCCGTCGTTGACATCGGAGCCGTCGTCGCCGCCGCGGTCGTGGTCGCCCGTTTGCTATATGCCACCGGCCAGGCTCTGTTTACGGCTGAAGCGCGCCACCGGGAGGCCCTAGAGGCCGAGAAGCGTGCCGTCGAACTGAAAGACGAGTTCGTCTCCATGGTCAGCCACGAGTTGCGGACTCCGCTGACCTCAATCAACGGCTTCTCCGACACTCTCCGCGAGAGCTGGTCGCAATTGCCGCCAAACGAGGTGGACGAGTTCCTCCTCATCATGCGCGGGGAAACGCAGCACCTGTCGAACCTTGTCGAGGACATCCTCGTGATCCCCCGCCTGGAGGCGGGTCGGCTGCGCCTCGAGCCGGGCATAATCGCGCTACGCGACGAGGCATACGAGGTGAGCCGCCTCGTCTTCACGGGAACCACCCGCGAAGTCCAGATAGACATCCCGGCCGACATCCGGGTGACCGCCGATCCCAATCGGGTGCGGCAGATCTTCCGGAATCTTCTCGAGAACGCTCGCAAGTATGGCGGCGACCAGGTGCTGATCGCCGGCGAGTTGACCGGCGAGAGCTACAAGGTCGTCATCGCCGACAACGGGACCGGGATTCCGGTTGAGGACCGGGAACGCATCTTCGAGCACTTCGAACAGGCCGTGAGGGGAGATGCCCGCTCAGAAGGTGTCGGCCTCGGACTGCCGATCGCCCGCAAGCTGGCCCGAGCCATGGGCGGCGATCTGTGGTTCGAGCCCCGCTTCCCGACCGGCGCGCAGTTCCTGTTCACCATCCTCAGCGCTCCGGACGACGAAGCTGAATCGGCCGCGGCTTCCGAGGACACCGTCACGCCGATCCGGCGAACGGGCTAGCGAGCGCGTTCGTTGTGCTTAAACCGCTGAAATTCCGCGTTCTAAGCACAACGAACGCGATGGGGGCGACCACTTCGCTCCACTAGCCTCGGGCGGAGTCGTCGGGAGGTCGGTTTTGATTGCGATTTGGGCTGTGGCAGTTCGATTCTTCCGGGCCGTGCGGCACGGCTTCCAAGAGCCGGCCTTCCGAGGCCTGTTCTACCTGGTCAGCCTGATAGTCGGCTCAGCAACGGTCTTCTATCGTGCGGTCGAGGGATGGAGCTGGCTGGACTCCTTCTACTTCACGGTGATCACACTCACCACAGTGGGCTACGGCGACCTGACTCCGGATCGAGCAGCATCCAAGCTCGTCACGGTCATGGTCATCCTGATGGGCATCGGCCTCCTCATCGCTCTCATCGAGCGAATCGCCCACTACGTTGTAGAAGACCACGAAACCCACCAGACCAAGAAAGCAGGGGAAAGTTGAAAGCGTTGTCAACCGCCCATGCATTCGAAATGCAGCGACATGCGCGGCGCATTTCGGAGACGAGAGCGGCCGAGAGGCTGCCCAACTACGAGGCGGCGTCCACAGGACGGCGCCGAGCAACTCGTTCGAAGCCTGCTTCGAACGAAAGCCGAAACCTGATTTGGGCGACAAGGCCATGATCTACAACATCGACCACGTGGCGATCGCCGTCCATGACATGGACGAAGCAATCGACCACCACAGGCGGCTGTATGGCGCGGAGCCGATGTGGCGCGAGGACGTGGAAGAGCAGGGGGTCGATGAAGCGATGATCCCGGTTGGTGGATCGTTTGTTCAGCTCCTGGCACCGCTGGCGGACGACACCCCTGTGGGCCGGTTCCTTGCCAAGCACGGCGAGGGCCTCCATCACATCGCTTACGCCGTTCCCGACATCGATGCGGCTCTCGACGAACTGCGCTCCCAAGGGGCTCGCCTCATCGATGAAACGGCCCGAACAGGCGGCCGGGGCGCCAAGATCGCCTTCGTCCACCCGGCCACATTCGCCGGGACGCTCATCGAACTCGTAGAGTTGCCTGATGAATGATTCCACTCCGCTCCCGGTGATTGCCGGCGGCGCCGGCCCCCATGAAACGGCAGCGATCATGGCCGTTGTCGAGCACCTGGCCACCGAAGACGCTGCGGCCCAGGCAACTCCGGCTACACGCCCGCGCCAGAGTTCCTGGGTTCTGGCCTGGCGGCCCAGGCAAACGGTGGCCCCGCTTCCGTCTCACAACTACAACGCCACGGCCTGGGCAGACGTCGAACCGGCCGAGGACATCGCTCCGTAGCAGCGGTCCTCTACCACCGGTAGAGCAGCCGGGCGAAGTTACGCCAGTAGCGCGGTCCGAACCGACGCGGGTTCCATCTACCGCCGAGCAGCAACCGGGATGTGGACATCCATCGCGGCGAGGTGAAGCTCTGCGTGTAACAAAACGATCGGATTCCTTCGGGGCCGGCTTCTACACCGTACCCAGAGTCCTTCACCCCGCCGAACGGGAGCGCCGGGACGTAGAGATTGATCATGTGGTCATTGATCGCCACGGTGCCGGTGTGGAGGCGGGACGCAACGGCAGCTGCGCGACGCTTGTCCTTCGACCAGACCGAGCCGTGCAATCCATACCGGGAATCGTTGGCCAGGTGAATAGCAGTCTCCTCGTCCGGTACTTGCATAACGGCAACCACCGGCCCAAATGTCTCCTCCGTCATCACCTTCATCGAGTGGTCCACGTCGGTGAGCATGGTCGGCGCATAGAAGGAGCCAGAGGTGGAGGTGACCTCGTGTCCGCCGCGCCGAAGCGTCGCACCCTTGGACAGCGCATCGGCCACGTGAGAGTTGAGGATCTCCATCTGTTGCGGGTCGATGATGGCGCCGATATCTCGCCGATCATTGGTGCCGGCGGTGACTTCGTCCATCGCCCGTTCCATCTCCTCGAGGAATGGCTGAGCGACCGCCTCGACAACGTAGACACGTTCAACACTGATGCACACCTGGCCGGCGTTCAAGGTGCTACCCCACACCGCTCCGCGGGCCGCGTGGATCACGTCGGCATCCTCCAAGACGATCATGGCGTCCTTGCCACCCAGTTCCAGAATGGTCGGAGTCAGCTTCCCGACCGCCTCCTGTGCCACCTTTCGCCCCGTGCCCGGTGACCCGGTGAACACGACGAGGTCGACATCTGCACCGACCAGAGCGGCCCCGGTCGCGGCGCCGCCCTGAATGACCTGAACCAGGTCGGCCGGGATACCGGCCTCGTGGAAGAGGTCGCCGATCAGCTGACCCGTGAGCGGTGTCAGTTCAGACGGCTTGAGGATTACCGAGCACCCGGCTGCTAGGGCCGGCACAACCGAGACCAACGTCAGGAGGAGAGGGAAGTTGTAGGCCGGGATCACTGCCACCACGCCCCGCGGGTGATACTCGGTCCATCCACGCGTCATGATCATCGGCCGGGTTGCCGCCCGACGCGGCTGGAGGAGTTTCTCGGCCTTTCGGGAGTAGTAGTCCACCAGACTGATAGCCGGATTGACATCGCCCACACAGGCATCTGCCCGGTCCTTGCCGGTCTCCTCATGCAGCATCTCCGCCAGACGATCCATGTTGTCCAACAGAACCCTCTTGAAAGCCTTCAGGTGGCGGCGCCGTTCCTCGTGGCCGGTCGCAGACCATCGATTGAAAGCCGCTCGGGACTGTTCGACGATGCCCGGGATTTCCTCGGGTTCGGTCGTCACCACAGATCCAATGAGTCCGCCGGTTCGAGGGTTGAAAGAGTCGAGCTTCTCCAAGAGAGTCCCCTTCCAAGGAATGGGCTCAGCGTATCGAACGGGTTGCTGGCGACGACAGAGGACGAAGCCCCTAACCGCATCTGGCCCGCTCTCGGCGGGGACCCGGCAACGACACCGTGGATGGCGGCAAGAACCTCCATGACGAGTGCGTCCACGGCGAAACCCTGCTCAATTGCGAATCTCCTATCAAACGAGAGGCGACAGAGCTCGCCGACAGTTCCGGCTCAGGGGAGGTGAGGCGCCGGTATCCTGTGGGTAAGCCCACCAATCACAGGAGGCTCAGTGGCGAACCCTGTCATCTGCTCCGCCGTTCGGACGCCGATCGGTCGTTTCAACGGAGCATTCACCTCACTTACCGCAATGGAGTTGGGAGGGGCGGCCATCTCGGCGGCGCTCGACCGTGCCACGCTGACAGGCGAACGGGTCGACGAAGTCCTCCTGGGCCACGTTATTCAGGCCGGTCAGGGCCAGATCACATCTCGACAAGCTGCCAGGGCGGCCGGAGTCCCGATGACGGTACCGGCCATGACGATCAACAAGGTGTGCCTTTCCGGTATGGCCGCCGTCGCGGAGGCCGGGCGCCGGGTTCGCTTGGGTGAGGCGCAATTCCTGGTTGCCGGAGGCATGGAGTCGATGACCAATGCGCCGTACGTGCTCCCCAAGGCCCGCCAGGGACTCGGCATCGGTGACACCACCCTCGTCGATGCGTTGACCCATGATGGCCTGTGGTGCGCCTTCGACCATTGCACCATGGGCGAGTCCTCCGACACGAAGAACCGCCTCCTCGACATCGGACGGGAAGAGCAGGACGAGTGGGCCGCCGCCAGCCACGAGAGAGCCGCCGCTGCCACCGATAGCGGCGAGTTCGCCGACGAGATCACAGCCATCTCGGTAGCCCAGCGACGTGGCGATCCGGTTGTTGTCGAACATGACGAGGGGATCCGGCGAGGCACAACACCTGAATCGCTTGCCAAGCTGCGACCGGCCTTTGTCGGCGACGGCACGATCACCGCCGGCAACGCCTCCCAGGTGTCGGACGGTGGCGCCGCCCTGGTTGTCGCCGACCGGGCCGCGGCGGAGGCGGCCGGGCTACCGATCATCGCCGAGATCATCAGCTACGGCCAGACGGCCGGACCCGACGCGACGCTCCACGAGCGCCCTGCCGAGGCGCTGCGGATTGCTCTCAAGCACGGCGGTCTCGAGCTGAGTGATCTCAAACTGATCGAGTTCAACGAGGCGTTTGCCGCAGTTTCTCTGTGGTCGGCGAGGATGCTCGACCTCGACACGGCAAAGGTCAACGTCAACGGGGGCGCCGTCGCGCTGGGCCATCCACTGGGTGCCACGGGGGCACGTATCATCGTGACCCTCATAAACGCGCTCCAGCATCGCGGCGGAGGTTACGGGGGTGCCGCCCTTTGCGGCGGCGGTGGCCAGGGCGACGCGATGATTCTCAAGGTCGGGAGCTGAATCATGACAAGCAGTTCAGCATCACACGCCCACCCCAAGCCCGCCCGACCGGATCGCAACCTCGCAATGGAGCTCACGCGGGTCACCGAGGCAGCCGCCATTGCCGCGGCTCGTCATCTTGGTCGCGGCGACAAGATTGCCGTCGATCAGGCGGCCGTCGACGCTATGCGCAAGATGCTGTCAGGTGTCGACATCGATGGCGTTGTCGTCATCGGCGAGGGCGAGAAAGACGAGGCCCCCATGCTCTTCAACGGGGAGAAGGTGGGCGACGGTACCGGCCCCAAAGTCGACGTGGCGGTCGACCCGGTCGACGGCACCAGATTGACTGCACTCGGGATCGGCGGGGCGCTCGCCGTCATCGCGGTCGCCGAGCGGGGAACCATGTTTGCTCCCGGCAGCCTGGTCTACATGGACAAGATCGCCGTCGGGGAGCACGCCGCCGGTTCGATCGACATCGAAGCCCCGGTGGAGGACAACCTCAAGAAGGTGGCCAAAGCGCTCGACAAACGGGTCGGTGACGTCACGGCCATCATCCTGGACAGGCCCCGCAACGAGCCGTTTATCACGGCGGTGCGCCGGGCAGGAGCACGCATCCAGCTCATCACAGACGGTGACATCTCGGCGGCCATCGCCACGGCCAAAGAGGACAGCCATGTCGACATACTTTTCGGCATCGGCGGCTCGCCGGAGGCGGTGACCGCGGCTTGCGCCATGCTGGCAGTGGGCGGTGAGATCCAGTGCAAGGTGTGGCCCCGCGACGAATCGGAACGGCAGTACGCCGCAGACGAGGGCATCGACCTCAACCGGGTGCTCACCACCCGCGACCTGGTCGATTCCGACCACACCTTCTTTGCGGCGACAGGGGTGTCAACCGGCGATCTCCTCGAAGGGGTTGTGTTCACAGGAGACGGCGCACGCACCAACACCGTAGTTATGCGCTCCCACACGGGCACGGTCCGCTTCATCGACGCCCTCCACCGCTTCGACCGCCGCGACCCCATCGGCTAGGAAACGCCTACGGTTTCCTTGCGAGTTCTGGCTTCTCCAGACCTCGGTGGCTCCGTCATGGCGACGTAGCCGATAAATGTCAGCGATTTGCTTCAGAGGCAGCGAGACTGATTGCCATGCCATACGCCGATCTCCGCGAAGAGAGGTTCGTCGAGTTCGACGGGGAGCCCTTCTACGGTATCCCCGACGTCGACCGACTTCCCCCGTTCTTGATGAGCATTCTGAGTGGGGGCGACCACTGGATGTTCGTCTCCAGCCGCGGCGGCCTAACGGCCGGTCGGCGCGACGCCAACTCGGCGCTGTTCCCTTACGAAACCGACGATCGGCTCCACGTTGCGAACGGGGTGACCGGCCCCACAACCGTCGTACGCGGCCGGCGCGCCGACACGATTTGGACGTGGCTGCCACTCCACGGTCGCGCCTCTCCGGTGGTAAGGCGAAACATCTACAAATCCGTCGTCGGCAACCAGCTGGTGTTCGAGGAGGTCAACGAGAGGCTCGGCCTGGTATTCCGCTATCGGATGACCAGCAGCGACCGCTTCGGGTTCATCAGAACGGCTTCTCTCGCAAACGCGGGTAACCACGTCGTCGGAGTCGATCTGGTCGACGGGCTGCTGAACCTCCTCCCCCACGGTGTTGATCCGGCAACATACCGGGCGATGAGCAACCTCACCAACGCCTATCGAAGAAGCGAGCTGATCGACGCGGCAACCAAGCTCGCCGTCTTCTCCCTCGAATCGCTCATCTCGGACAGGGCGGAGCCCGGCGAAGCGCTTACCGCTACGGTGGCTTGGTCCACCGGGCTCAACGATGCGCGAGTCTTGCTCGATCCGTCCGCGATCGAGATCTTCCGGGCCGGACGTGCTCCCGACTCGGACCGTGTGGTAACGGGAAGGCCCGGGGCCTACCTGCTCGAATCGCATCAGGTTGTTCCCGCCGGGGATACCGTGGAGTGGACCATTGTCACCGACGTTGCCCGTCGGCAGCGGCAAGTCGTCGAGCTACTCCGCTTCCTCTCGTCGGACGATCCGCAGCCCGCCATCACAGAATCGATCCACGCCGGCACAGAGTCACTGGCGGCACTGCTGGCCTCTGCGGACGGGATGCAGCACACAGGCGACCGCATGGCGGCCGCCCACCACCTCGCCAATGTTGCCTTCAACACCATGCGGGGCGGTTTGTTCAACTCTGCGACCGAGATTGTCCGCGATGAATTCGCAACATTCCTGCGAAGGCGCAACCGCCCAGTTGCCGCCCGTCACGAGTCGGCGTTCGATGCTCTTCCCGACCGAATCGACCGCGCCGCCCTCCTCGAATACGCGGACGTCAGCACCGATCCACAGCTGATGCGACTGGCCCGCGAATACCTGCCCGTCACGTTCTCCAGGCGCCACGGCGACCCCAGCAGGCCTTGGAACGCATTCTCGATAAGGGTGCGCGACGACGACGGCCGGCCGGTGGTCCACTACGAGGGCAACTGGCGCGATATTTTCCAGAACTGGGAAGCGCTGTGCACCAGTTTTCCCGAGTATCTGCCGAGCGTGGTGGCGGTGTTTCTGAACGCCTCGACGCCCGACGGCTTCAACCCCTACCGGATAACCTCGGACGGGATCGACTGGGAAGTGCCCGAACCGGACAATCCTTGGGCGAACATCGGCTATTGGGGTGACCACCAGATCGTCTATCTCGATCGGCTCCTCATGATGATGCAGCGCTACAAGCCGACGGCTCTCGACGGGATGCTCGGAGAACGGCGGTTCGCCTACGCCGATGTTCCCTACCGCATCGACCCCTACGAGGCGATCATCCGTGATCCGCGCTCCACCATCGAGTTCGACGACGCCGCCGCGGAGCGCAGCGCCGCACGGGTCACAGAGTTGGGCGGCGACGGCAAGCTGGTGCCCTCCGCCGCGGGTGATGTCTACCTGGTATCGATGGTCGAGAAGCTGCTCGTGCCGACGCTGGCCAAACTCTCGAACCTCGTCCCGGACGGCGGCATTTGGATGAACACACAGCGGCCTGAATGGAACGACGCCAACAATGCCCTCGTCGGTAACGGACTCTCGATGGTCACGGTGTGCCATCTCCGCAGCCATCTCGACCATTTGGCGATGCTCCTGGAACGCTCCGGCCTCGATGTTGCCGACCTGTCGACCGAGGTCGCCCAATGGGCCTCGAGGATCGCGGCAGTACTCGAAGACAATGCCAACTACCCGGGTGGCAAGCTCGACGACGTTCGCCGCCGGCGAGTCGTCGACAGTCTCGGAAGCGCGTTCTCCGACTATCGGGCCGACATTTACGCGGTCGGCTTCAGCGGCACGACGCCGGTTCAGCTGGCCGAGCTCGTGACACTATTCCAATCGGCGGTTCGGCACCTCGACGACACGATCCGGAGCAACAGACGTCCCGACGCGCTATACCACGCCTACAACCTGATCAACTTCGATGAAGGAGACGCATCCGCAGCCGCGGTCGAGCATCTGCAGCCGATGCTAGAAGGCCAGGTGGCCGTCCTGAGCTGCGGTCTGCTCTCTGCCGACGAGAAGGTCGAGGTCCTCGATGCGCTGTTCGCGAGTGCGATGTATCGGCCCGACCAGAACAGCTTCATGCTGTATCCGGCGCGGGGGTTGCCTTCCTTCCTCGACAAGGCCGTTGTCCCGGATTCAGTTGTCTCCGGGATCCCGTTGCTCGGCGAGCTCGCTGCCAACGGCGACGGCTCGATCATCGAGGTCGATGGGGAAGGCCGCTACCGGTTCGGCCCGCGATGCGTCAACCGGCCGGCGCTCATGGCGGAACTCGATCGCCTGGCGCAGGACGATCGCTGGCGGGAACTTGTCTCCCGCGACGCCGACGCGGTGGCCGGCGCCTACGAGGACGTGTTCAACCACCATGCCTATACCGGACGCTCGGGTTCGATGTACGGCTACGAAGGAATCGGCTCGATCTACTGGCACATGGTGGCGAAGCTGTTGGTAGCCGTACAGGAGTCGATCCTCGAGGCGATCGACGCCGGCTCCGACCCGGAAACGGTCGGTCGCCTCGCAGCTTTCTACTGGCGGGTGCGATCCGGACTGGGCTTCGAGAAGACGGCCGGCGAGTTCGGAGCGTTTCCGATGGATCCCTATTCCCACACCCCTGCTCACGCCGGAGCCCAGCAACCGGGCATGACCGGGCAGGTGAAGGAGGAGATCCTGACGCGTCTACTGGAACTGGGACTCCGTGTCAGAGATGGCGAGATCCATGTCGAGCCGGTGCTGCTGCGACCCGAGACCTTCGTAACGGCGCCCACGAGCTGGAACGTGCGCACCGCCGACGGCGCCTCTGAGGAAATCGACCTGCCGGCAGATTCACTAGGGCTGACGCTGTGCCACGTGCCGGTCGTCGTGACACTTGGAGAGGGCCCGGGCGCCATCGAGGTGGAGCTGGCCGACGGGACGGTGCGCCGTTTCCCGGGATCGGTGCTCGACCGGAGCACCAGCGCCGAGATCTTCAGACGCGATGGGGCGGTGCGGCGGGTGAACGTCTTCGTTGCGCACGAATTCGGCGGCGATGGGGCCTGAGGAGGCGACTATGTACCGCTGTCGAGCGCACGAACACTTTCGAAAGCGGTGTCGTAGGCGGGGGCGACTTGGCTCCAGTCGAAGGCGGCCATGACGGGGCGGAGCTCTGCGACCACGGCTGCCCGCTCCGCGGGGTTGTCGAGGGCCCAGCGCAGCCGGTCGACCAATTCCCCCTCGGAGTACAGGCAGGCCGCGTGGTGCGCGAGGGGGATCCGCTCCGGGTAGACCAGTCGGTCGGGTAGCACCGGGAAGGCACCCGAATATATCGCCTCAGTGATGGCAATCCCGAAGAACTCCTGGGTAGCAGTCGAGACAACGATGTCCGCTGAGGCGAGCAGCCGGATGTAGTCGGCGTCCGGGGCATGGCCGACGTGGAGCATCCTCTCGGGCAACGCGTCTTGCAGCCTGGTGAAATCGGGAAGCTCGCCGATCTGCTCCCCCGCCAGGGCGATATCGAAGTCGTGGGTGGCTGCCAGGTCGATCATGGCGTCGGCAAAAGGGGCCGGCCCCTTGTCGAAGTCCCACCTCTGGTTCCACAGGATCAGCGGTCGGTCCGCCTTGGACGAACGGACGCCCTCGAGGCGCGCCAGATCTACTCCGACCGGGAGGATGCTCGACTTCTCTCTCACGGCAGGAAGCAACGCAGAGTGCCGGTAGTCGGGGAACCGCTTCAACAGGGCACCAACCCCGTCGAACCAGGCGTCGTAGTGGAACCGGGAGTTGAAAAACACCGCGTCGGCGACGTGCATCGAACCCCAGTTGATCATGGCATACGCCTCATCGACGTTGTCACGGGGCGAGATTGGATAGCTGAGCTGGTTCTCGTGCATGTAGAGCACCACCGCCGCATCCGCACGCGCCCGGCCAACCGCTCCGAGGAACGCCGCCAGGTGAACCATGTCGGAAGCGAGGATAAGGTCGAACGGGCCGTGGCTCTCGACGTGGGTGGCAAACTCGCCGGCCAGCGTCAGGTAGCTGCCGTGCATGCGCCACTTCCAGAACCGGGCATCGTGTGTGACGAGCACCACCTCATGAACCGAATGGTCCCGATAGCCCTCGGCCTAGGCTTGGTGGGACCCCCCGAAGTACGGCTCAATGATCGCGATGCGCATGGCGGGACCTTAGAGAGCGTGTGCGTCATCGGCCCCCGGTTCTTGCGG